>DASYKS010000092.1:0-54965 GCA_035995205.1 Thermoanaerobaculia bacterium
GACTGAGACGCACCGTCCTCCGCCAGCTCGGCCAGCGCTTCGGCGAGGTTCCCCCCGCGGTTCAACGCCAAGTCGAAGGAATCGGCTCGCTCGATGAGTTGGGCGAGATCGCCGACCGGATCTTCGAGGTACCGTCGCTCGAAGCGCTCGGCCTCGGCGAGCGGCAGGACGGCTAGACTGGGAGGGTGATGCCCTCCCCTCCGCTCTTTTCCTCCAGTCTTCGGTCGCTCCAACACGCGCTCCGACTGGTGGCCTGCGCACTCCTCGTTTTTAGTCTCGCTACAGTCGCCGCCCCGGGCCCGCCAACAGCGGTTCCGCGCCTGATCGTCCAGGCGCCGCCTGAGCTTTCGGCGCTCGGCCGGACGGTGGAGCGTTTCGATCCGCAGTTGCTCGAACCGGCGATCCGGCTGACCGGCGCCTCGGACCTCTCGCCAATCCAGGTGCTGCTCGCGGCGGAAAGCTCGCCGCAGGCGATGTCGGCTCCACCTTGGGTTTCCGGCTATGCGATCGGTCCGGCGAGCGCGATCGTGCTGCTTCCCGCGCGGGTGCCCCACTATCCCGACTCCGACCTCGACGCGCTGGTTCAGCACGAGGTGACCCACATTCTGATCGACCGGGCGGCCGGCGGGAGGCCGGTTCCCCGCTGGTTCCACGAAGGGCTCGCGATGGCCGCGGGGCGGGGACGCGGGCTCGAAGACCGCTCGCGCACGACGCTCGCGATTCTGATCGACGGCCGGATCCCCCTCGCCGACCTCGACTCCCAGTTCGCCGGGGGCCAATCGGACGTCCAAGCCGCGTATGCCCTCGCGGGCGATTTCGTGGCCGATCTCCTGCTCCGCCGAGGTCCAGAGACCAGCGCGAAAATCCTCTCCGGGATCGCGCGCGGCGAGAGCTTCGACGCCGCGTTCCAAGCCGCAACGGGAGAATCGCTCGGAAGCCTCGAGACCTCCTACTGGCGGCGGCGGACGTTCTGGAATCGTTGGGTACCGTTCTTGTCGAGCACCGCGGCGCTCTGGCTCGGAATCACAGGGCTCGCGCTGGTGGCGTTCAAGCGGCGACGGGTGCGGGATGCGGAGCTTCGGCGACGGTGGGAGTTGGAGGAGAGCTTGAAGGATCTACAGAACGAAAGAGACCTCGGGAGCTTCCAAGAAGAGGCGCCACCGGAAGTGCCCGAGGAGCCCGAAGAGCTGGTGAACTAAACGGAGCCTCGCCCCGGATTTCCCCATGTCTCGCGCCCGGATGCTGGTTTTCTTTGCGACTCTCGCGATCCACTTGGCCTCGGGCGTGGGAGCGCGAGCCGCAGAAAGCCCGCTCGACACATTCGATCGGGCACTCTCGTTTCATCAGGAGGGTCGGCTCGACGAAGCCCTCGCGGCTTATCGGAAGGCGGCTCCCGCCCTGGAGACAATCGATCCGGAGTCGGCGGGGAGGGCGCGCAACAATGCCTGCGCGATCTTGAACGACCAGGGGGATTTTCGCGCGGCGCTCGCCGAATGCACGGCCGCGGTGCGGTTGCGCCTCCTGCGCAAGGACGACCCGATCCCGCTCGCCCGCGCGCTCAACAACCTCGGCCGGTCGCTCCAATCGCTGGGACGAACGGCGGACGCGGATGCTAGCTACCGCGAGGCGCTCGCGCTCAATCGCAAGGCGGGCGACGCCGAAGGGGAGGGGATCAATCTCGCGAACTTAGGAGTTTCCGCGACCGAATCGGGGCGCTATGGGAGAGCGCTCGAAGCGTACCGGGAGGCTGCGGCGGTCGCGGCTCGGCACCCCGATGAGCCCTGGTCGGTCGATCAGATCCGCATCGCCCGGATCAACGAAGGGGTGGTGCTCGAAAAGCTCGGCGCGTACGAAGAGGCGCTCGCGCTCTATCGCGATCTGCTCGGCACCGGGAGCGGCAGCGATCTCGACCCCGGGCTGCGCGCTTCGATCGCCGCCAACGCCGGAGTGCTCTACCGCAACCTGGGCGACCCGCGCCGGGCGATCGCCGCCTTCGAGGACGCCGCGAAGCACTACGCCAAGGCGGGCGATCTCGCCGGAAGGTCGAACGTGTCGCTCAACGTAGGGCTCGCCCGCCATCTCAACCTGGGCGACCCGCGCGGTGCCGAAGCCGATTTCCGCGCGGCGCTCGCCGATGCGCGGGAGAGCGGCGACCGGGCCGAGGAGATCCAGGATCTCTTCTATCTCGGGCGCCTGCTGCTCGAAGGGGGGCGGCTGGCCGAAGCGGAAGACGCCTTTCGGCGCTGTCTCCAAGCCGCCACCGAAAGCGGCTCGGCCGAGGGGCGTTGGTCCGCGCGCGAAGGGCTCGGCCGGATCGCAGCCGCGCGCGGCAATCTGCCGCGCGCCCGCGAGCAGCTTGAACGTGCCCTTGCCGAGATCGAGGCGACCCGCGCCGAGATCGGCGCGAAAAGTTTGCAGGCGAGCTATTTCGGCGATCATCGCTCGGTCTATGAGAGCGCGGTCGCGATCGAGGCTCGAAGCGCTGCGGCCGGCGACCGGCAAGCGGCCGGCCGGGCGCTCCTTCTGGTCGAACGCGCCAAAGCGCGAGAGCTGGTCGATGCGCTCGGCGGCTCCGTTCTGCCCCCCGCCGTGGCGAAGACTCTCGATCTTGCGGCGCTCGCTCGCACCGGCTCGCCCTCGGCGCCGGTGCTCGAATATTTCTTCGCCGAAGGGCGCCTCTATCTTTGGCGGTTGGGCGTCGCCGACGCGTTGGGCTCGAAAGTAGCGCTTTCCGACCTCGGACCGAGCGCCCCCCTGCTAGCGATCGTCCGGCGGGCTCACCGTGAGCTGGCGGCGGGAAGACTTCCGGCGGCGCGTGATCTCGCCGCTCTCTATGCCGCTCTGCTCAGGCCGCTCGGTGCTCTCGAAGGTGTAGACCATTTGCGCATCGCGCCCGACGGCGACCTGCGCTATCTGCCGTTCGAGCTGCTGCCGCTGCCGGGCACGAACACACCCTTGGTCGGAAAGTTGGCGGTCTCCTACCTGCCGAGCGCGGCGGCGGCGCTCGCGCTCGCCGCCCGCCCTGCCGCTCATCTCGACCGGGCGTTCCTCGGCTTCGGCTCGCCGCGGCTGCCCGACCCTCTCGCGCCGGGCGTAGCGGCCGGCACTCCCGCCGCCTTGCTCGCCGCGCGCTTCACGCTTGGGCCGCTGCCGAACGCGGCGCGCGAGATCACCGAAGCCGGGGCGACCTTGGCCGGAGGCCGTGACGCCCAAGATACCTTCCTCGGCGGGCGGGCGACGGAGAGCGCGTTCCGAGCCCAGGCGAACCGCGGCGCGCGAGTGCTTCATTTCGCGACCCACACGGTGCTCGACGAGCGCGCCGGGCGTGGCGCGGCGATCCTGCTCACTCCCGAAGGCGAAGACGACGGCCTGCTCGATCCTTCCGAGATCGCGGTCCTGTCCGTTCACGCCGATCTCGCGGTTCTCTCGGCGTGCAGCACCGCCCTCGGCGGCGATTCGCGAGGGCGCGGCACGGGCGCGCTCTCCTCGCTCTCCGGAGCGTTCCTCGCCGCGGGCGTCTCGGGTGTGGTCGCGAGCCTCTGGGACGTCGGCGACCGGGCAACCGCCGTGTTCATGAGCCAGTTCTACGCCCAGCTGGCCCGGGGCTTGGCGCCCGCCGAGGCGCTCGCCGCGACCAAGCGAAGATTGCTCGCCACGCCCGATTGGAATCGGCCGGAGATCTGGTCGGCGTTCGTCCTGATCGGCGAGCCGCCGCCGGTGGTCCCCGGGTGGCGCGCCCGGCTCCACCACGGGTGGATCTGGGGGCTGGCCGCCCTGGTGATCGCCGGGATCGCCGCGGCGGTCAGCGCGGCTCGGCGCCGGACTCCGCCGGCATCGAAGACATAGCCGGCACGGCGGGCATTTCCTCCACCTTCGGCCGGCGACGCTTGAACGGAGACAGCCGCAAGCGGAGCAGGTCGAGCTCGGCGAACAGCCAGAGCTTCACGCCCCGCGCCAACATCCTCGTGCCCGATCTCGGGCCCAGGTAGCCGAGCTCGAAGCTCGCCACCACCCGGCGCCCGTCGTTGCGCTCCCCGGCGGTGCCGTACTCCAACCGCGCGTCGGCGATGCGCTTGAAACGCCGGTTGTAGAGGTGGAGCATCCCGTAGCTGAAGAACGCCTCTTTCGGCCCGAGCACCGGCATCCAATAGAAGCGCTTGTGCCTGCGATAGGCCGGATCGACCATGAAGATGAAGTACTGCCCCGTGTCGATCAAGAGGGCGGCCGAGGCGAGGTCGTGCTCTCCCATGTAGAAGTACTTGTCGCGGTATACCCCCTCGAAGAACCGCCAGTAGGAGCGCACGAAGGTCCGGTTGTGTTCGGCGATCCGCTCGGTTACGTCTTCGCCCGCAGTCTCGGCCAGCACCAAGTTCACCGTCGCCTCGACCGAGAACGCCATGTGGTCGAGCCCGGGCGAATAGAACGGGTCGATGAACACCGCGGCGTCGCCCATCATCGCCCAGCCCGGTCCCATGTACTGGCGGGTGGCATAGGCGAGGTGCGAGTACGAGCGGAGATCCTCGGTGCGCATCCGTGCCCCTTCGAGCAGCTCGGCGACCGCGGGGATGCTTTGAAGGTGGGCCAGATACGACGCTCCCCGGCCGCTGCCGGAGACGTCGAGCGACATCAGGCGGCGGTCGAAGACTACGCCGATCGAGGTCTCGCCGCTGCCCAGCGGGATGATCCAGACCCAATAGCCGCGCCCCAGATAGTGGTTGGTCGCGAGCCGGCGCGAACAGACGTTGCCCGCGGCGAACGCGTTGTCCTGGGAGAGGGCGGCGACGTCGTCCATGTGGCGGACGCCCTCCCACCGCGCCCAGACCGCGCTGGTCGGATGCCCCTCGTTGCGATCGATCAGCCCCAGCTTCTTGCCCAGCACGGTCGCGCGCCCGGTGGCGTCCAGCACCCAACGGCAGGCGACCGTCTCGCGGCCGGTCTTAGTGTCGATCGTCACCCGGTGGTCGAAATCGCCAATCTCGACGGCCGAAACTCGGGCCGGGCGTATCAGCTCGGCCCCTTCAGCCACCGCCGTGGCGAGCACGTGCTCGTCGATCGCGTCGCGGCGGAGCTGGAACGTCGGCACAGGGGTCTGCTCGTGCGGGCCGGCCTCGCTCGCCTGGGCATGGCCCTTGACCCGCTCGTTGGTGAACCAAAACCGCAGTCCCTCTTTGCGCAGGTGTTCGAGCTCGAGGTGCTGCCAGAGCGCGAGCCGACGGGTCAGGAACATGGCCGACATCTCGGTCGTCGCCTCTCCCACCTTGCCGTCGAACGCCGGCATTTTTTCGACCACCAGAACCTTGAGCGCCGGCCGCTCGCGCCGCAGGAGTAGCGCCGCGGCCCCGCCGCTGATCGCGCCGCCCAGGATGACCACGTCGTACCGCCGCTCGCTCGTCATGTCCGGATCCTTCGTTTCATTTCTCGGATGATTAAAACCGCCGACGGATTTCTCCGTAGATAGTCCGCCAACGGATTCTACCCCGGGCGGATCGCCCGGGTGCCCGGCGCGCACTACAGCTTTAAGATGACATCGAATCTGACATCTTTTGGACTTTGGGGAGGACGCACGTGGACGCCGATCGAAGGAGATTCCCCCGCTACGCCGTAGCGGGTTTGAAGGGCGGATTGACCACCCGCAGCGAATTCGTGGTCCTGCAGCTCTCTCGCGGGGGGATGCTGATCGCGACCGATTTCGAGCCCAAGCTCGGCCAGGGGATCGACCTCGACCTGTCGTTCCGAGGCTCGGATTTCCGCCCCGGCGGCAAGGTGATCTTCGTCGGAGAAGACCAACGCGCCCCGAAGACCCGCCGTTTCCGCGTCGGCGTCGCCTTCGAAGGGCTCCCGCCGGATCAGGAGAAGACTCTGGCCCAGTTCATCGAAGAGGAGCTGGAAGGGACGATCGGAGCCTGAAGCGGACCGTCAGGCTCGCGCGCTCGCCAACGTCGCGAGCAGGCGCTCGCAGTGGGGGGCGCGCTTCCGGACCTTTTCCGGATCGATCAGGGCGAGGAGATCGAACGCGTGGCGGATCTTGTGGTACTCGCCTTTCTGGGTCCGCTGGGTGGCAGCCTTCAGCGCCCGTTCGACATCCCCCTTGGGGATCTCCTCGACGTTCGGTCGGCCCGGCAGAGCGCTCGCGCCGAAGTGGTGGCCGTAGTACGCCGCGAGGGCCTCAGGATCGGCGAGGAACCAGGCCTCCATCATTTGGACCATCAAGTGGCAATGGTCTTCCGTATCGGCGGGCGGTTGCCAGGACGGGTCGCTCTTTCCGAGGTGTCGCCATGGAAGCGAGCCTTTTTCTACGGGCCCTTCGGAATCGACGAGAAGGAAGTTCAAGGCTTCCGGATCAACTGAGAGCGCGGTCCGCCAATACTTGAAGGCAGCATCCCGCCGCCCACAGGCGATCACCCGGCAAACGAATCCCGCCCTTTCGAGAAAGTCCCTGAGCCCTGAGCGGAGTTGCGACTTCGTCTTGACCGTGGATCCGCCCCCCTCAACGAAGATCTGGATCGGCTTCACTAACGATTCCCGCCCAGTGCACCGATCTGCCAGACATCGCCCAAGGTGTACTCGTCGAGCCAGTGCTTGAGCTTCGCGGGTTCAAGCCGGGTCAAAGTTGAACCCGCATCTCCGCGTTCACAGACGACGACGGCCTCGGGAACACTTGAGAGCGCCGACACCAAACTCGGCGAGTGTGTCGTCACAATCAGTTGTGTCCGCTGCGACGCCTCGATCAGCATCTCACCCACCGCAGACATCGCATCCGGGTGTAGGCCAAGCTCCGGCTCTTCGATGCAGACGAGCGGCGGCGGCTCCGGGTGAAGAAGAATCGCCAAAAGGCACAGGTAGCGGAGCGTGCCATCAGAAATTCGAGACGTGGGGGTCGAAGACGACAGTCCCGCTTCGTGAAGGAAGACCTGGACGCCACCGCCATGCACTGTCACCACTACATCTTCGACCTGCGGGTACAAGCGTTTCATCCGGTCCATCAGCACGTGCCGAAGCCCCGCGCGATTCATCAGGCCGGTCAGAACGGGGCCGAGGTTGTATCCGTTCTCGAGCAAGAAGTCGCCGGGAAGATCGGCCGCTTGCGAGCGGCGCAGGCCCTCGTCGATCCAAGGGCGCTGAAAAAAGCTTAATCGGGGCAGCCAACGAGCCAGAACCGAGAACTCGTAGTCCTGCCTCGGACTGCGGAGCTGCGCGAGGATGGAAAGATCGCCACGCACTTCGAATCCTTCGAGATCCGATCCGAGGAAGCCCCACCTGGAAGGTCTTCCCTCCAAAGAGGGATAGGCCGGATCAAAGTAGTAGATTCGCCCGGCCTTCCCGTGGATTTCTTCGTGCGTAACTGAAAATCGCGACTGATCGGCGGTAAATCCGAGGTCATATCCAACCTCGGTTCCGCTCGTAGGATCGAGGATCTTTACTCCCATGCGGGCACTTCCGCTATCTCCTGGCCCTTTCCAGATCCACTCGTCAACGCCCCCACCCTCACGAATCGGCTTCACAAAATCATTCGGCGCTGCGTGGAGTATCCGCAGCGTCTGAATCAAATTGCTCTTACCCGAAGCGTTCGCTCCGATCAGGACGTTCAGCGGCTCCAACTCCAGCTTCATCCCCTCCGGTCCGTACGAGAGGATGTTTTTCAGCTCGATCGAGCGGAGGAACCGCTTGCCTTCCATCGCGGGTTACAGCTCCGGCCAACGGCGCGGGTCGCTTTCGTGGGCGATCGCGTAGACGGCTTCGAAGATCGACTCTCGGTTCGGCTTCGACCAGTAGTCGCCGTCGGAGCCGTAGGCCGGGCGGTGGGCCTCGGCGGCCAGGGTGCGCGGGGCCGCGTCGAGCCAGTGGTAGCCACCCTGCATCTCCAGGATCTGTTGGAGCATCGAAGCGCTTGCGCCGCCGGGTACGTCTTCGTCGAGGCAGAGGAGGCGGTTGGTCTTCTTGAGCGATTCGACGATCCGCCCTTCGATGTCGAACGGCAGGAGGGTTTGGACGTCGATCACTTCGGTTTCGACGCCAACCCGGGCGAGCGCTTCGGCCGCTTCGAGTGCGATCCGGCAGCAGGCGCCGTAGGTGACGACCGTGACGTCGCTTCCTTCCCTCAGCATTTCCGGCACGCCGAGCGGCACGGTGAAATCGCCGACGTTGACGGGCAGGCGCTCTTTCAGTCGGTAGCCATTCAACACCTCGACCACGATCGCCGGGTCGTCGCCCTGGAGCAGCAGGTTGTACATCCCCGCGGCCTGGGTCATGTTGCGCGGCACGCAGACGTGGATGCCGCGGACGAGATGGATCACTCCGCCCATCGGCGAGCCGGAGTGCCAGATCCCCTCCAAGCGATGGCCGCGGGTGCGCACGATGACCGGCGCCGCCTGCTTGCCCGCCGAGCGATAGCGCAGGGTCGCGAGGTCGTCGGACAGGATCTGCAGCGCGTAAAGGATGTAGTCGAGATACTGGATCTCGGCGAGAGGACGAAAGCCGCGCATGGCGAGGCCGATCGCTTGGCCGAGGATCGTCGTCTCGCGGATGCCGGTGTCGGCCACGCGCAGCTCGCCGTACTTGGCCTGTAAACCGAGGAAGCCCTGGTTGACGTCGCCGAGTTGGCCGAGATCCTCCCCCATCGCCACGAATTCTGGATAGCGCGCGAGCGCGGCGTCGAAACAGGCGGTGAGCACTTCGAATCCGTTGAGGGTCGGCGACTCGTCCGTATAGACCGCGGGCACGATCGGCAGCGCGAGAGGAGAGCGCGGCGTTTCGCTGGTCAGATTCGCGCCATATAGATCGGCGTTCGCAGCCTCGAACCCGCGGCGCCAACCGGCCAGACGCTCCGCCGCCGGACCGCGCGCGCGGCCGGCGGTAGCGACCCGGACGGCGTGGGCCGCGGCCGAGACGTCGCGGCGGAAGGGGGCCTGCTGCCGGGAGAGCTCCTCGGCGATCTTCGCGACCTCGGCGCCAGCACCCTCCGCGCCGCCGCTCTCCGCGGCAACCTCGCCGAGTAGCCCGAGCACGAACGACTTCTCGGCCTCGATCGGCGAACGGAAGGCCTCCCAGGCACGGCGCTGGGCGTCGCGCACCGCGATCCGCTCCTCCTCGTCGATCGCGGCCAACTGCTCCGCCTCCACCAGCCCCTCGCGGACCAGCCACTCGCGCATCCGCTTGATGCCGTCGAACTCGACCTCCCAGGCCAGGCGGTCCTTCGACTTGTAGCGCTCGTGGCTCCCCGAGGTCGAGTGCCCTTGGGGTTGGGTGATCTCGGTCACGTGGATCACGGCGGGCACGTGATCGCGCCGGGCGATCTCGGCCGCGCCGAGGTAGGTCTCGATCAAAGCCGAATAGTCCCAGCCCTTCACGGTGTAGAGATCGAGCCCGTCGCGGCTGCCCGGCGCGCGGCGGAACCCTTCGAGCAGGGCAGACAGGTCGCCCTTGGCGATCTGGATCTCGTTCGGCACGGAGATGCCGAAGCCGTCGTCCCAGATCGACAGCACCATCGGCACGCGCAGCACGCAGGCCGCGTTGATCGACTCCCAGACCATCCCCTCGGCGCAGCTCGCGTTGCCGATCGTGCCCCAGGCGATCTCCCGGCCGCCGATCGAAAATCCCGTGCGATCCGCCAGAGCCGGCAGCTCGCGATAGAGCTTGGACGCCTGGGCAAGGCCGACCAGGCGCGGCATCTGCGAGCCAGTGGGCGATACGTCCGCCGAGGAGTTGAAACGGTCGGTCTGAGGAAGAAGCTCGCCCTGCTCCCCCACCATCCAAGTCGCGAAGTGGGCGGTCATCGAACGGCCGGCCGAGCAGGGCTCGCGCTCCAGATCCGCGTCGGCGTAGAGCTGGGCAAAGAACTGCTCGACCGACAGCAAGTCGAGCGCCATCATCAGCGTCTGGTCGCGGTAGTAGCCGGAGCGCACGTCACCCGGCCGGAACGCGCGGGCGAGCGCGATCTGGGCGATCTCCTTGCCGTCGCCGAAGATGCCGAACTTCGCCTTGCCGGTGAGCACCTCGCGCCGCCCGAGCAGGCTGGTATGGCGGCTGCGCACGGCGAGCCGAAAATCGGCGAGGAGGCTCTCGCGGGTCAGCTCGGGGACAAGTCGCGGGGCGGGCGCGGCGATCGGCGACATCATGCGGGTTCCTCGAATGCGGGCCACCGGCCTAAAACCGGCAGGGATCGAATCAGCTCGGACCGATCGAGAATCGTAGCATGGGGGTGCCGGCGGACCGGCGGCTCCTCAGAGCAGGCTAGCCCGGAAAGGGTGCGAAGGGGAGCATCGGATCACCCTGAACTTTCGCAGATCGAAGGTTCAACTTTCGATGTGCGGAGATTCGCTTCATCCCGGGTGCGTTTCCTATATAGCCGACGACGTTGGCTATATAGATTTCCTCTTCGACACACGCCGAAGTCTGATTCTTATATACCCGGCACCGTTGGGCGGTTCCCCAAAGGGCCAAGCCTCCATAGTGGGACGCGCCCCCTCTGAACTCCCCCACTCCCGACAGAGGCCCAGAGAGCAGAGTCCAGAAGGTCAGAGATCAGAGCGGGAATGGGGAGACAACCACCCAAAAACCAAGGTCGTCGTTGCGGAGGTCGGGGCCGGTCCAGTGGCCTTCCCGAGCCGCTGCCCCGGGCCATCTGTGCTTACCGCTTTCGCCGGTTGTGTTACGCTTCCGGCAAATGAGTCATACAATTACCATCCGGCTCAGCGAAGAATTGGCGGCTTGGCTCGAAGCGGTGGCGGCGCAGAGCGGCGTGTCGCAAGGTAAGCTCATCCGCGACCAGCTGGAAAAGGCCCGGGCGAGCGGCGAGGCGCAAGGCTTCCTGCGCTTGGCCGGAGCGGTTGACGGGCCGAAGGACTTGTCCCTTCGGAAGGGCTTTTCGCACTCGTGAAGGGGATCGCCGATACCGGCTTCCTCGTCGCTTTCGCCAATCGTAACGACAGTTACCACGCTTGGGCGGTCAGCATAGCGACGGGCATCACCGAGCCCCTGCTCACCTGCGAAGCGGTGCTTGCCGAGACGGCCTTCCACCTCCAGAGCGTTCCTCTCGTCCTCTCCATGGTCTCGGAGGGCTTGGTGGAGCTGGCCTTCGACTGTCAGTCTCAGCTCAGTCAGCTTGCGGCGCTGGCGAACCGGTATTCCGATCGCCACCCGGATTTGGCCGATCTCTGCCTGATTCGAATGAGTGAGCTCTTTCCTCGGCATAGCGTGATCACCGTCGATCGTGGAGATTTCCGAATCTACCGCCGTAACAAGCGGGAGGCTATCCCGCTGATCTGCCCGCCCTGACTGAGCTGGGCCCCGTCTTGCAGCCAGCACCGTTTTCCGATCTGCTGTGCCGCGAACTTCACTTCCTTCGGAGAGCCCTCGATGCGCCATGCTCCCGTTTTGATCCTCACCCTGCTCGCCTACGGCTCGGCTTGTGCCGGTGCGGCCCCACCGAAGTCAGCCGCCTCCGCGACACCCGGCGCACCGAAGACGGCGATGTCCGTCCCGGCCGCCGACCCTTACCCTTCGACCTACCGGCCGCTGCCTTCGGAAGTGACGTTGATCCGCGGGGCGACGATCCTAACGGCGACCGGGCCGCGGATCGAGAACGGCTCGGTCTTGCTGCGAGACGGCAAGATCGAGGCGGTCGGGACCTCGATCGAGGCTCCGGCGGGGGCGACGGTGATCGACGCCACGGGCAAGTGGGTGACTCCCGGGATCATCGACATCCATTCGCACCTGGGCGTCTATCCCTCTCCGGAGGTCGAGGCGAACTCCGACGGCAATGAAATGACCGAGCCGGTGACGGCCGACGTGCGCGCCGAGCATGCGATTTGGCCGCAGGATCCGCAGTTTCCGCTCGCGCGCGCCGGGGGGGTCACCTCGATGCTGATTCTGCCCGGCTCGGGAAACCTGATCGGCGGGGTGGGCGTGGCGGTGAAAAACGTGCCCGCGCGCACGATGCAGGAAATGAAGTTCCCCGGCGCGCCGTATGCCTTGAAGATGGCGTGCGGCGAGAATCCGAAGCGGGTCTACGGCAGCAAGGGGCGGGCGCCGATGACCCGGATGGGCAATATCGCCGTCACCCGCGAGGCGTGGATCGGCGCGACCGAATACCGCAGGAAGTGGCAGGACTATTCGGACAAGATCGCGCGCGGCCAGAAGAGCCGGGACGGTCAGGATCCCGAGCCGCCCGAGCGCAATCTGGAGAAGGAAACGCTCGCCAAGGTTCTGTCCGGCGAGATCCTGGTGCAGAACCACTGCTACCGGGCGGACGAGATGGCGAACATGATCGACCAGGCCAAAGAGTTCGGCTACAAGATCGCGGCGTTTCACCACGCGGTCGAGGCGTACAAGATCGCCGATCTGCTGGCCAAGGAGGGCATCTGCTCCGCCATGTGGGCCGACTGGTGGGGCTTCAAGATGGAGGCTCTCGACGGTATCCGCGAGAACGTCGCGCTGGTCGACCGGGCGGGGGCTTGCGCGATCGTCCATTCGGATTCCGCGGACGGGATTCAGCGCCTGAACCAGGAGGCCGCCAAGGCGATGGCCGCGGGCAATCGCTTGGCGCGCGACGAGGCGGCCGCGGGGCACCCGGGCGGCAAGCGGTTCACCGAGGAGGACGCGATCCGCTGGATCACGATCAATCCGGCCAAGACGATGGGGGTGGGCGACCGCACCGGCTCGCTTGAACCGGGCAAGATGGCCGATGTGGTGATCTGGAGCGGCGACCCGTTCTCCGTCTATGCCCACGCCGAGCAGGTCTTCGTCGACGGCGCGCGAATCTACGATCGCAATGATCCCGAGCGCCAACCGCGCACCGATTTCGAGCTCGGCCTGCGCGACGTGCGGACCGGCATTCCGGGAGGTGGCAAATGAGCCTGCGGACGATCCTCAAGGGCGGTCCGGTCGTCGCGGGCGTGTTGGCCGCTTCTTTCCTGCTCGGACCTCCCGCCGAAGCGGCGCCGCCGGTCGCGATCCTCGGCGCGACGATCCACACGATGGGTCCCCAGGGCGAGATTCGCAACGGCGCGATCCTGATCCAGGACGGCACGATCCGCGCGGTCGGCGCGAGCATCGCGATCCCCGCCGGGGCGACCCGGATCGACGCCTCGGGCAAAGTGATCACCCCGGGCCTGTTCGACTCGCTGTCGCGGATCGGCCTGGTCGAGGTGAACCAGGTCGAAGCCACCGGCGACGCCCAAAGCGACGACGACCGGATCACCGCGGCTTTAAATGTCGTCGACGCGCTCAATCCGGCGTCGAGCCTGATCGCGATCAACCGGATCGAGGGTCTCACCTATGCGCTGGTGGCGCCGGAGGCCGGCAAGAGCCTGATCGCGGGCCAGGCGGCCGTGATCCAACTGGGCGGTGGCGAGATGGTGCTGCGCGCCCCCGCCGCGATGTTTGCGGTGCTCGGCGAGGCGGGCGCGGAAAAATCGGGCGGCTCGCGCGCCGGAGCGATCCTGCTGCTGCGCGAAGCGCTCGCCGACGCGCGTGACTGGGCAGACCATCGGGCCGATTGGGATAAGGGCGCGCGCCGCTCCTACGCTCTCTCGCGGCTCGACCTCGAAGCGCTTGGACCGGTCGCCCGGGGGGAGGTTCCCCTGATCATCCGGGCGCATCGCGCGAGCGACCTGCTCGCCGCGATCCGCTTCGCCAAAGAGGAGAAGCTGAAGCTGATCCTCGCGGGCGCCGACGAAGGCTGGGAGGTGGCGGCCGAGATCGCGGCGGCCGGGGTGCCGGTGGTCTTGAATCCGCTCGACGACCTGCCCGGGAGCTTCGAGGCGCTCGGCGCGCGGCTCGACAACGCCGCCCGGCTGAAGGCGGCCGGAGTGCGGATCGCGTTTGCCACCTTCGACGCGCACAACGCGCGGAACCTCCGCCAGGCCGCCGGCAACGCGGTCGCCAACGGCCTTCCTTGGATCGACGGGCTGGCCGCGATGACGATTGAGCCGGCCAAGATCTGGGGTGTTGCCGACCGGCTCGGCTCGCTGGAGGCGGGCAAAGAAGCGACCCTGGTGATCTGGGACGGCGATCCGCTGGAGGTCACCACCTTCCCGGAGCATGTGATCGTCCGCGGCGCCGAGCTGCCGCAGCGGAGCCGGCAGATCGAGCTGCGCGATCGCTATCGGACCCTTCCCGTGGGGCCGACTTCGCCCCAGCCGTGACGCCGGGCTCGACGGCGAGAGAGGGGCGCCTGCGCCGTCCCTCTCTCGCTTCCTCTCTACACTAAAGACTTGATTCCGTGTCCAAACCTGTCGATCCCGATTTGATTCGGTAGCTCCGCGATCCGTTGCGCCGAGGTCAGCCACGATCCGATTCCAAGGCTCTCGATGAACGAACCTCACCTCAGAACATCGCGCCGCGCGCGGCGTCGGCCTCGGATCGCGCTCGCGCTCTGCACCGTGGCGCTGGGGCTGGCCGGCTGCCGGCAGCCCCCCGAGTCGCCGGACGGCGCGGTGATCGTCGAGGCGGTGCTGCCCGGAGGAACCGGCGACCTCGCGGGGCTCCGCCCGGGCGACCGGATCGTCCGGCTGCGCCGCGCCGGAGCGGTCGATCTGCGCCCGGAGGGTGCGCTCGCGGTCGCGGAGATCGAATGCGAGCAGGCGCCTCGCGGGCCGGTCGAGATCGAAATCGAACGCGCGAGGAAAGAGCGGAAGACCCTGACGCTTCCCGCCGACGAGTGGCGCATTCGGATTCGCTCCGAGCGGCCGGCGACCGCCGCGGCGCGCGCCTGGGATCTCTTCGCCCGGGCCGAGCAGCCGGCCGCGGAGCACCGGGTGCCGGAGGCGGAAGCGGCATTCCAAGCCGCCGAGCGCGCGGCGCGAAAGCTTCCCGACCACCGGCTGCTCGCGCTGGTCCTGTTCCGCCGGGCGGAGTTTCGCCTCGAAGCCGAAGACGTGCCCGGCGGGCTCGCCGACGCGAACGCTTCTCTCGCGCTGCGCACCTCGCTCGCCGCCGCGAAGTCTGGAGGAGGCGACGGGGCGGGCGAAATCGGACCCGTGGCGATCGCCCAGAGCCGGGCGCTGGCCGGGCGGCTGCTCGCGCTGGACAACCAGGCCGACCCGGCGACCGCGGCGCTCGCGCAGGCCGCCGCGGTGCAATCGGCCGCGGCGCCGAACAGCCTGGCCTACGCGGCGACGCTCCGCGCCCAAGGCAACCTGGCGATCGATCGCGACGACCTGGCCGGCGCGGAGGCGCAATTCCAGAAGGCGCTGACGATCGCGCAGGCGAAAACCCCGCAAGGCAAGACCACCGGGATCCTACTGATGAACCTCGGCGTCACCGCCCGCAAGCGCGGCCGCCTGGACGAGGCCGACCGCTTCGCCCATCGCGCGCTGGACGTCATCCGCCATGCCGATCCGCGCTCGCCGAAGCTCGAAGACCTGATGATCAATCTCGGCGTCATCGCGACCTACCGCGGCAACCTCGAGCAGGGCGAAGAGCTGCTGCAAACGGCGCTTGCGCGCCTGCGGGCGCGCGGCCCAGACGGACCGGCGATCGCGGCGATCTATTCGAACCTCGGCCTGCTCTATCTGCAACGCGGCGACTTTGCCAGCGCCGAGGCGTCGCTCCAGCGGGCGCTGGCGTTTTACGAAGGCCGCGCGCCCGGCAGCCCGCTGGTCGGCCGGGCGCTCACCAACCTCGCTTCGGCCGCCCTGGGCGCGGGCGCCACCGCACGGTCCGAGGACTATGCCACCCGCGCCTACCAGCTCCACCGGAAAGGGGCGCCGGCGTCGGCGATCCTGGCCTACGATCTGACGCTGCTCGCCGAGATCGCGCGGAAGGCCGGCGACCGCGCGGCGGCCCGGCGCCGCACCGACGAGGCGCTCGCCGTCGCGGCCGGTCTGCCGCAGTTGATGGACGCCTCGTGGACCTTTCAGCGGGCGGGCGAGACCGATTTCGAGCTGGGCGATCTGGCGACGGCGGAGCGGCACCTGCTGCACGCGCTCGACATTCAGAATCGGATCGCGCCGGGTACCCAATTCCAGGTCGAAGAGCTGGCCCTGCTCGGCCGGATCGACAAGCTGCGCGGACGGCGCGAAGCGGCGGCGCGCCGCTTCGCCGAGGCGATCGACATTCTCGACGCCCAAGTCGCCCGCATCGGCGGCTCGGACCAGGACCGGACCCGCTTCCGTGCCCTGTTCGCGGGCCTCTATCGCGACGCGCTCGCGGTGGCGGTCGACGAGGGGCGTTCGGCCGACGCGTTCCTGATCCTGGAACGCTTCCGCGCCCGCAGCCTGCTCGACCTGCTCGCCGGGCGCGATCTCGCGCCGGCGCCCGAGATCCCCGCCGCCCTGGTCGAGGAACAGCGAAGGATCGACGCCGAGCTGCGCGGATTCGAGGCGGCGATCGAAAGCGCCGACCCGGACCATGACCGGGCGCGGATCGAGCAGCTGCTCGCCGAAAGAAGCCGCATGCTTGCCGCGCGCGACAACCTGCGCGAGAGGCTGCGCGGCGCCGCGCCGCGTTATGCCGCTCTCGCCGCCCCGCGGCCTCTCGCGGCGGCCGAAGCGCGCCGCACGCTGGAACCGAAAGAAGTGGCGCTCGCCTACGCGGTGGACGAGACGCGGACCACCCTGTTCGTCTTGCTGCCGGAAGGGTTTGCGGGCGCGCCGAAAGACGGCTTGATCGTCCGCACTCTGCCGATCGGCCGTGAGGCCTTGCGGGCGGAGGTCGCCGCCTGGCGCAGCCTCGCGCTCGCCGGCCATCCGCAAAGCGGGACGGGCACGCGTGACGACCGGACGATCCGCAGCGCGGGCGCCCGACTTTACGCACAATTGGTCGCCCCGGCCGCGCCCTTTCTCGCCGCGGCGGCAAGGCTGCGCATCTCGGCCGACGGGCCGCTCGCGACTCTGCCGTTTTCCGCTCTGGTCGACGGCGACGGCCGCTACCTCGCGGAGCGCCTGCCCGTAGCGAACGTGGTGTCCGCCACGCTCGCCGCGGAGCTGCGCCGGATGCGCCCGGCGCACCCACCGGCCGGGGCTTTGGTGGCGTTCGGGGATCCTCGGTATGAAAGGACGGAAAGGACCCAAAGGACGGAAGGGACTGCAAGGACGGAAGTCCAGGCATCGGACGTGATCCGCGAAGCGAGCCCCCTGCTGCGTTTTCGCGCGGGCCTCTCGCCGCTTCCCGGCAGCGGCGTCGAAGTGGCCGCGGTGGCGGCGCTGGTCCGCCCGGCGCGGGTGTTCCTCGGCGCCGACGCGACGGAGGCTCGCTTCCTCTCCGAGGCGCCGGGCGGGCGGATCGTCCATTTCGCCGGCCACGCGCTGCTCGATCCGCGGTTCCCGCTCGATTCCGCCCTCGCGCTCAGCCCCGCCTCAACCGCCGCCGGGGGCGCTCCGGCCTCGGGCGACGACGGCCTGCTTCAAGCCTGGGAGATCTTCGAGCGCCTGCGCCTGTCGGCCGACCTGGTCACCCTCTCGGCCTGCGAGACCGCGCTCGGCGCGGACGGGGAAGGCGAAGGGCGCCTCGGGCTCACCCGCGCGTTCCATTACGCCGGGGCGCGCACCGTGCTCTCCTCCCTCTGGTCGGTCTCCGACCGCTCGACCGCCGAGCTGATGCGCCGCTTCTACGTCCACCTCGGCGCCGGCGAGGCGAAGGATTCGGCGCTCGCCGAAGCCCAGCGCGAGATGCTCGCCGGCCCCTACCGCCATCCTTATTATTGGGCGGCGTTTCAACTCGATGGCGACGGGCGATGACACCCGTCCGTCTTCCGACCCTCATCGCGCTGGCGTTTGCCCTTGGGGGCTGCCCCGCGACCCGCCCGCCCACGCCGGACGGAGCGGTCGTCGTCGCCCAGGTTCTTCCCGGCGGCGTCGGAACGGTCGTCGGCCTCAAACCCGGCGACCGGATCCTCAAGCTGGTTCGCCTGCCCGCCCCGCCGGCCAACCCGCAAAGCGCCAGGCTGGTGCCGAAAGACGGCCTGTCGGTCTCCCTGTTCGAGATCGAACAGGCCCCTCGCGGACCGGTGGAGATGGAGATCGAACGGGATACGCCGGCCGGCAGACGTGAGCGCCGCACCTTCCTGCTCGGCGCCGACGATTGGCGCGTCCGTTTCGGCACCGAGCGTTCGACCACCCCCGGCGCCAAGGCCTGGGACCATCTGCGGCAAGCCTCGACGCATGCCGAGGCGCATGAGATCGAGGCCGCCGAGGCGGACTACGCCGCGGCGGAACGCTTCGCCCTGGCCCAGCACGACGATCGCTTCCTCGCCCTGATCCGCCAACGGCGGACGGACGCCCAGTTGGTGGTCGAGAATCCGGGCGTCGCCTTGCCGGACGCCCAGGCGGCGATCGCGATCCATCGCCGGCTCGACCCGGGGAGCCTGGCCGAGGCGGCGGCCTGGGCGGTGCTCGGGCGGCTGGAATTCCGGCGCGAAAACCTCGACGCCTCGGTTTCCGCGCTCAACCAGGCGCGTCGCATCCAGGCCGTCCAAGCACCGGACAGCGTGACCCTCGCCTTCACCGAGAACAACCTCGCCACCTGCGCCGGAATCCGCGGCGACCTGGAAGGCGCGAACCTTCATCTGCGGGCCGCGGTCGATACCGCGGAACGGAAGATCCCGGAGGGGCGCTTCACCTCCTCGCTCTACATGAACCTCGGCATCCTCGCCCGGCTGCGGAGCCGGCTCGACGAAGCGGAGCGCTATCAACAAAAGGCGCTGCTCCTCGCCCGGCGCCTGGAGCCGGGGTCCCAGAAGGAGCCGAGCACCCTGCTCAACCTGGCGGACATCGCGATCGCGCGCGGCCATCTCGATTCCGCGGACGAGCTGTTGCAGGCCGCCCTCCGGACCGGCCGAACGCTCAATCCCAAGGGGGAGACCGCGGCCAGCGCCCTCTCCCAGCTCGGCTCCGTCGCCGAGCGGCGTGGCGATTTCGCCGAGGCCGAGACCCGCTACAAGGAAGCGCTCGCGATCTGGGAGGATCTCGCCCCCGGCGGTCCCTCGGTCGCCAGCATGCTCACGAGCCTCGCCACGGTGATCAATGCCCAGGGCGCCCCCGACCGGGCCGAGCGGTATGCGGCAAGAGCCCTCGATCTGCAACGGAAGATCGCGCCGAAGGCGCCGATCGTGGCGCTCGACCTCGTCAACCTCGCCGAGATCGACCTCGCGCGTCACGATTCCCAAGCCGCGCGGGCACGGATCGAGGAGGCGCAGAAGGTCGTGGGAAGCCTGCCGGAGACGCTGGAGGTCGCGGTCTCGTTGCGCCGGGCGACACCCCTCCTGCTCCGGCTCGGCACCCCCGCCGACCTGAGGCTCGCGGAGACGATGGTCCGGCGCGCGCTCGCGATCTACGAGCGGGTCATCCCGGGAACGGCCGAAGAGGCCGACGCGCTCGGCCTGCTCGGACGCCTGGAACGCCGGCTCGGACGGACCGGGCAAGCCGAGCGCCACTTTGCGCAGGCGCTCGACGCGCTCGACCGAAGCGTCCGGCGGCTGGGGGGATCGGATCTCGACGAGACGCGCTTCCGCGCCCAGTTCGCCCGGCTCTACCAGGAGGCGATCGAGCTGCAGCTGGAGTTTGGGGCACCGCAAGAGGCCTACCGGACGCTCGAACGATTCCGCGCCCGGAGCCTCCTCGATTTGCTGGGAGAGCGCGATCTCGCGCCGCCCGCCGAGCTGCCCGCCGACCTGGTCGAGCAAATGCGCTCCATCGACGCCCGGCTCGCCCAGTTCGAGAGCGAGATCGGCGCGCTCGATCCGACGAAAGAGTCCCGCCGCATCGAAGACTTGATCGCCCGGAGAGCTCGCGTGTTCGGCGAACGCGAGAGCCTGCGCGCCCAGATTCGCCGCATTTCGCCGCGCTACGCGGCGCTCGCCGCCCCGGTGCCGCTCGACGCGCCCGCCGCCCGCCGGACGCTCGCGCCGGGCGAGATCGGCCTCGCCTATTCGGTCGGCGAGCAGCGCACCACGCTGTTCGTTCTGATGCCGGAAGGGTGGGCCGGCGCTCCGGCCGCGGGCCTCGCCGTGGCGACGATTCCGCTCGGACGCGAGGCGCTCGGCCGCGAGGTCGCGGCGTTTCGCAGTCTGGCTCTCGCCGGCCGGGGCGCGGGCTCCGACCGGCCGCTCCGCTTGGCAGGCGCCCGACTCTTCTCGCTTCTGCTCGCCCCGGCCTCTTCCTCCCTCGAACGGGCGGAGCGCCTGCGGATCTCCGCCGACGGCCCGCTCGCGGCACTGCCGTTCGCCGCGCTCGTCGTACCTGCGAAGGGCGGCAAGCCGGGTAGTCCCGGAGTAGTGGTTTCGTTTGTCCCGCAGCGACTGGCTGCTGCCGAAGGCGCCCGAAGGAGCGAGGAGACAAACGAAACCACTACCAGGGCCGGGGTCTACCTCGCGGAGCGGTGGCCGCTCTCGACCGTGCTCTCCTCCACCCTCGCGGCCGAGCTGGGTCGGATGCGCGGCGAAAAACCAGCGGCCGAGGCGTTGATCGCGTTCGGCGATCCGCGCTACGGCGGCCGAACCGGCGCTGCGTCGAGCCGGGGGCCGCGGCCGTCGGTCCGCTTCCGGGCGGGCTTGGCGCCGCTGCCGGCGAGCCGCGGCGAGGTGCAGCAGGTGGCCGGCCTGTTCCGGCCCGCGCGCTCGTTCCTGGGCGGCGAGGCGACCGAAGCGCGCTTCTTCGCGGAGGCGCCGCGGGGCCGGATCGTCCACTTCGCCGGGCACGCGCTGCTCGACCCCCGCTTTCCGCTCGATTCGGCGCTCGCGCTCTCCGCCCCGGCCCGGGCGGCGCGACCGGGCGACGACGGTTTGCTCCAGGCCTGGGAGATCTTCGAGCGCCTCCGCCTGTCGGCCGACCTGGTCACCCTCTCGGCCTGCGAGACCGCGCTGGGTACCGAGGCGCAGGGCGAAGGACTGCTCGGGCTCACCCGGGCGTTTCATTACGCCGGGGCGCGCACCGTGCTCTCCTCCCTCTGGTCGGTCTCCGACCGCTCGACCGCCGAGCTGATGCGCCGCTTCTACGCCCACTTGCGCGTCGGCGAGCCGAAGGACGCCGCGCTGGCGAAAGCCCAGCGCGAGATGCTCGCCGGTCCCTACCGCCATCCCTACTATTGGGCCGCGTTCCAACTCGATGGAGATTGGCGATGAGACCCGTAGGGCTTTCTCGGCTGACCCGCCTGGCCCGGCTGATCGTCGCAACCGCTCTCGCGCTCGCCCTGCCCGGCTGCCCTGCCGCCCGCACGCCTTCGCCGGATGGCGCGGTGGTGGTCGTCGAGGTGCAACCCGGCGGTGCCGGGGAAATGGCGGGGCTGCTCGCGGGCGACCGGATCCTTACTCTGCGGCGCGCGGGCGCTCCTCCCGTCAATCCGGACAGCGTCGAGATCGAGCCCTCGACTTGCCTCGCCGCCGCGCAGTTCGAGATCGAACAGGCGCCGCGCGGGCCGGTGGAGATCGAGATCGAACGCGACACTCCGGGGAAAACGGGCAAGAGCGTGCGCCGGACGTTCGCGCTCGAAGCCGACGACTGGCGGCTCCGGCTCGGCGTCGAGCACGCCACGACCCCGACGGCGAAAGCCTGGGATCATTTGCGGCAGGCCTCGATCGAGTCCGACGCCCACCGGGCGGCGCCGGCCGAGGCCGAGTACGCGGCGGCCGAACGCCTCGCGGTGGGCCGTAGGGACGACCGCTTCCTCGCCTTGATCCGGCAACGTCGGGCGGATTCCCGCATCAACGCCAACGACTTCCCCGGCGCTCTGGCGGACATCCGTTCGGCGGTCGAGATCCGCCGCCGCACGGAGCCCGGCACCCTCGCCGCGGCGCAAGGGTGGTCGGCGCTCGGCCGGGTGCAGAACCGCATGGAGGAGCTGGACGGGGCCAAGCTCGCGCTGGAAAACGCGCTACGTATCCAATCGATCCAGGCGCCCGGGAGCCTGGCGCTCGCGAACACCGAGAACAACCTGGGGCTGAACGCCGGAATCCGCGGCGACGTCGACGCCGCGGACCGGCATTTCCGCGCCGCGCTCGCGATCGCCGAACGGAAGATGCCCGAAGGGCGGACGACCGCCTCGCTGCTGATCAACCTCGGCAACGTCGCCCGGCTGAGGAGCCGGCTCGACGAGGCGGAGCGGTTTCAGCACCGGGCGTTCGCGCTCTGGCGGCGGCTCGAACCGACGTCGCCCAAAGTACCGGACATCCTGCTGAACCTGGCCAACGTCGCGGTGGCGCGCGGCGACCTCGACCGCGCCGACGGATTTCTCCAGGCCGCGCTCGAAGCCAATCGCACGCTCGGCCTCGAAGGACAAGCCGCCGCCGGGGCCCTGGCCGGACTCGGCCTGCTCGCCGAGCGGCGGGGCAACTTCGCCGAGGCCGAAGCGCGCCAACTGGAGGCGCTCGCGATCTTTACCCGCCTCGCACCGGAAGGGCCGTCGGTGGCGCGCACGCTCACCAACCTCGCCACGGCGGCCAACGCGCAGGGCGCGCCGACCCGCGCCGAGGGGTACGCGGCGCGCGCTCTCGCGCTGCACCGGAAGATCGAGCCCGGCTCGCCGATCCTCGCGTACGATCTGATCAATCTCGCCGAGATCGCCGCCGCGAGAAACGACAAGGCGACGACCCGCGCTCGGATCGCCGAGGCGCTCGGGATCGTCGAGCGCCTGCCGGCAACACTCGACCCGGCCGCCTCCATGCGCCGCGCTTCGGCCCTGCTGCTCGACCTGGGCACCGCCGCCGATCTTCGGCTGGCCGAAAAAAGCCTCAAAAGCGCGCTCGCGATCTACGAGCGGTTCGCTCCCGGGACCGCGGAACAGGTCGATGCGCTCGGCCTGCTCGGACGGCTGGAGCGCCGGCTCGGCCGGACCGCCGACGCCGAGCGCCACTTCGCCCAGGCGCTCGAAGCGCTCGACAAGAGCGTCCGCCGGCTCGGCGGCTCGGATCTCGACGAGACGCGCTTCCGCGCCCAATTCGCCCGGCTCTACCAGGAGGCGATCGAGCTGCGGGTGGAGCTGGGGCAACCGCAGGAGGCGTACCGGACGCTCGAACGGTTCCGCGCCAGAAGCCTCCTCGACCTACTCGGCGAGCGAGATCTGGCGCCGCCCGCCGAGCTGCCCGCCGAGCTGGTCGAGCAGACGCGCCGGATCGATGCCCAACTCGCCCGGTTCGAAAGCGACCTCGGCGCGCTCGACCCGGCGACCGCCTCGAACAAGATCGAGGAGCTGATCGCCCGCCGGGCGCGGGTATTCGGCGAACGCGAGAACCTGCGCGCCCAGATTCGCCGCATCTCGCCGCGCTTTGCCGCGCTCGCCGCACCCGTGCCGCTCGACTCCGTAGCGGCACGAAAGACGCTCGCGGCGGGCGAGATCGGCCTCGCCTATTCGGTCGGCGTGCGGCGCACGACGCTGTTCGTCCTGATGCCGGAAGGGCTCGCGGGCGCCTCGGCCACGGGTCTTGCCGTGGCGTCGATTCCGCTCGGACGCGAGGCGCTCGGACGCGAGGTCGCGGCGTTTCGCAGCCTGATGCTCGCCGGACAGGGCGTCGGCACCGACCGGGCACTCCGTTCGGCCGGCGCCCGTCTTTTCTCGCTTCTGCTCGCTCCCGCCTCGCCCTGGCTGGAACGGGCGGAGCGCCTGCGAATCTCCGCCGACGGCCCGCTCGCGGCGTTGCCGTTCGCCGCGCTCGTCGTGCCCGCCTCCAAGCCCGGCGCGCCGGCCCCGGTCTATCTCGCGGAGCGATGGCCGCTGTCGACCGTGCTCTCCTCCACCCTCGCGGCCGAGCTCGGCCGGATGCGCGGCGAAACGCCGGCGGCCGATGCGCTGGTCGCGTTCGGCGATCCGCATTACAGCGGCCCCACCGGAACGGCCGCCAGCCGGGGGCCGCGGCCGTCGGTCCGCTTCCGGGCCGGCCTCGCGCCGCTGCCGGCCAGCCGCGGCGAAGTGCAGCAGGTGGCCGGCCTGTTCCGGCCCGCGCGCTCGTTTCTCGGCGCCGAGGCGACCGAGGCGCGGTTCCTTTCCGAGGCGCCGCGCGGCCGGATCGTCCACTTCGCCGGGCACGCGCTGCTCGACCCCCGCTTTCCGCTCGATTCGGCGCTCGCGCTCTCCGCGCCTCTGCGCGCCGCGCGCGCGGGCGACGACGGCCTGCTCCAGGCGTGGGAGATCTTCGAGCGCCTCCGCCTGTCGGCCGACCTGGTCACCCTCTCGGCCTGCGAGACCGCGCTGGGCACCGAGGCGCAGGGCGAAGGACTGCTCGGGCTCACCCGGGCGTTCCATTACGCCGGGGCGCGCACCGTGCTCTCCTCCCTCTGGTCGGTCTCCGACCGCTCGACCGCCGAGCTGATGCGCCGCTTCTACGCTCATCTAGGAGCGGGGGCGGCCAAGGACCAGGCGCTCGCCCTGGCCCAGCGCGAGATGCTCGCCGGCCCGTACCGTCACCCCTACCACTGGGCCGCGTTCCAGCTCGACGGCGACTGGCGATGAGGGGCGTGTTTCAGAGCGCCTTTGCCCTCTTGCTTGAGCCGCCCGGTCGTGGCACCATTCGTCCGCTTTTTCAACCGGGCCGCACGGGATCGCGCGGCACATCGCAAGGAGTTGATTCATGTCGGAACAGGGTTCGGTCAAGTGGTTCAACGACGCCAAGGGCTTTGGTTTCATCACCCGTGACATGGGCTCGGACGTCTTCGTCCACCAGACCGCCATCCAGGCGGAGGGCTTCCGTACCCTCGGCGAGGGCGACCGCGTCTCTTTCGACGTCGTCGACGGCCCGAAGGGTCCGCAGGCCCGAAACGTCGTCCGTATCTAGATCGTCACCGTCGTTACCGCACACGCCCCGGAGGGTTCCGCCCCCGGGGCGTTCGCCTTTTCGAGGGGGTGGCTCCGTCGTCTCCTCGCTCCTTCGGGCGCCTTCGGCAGCAGCCAGTCGCTCCGGGACGACTGAGCCACCCCTCTTTTGGCGCAATCTTCGGCTGCGACGAAACGCCGGAGCCTCCTGCCGCGCCTAAGACTCCGATGAAATCCCAACCGATGGCCGTTTCGAGCGACCGCCCCGTTGAGGAAGACTTCCAGGACACCTTCCGCGAGTACTACCCGCGGCTGCGCAGCTACTTCCTCGCCCAAGGATTTTCCACTTTCGATGCCGAAGATCTAAGTCAAACCGCGTTATGGAACGTCTATCGTAGCCAAGGGCAGTTCCGAGCGGAGGGAAGCTACGCCGCCTGGGTCTACACGGTGGCGAAAAACGCCGCCCGAGACGAATGGCGGCGGCGCGGACGCGCTCTCGAAACCGACTCTCTCGACCGTCCGTTGGGAGAGGAGGGCGGAGAGACCCTCGCGGCCACGGTGGCCGACGAGCGGCCTTCGGCGGAACACGATGCGCACGGGAGAGAGGACCTGGCGCGCACCGTAACGGCCCTGGCGGCGCTGCCCGCCCGGATGCGGGCCTGTCTGCTGCTCCACGTGCAGCAGGGGCTCTCGTACGGAGAGGTGGCCCGGCGCTTGACTCTGTCCGTACCGACGGTAAAAGTTCAGATCTGGAACGCGCGCAGGCGACTGCGCCAGCTCCTCGAGGGGACCGCATGAGCGAAGCGAAGATTCCACCCCGTCCGACCGGGCCTCATCCCACGGCGGAACAGCTCTATCTGGCGGTCGCCGCCGAGCGTTCCGGCGCGTGTAGCCCCGAGGACGAGGAAATCTTCGCCCACGCCGCCTCTTGCGCCGACTGCTCGGCCGAGATCGCCCACTTAGAAGCGTTCGCGCAGCCCGAGCCGGTGGCGCCCGCCGCGATCGACGCCGCCTGGCAACGCTTCCGGCACCGGGCGGACGCCGACGCCGGGCGCGCCCCGGCCGGTCCCCCGCCGCGCCAGGCGACGATCGTGCCGTTCCCCTCCCGGCCGGTCGCACGCTTAAGCCCGTGGCGTTACACCGGCTGGGCCGCCGCCGCGATGCTCGTGGTCGGCCTCGGCCTCGGTTTCTTCCTCGGCACCTCGAACGTTATGTCGATCGCGTCCACCCCCGCGGCATCCGGAACGCCGGTCGTCTCCCACCCGCCGGTTGCGCCTACGGCCGGACCGGCGCCGACGATTCCGGCCGGCCCCGGAAGCTCCGAGGCTCCCGACGGTCTGCGCGGCGGCCCCGCCGAAACCGCGGGAGAGGTCGCGCCGACCGGCCGGCTCGACCGCGCGCCGACCGAAATCCGCTTCGCCAATCCCGGCCACGATCCGAAACGGGTGCTCCTGTTCGCGACCGACCCGCCCTACCAATGGCAAAGCCCGGAGACCACCGCGGAGCGCATCGAGCTGCCCGCCGCGGAGCGCGCGAAGCTGAAGCCGGGGGTCGATTATTTCTGGAGCGTGCTCGACGCGGAGGGAGAGTCCGCGGCGCAGACGTTCCGGTTGCGGCGGCGGTAGAGAGCCCTACCGGCGCGCGCCGGGTTTCGCGGCGATCGCGGTCGCCAGGGCGCGCACCAACGCTTCCCCCGATAGATGCGGCAGGTCGAGGCCGATTTTCCTGCGGAAGTGCCTCCCCGCCTGTTCGAAGAGGTCGTAGCGGGCGCGCGGATCGAGCTTGTCGGCGCGGCGCACCAGGGCGACCAGCAGCTCGCGCTCGTCGAGGCTCAAGCGGTGGCGCGCGAGCCGGGCCAGCTCGACGTCGACCGGCGCCGCGCCTTCGCGGCGGAGCGTCTCGGGCAGGTCCGCGGCGGCCATGCGGCGGCGCGAGCCCCCCTCGTCGCGCACCACCAGGGTGTCGGCGAGCAGATCGCCCAGGCGCCGGCCATCGCGGTCGAGCAGCGCCACCATCCCCCCCAGCCCATAGAACAGCGGCGCGAAATCGAGCACCCGGCCGACGTTGCGGACGAACGACTGCTCCAGGGACAACGGCAGGCCGCGCGCGTCGACCACCCGCAGGCCGAGCATCGCCTTGCCCGGCGTCCGCCCTTCGCGGCGGATCTCGAATCCGACGTGGTAGATCCAGGTGAGGATGAACGAAAGCGTCGCGATCGCGAGGGTCGAGAGGCTTCTCGGCAACACGCGGGACAGGGTCGAAGAGGCGAGCGCGGTGATCGCGAGGATCAGCGCGACGTCGACCAGCAGAGCGAGAAACCGGCTCCCCGGCCCGGCCGGCTCCAGGCGCACCCGAACGTGCTCCGGCGTGGTGATCTGGCGCTTCGCCCTGCCGGCCCATGCGACACCGACTGCCCGGCTCATGCCGCCACGCCCTCGCCGCTTTCGCTTTGAGTCGCCGCGCGGCGGCCGAACAGGAACAGCGCGAGCGCCACGAACAGCACGACGGCCACCGCGATCTTCAGCGGGTAGGGAACGGTCTTGGCCGAAAGCTGGGAGAACGACCCTTCGATCAGCCCCGCGAGCACGAGCGCGGCCGAGGTGCCGATCAGCATCCGCCAGACGGTCGGAAACGCCGCGCGCAACGCCGCGCCGCGGGTGACCTCGCCGGGAAACCAGAACGCGCGCCCGAGTACCAGGCCGGCCGCGCCGGCAAAGACGATCGACGGCAACTCCAGCGCCCCGTGCGGCCCGACCCAGGCGACGAAGAAGACGCCGACGCCGTCGAGCACGTACGAGGCCGCGACCGCGCCCAGGATCACGCCGTTCCAGAACAGCAGCCAGATGCCCCCGATCACGGTGATCGCGGCCAGGCAGAACGCGAGAAACGAGACCCGGATGTTGTGGGTATAAAGCTGCGAGCCGAAGTCCGCCGCCTCTTCGACGGTCGAAATCCGCTCTTCCCGCTTCTCGATCTCGGCCACCCGCTCGCGCGGGCTCGCCGAGAAGAACTCCCCCGGCACGAGATCCTCGGCGAACGAGGGGCGCACGGCGACCGCGCCGAAACCGAGCAATGCGCCGGCGCCGAAGGCGAGCGAGGCGGCGACCACCGCCCAGCGCGCCCGGCGAAAGCCGGCGGGGATCTCGTGCGCGAAGAACCGGCCGAGCCGCCGCGCCCCTCCCCACGACTCCGCCCGCCGCGCCCCGTAGACGAAACGATAGCCCCGCCCGACCAGGGCGTTCACCGGGTCGATCAACTCCGGGTCGGCGGTCGCGGCCAGCAGCCGGTTCAGATCCGCCGCCGCGAGCCGATACAGCCGGACGATCTCGCGCATCCGCTCCGGCCCCAGCTCCCAAGCGGGAGCCTTGGCCGCCACGTCGAGCAACTCGTCGAGCCGCCGCCAACGATCACGCCCCTCGGCGAGCAGGCGTTCTAGGGGTATGGGCATGGGGGGAAGTGTATCCCGGCGTAGGATGAAACCCCCCGTCCGTCATCCCGAGCGAGAGCGAGGGATCCGGGGGTTGGGCGGCCTTAAATCCCGTCGCCACAACGGGATCTGCGCCACCCATCCCCCGGATTCCTCGCTCACGCTCGGAATGACGTGCTAACGGGGCTCCGCGTCGGGCGAAAACAACGAAAGCAGCGGCAATCCCGCCCGCCGCCGCACCGCCTGGCGGCGCAGCCGATCGCGGGCGTTTTCGATCTCCGCGGCCGGCAGCCGGCCAGCGAGCTTCTTCAGGCTTTTTTCGACCTCGGCCTCGACCGCCGCCTGATCCCCGGAACCGAAGGCGCGATCGGTCCGCTCCAACATCTCGGCGTCGAGCGCGGCGAGCTGACGCTCGACCGTTTCGGCGTAGGCGCCGGGTGAAGACAAAGCGCGCACCCGCGCGGCGATTTCCTCCGGGGCCCCCGCGGTTTCCGAACCTACCCGGCCGAGCGCAGCCCCGAGCGCCGCGAGCCGGGCCGGCACGTCGAGCGCGGGGGCGGGCAGCGTCTCGCCGATCGCGGTCAGATCGCGAATCTCCTGCCAGGCCGCTTCGACCGCGGGCGCGAAGTAGCGCAGCGAGGAGACTCTGCCCTTGGCGCCCCGCTCCTGCCGCCGTCCCAGCACCTCGGCGAAGACCCGGTCGATCAGATCGAACGGCACCTCCGCCTCGAACCACCCCTGCGCCACCTTCCAGTCGGCCGGCGACAGGAGCAAGGGCACGCCCCGATGGCGGGCGAAGATCTCCTCGATCGCGCGGAAATACGCCTGATCGGGAGATTCGGGAAAGGTGGGATCGGCCGCCAAGGGAGCGCCATGTTACGGCACCAGCTCGATCTTCGCCTCCCGTACTTTCTCCCGGTACTTCGCGACCGCGTCGGCGAAGAACGCGTCGAGCTCCGCCTTGAACTTGGCGTACGTCGCGTCGACCGCGTCCAAGTAAGCGAGGTGGGTGGGGCTCGGGGGAGCCCACGACGAGGTGATGTACCCCTGAGCGAAATTCAGGTCGGTGAAGACGTCGCCGAAGCGGACGATGCCTACGATTTCCGGGCTCTGCCAGGCTTTCTTTTCCAGCTTGGCGAGGCCTTCCTTCACTTCCTCGCCTTGCTTGATCAACGGCAGCTCGGCGGCCACGACCTCGTGCTTCTTGATCGCTTCGGCATTGCCCGCGGTAACCCGCTCGGCCACCGCGTCGATGTCCTTCCGGGTGTCGCGGATCTTCTCGATCGCCGCCACGATTTGGTACTGGAGCTTTCCTGAGCGCACGATCGCGGCTTCGCGCGCGGCCCAATCGGCGGCGGTGTTGCCCGTGCGCGGATCGGGCAGCACCTTCACGCTCCCCTCCGCCTTCTCGCCGCGAAACTCGACGGTCACCGCATAGGTTCCGGGCGGCAGCTCCGGTCCGGTCGCGTCGTCGGACGAATCCTCTTCCCCTTCCGCCGCGGGCGGTTGGCGAAACGCGTCGCGATCGAGGTTCCAGACGATCCGGTTCAGCCCGCGATACGCCTTCTCGCGCACCGTCCGCACCACCTGGCCTGCCCCGTCCCGGATCACGATCTTGATCTTCCCCGCTTCCGCCTTCGCCTGCTCCTTCTCCTTCTCGTCCTTGCTGTCCTTGGTGTCCTTTTTGTCCTTGTCCGTTGCTTTTACCCCTGCCTTGCGTGCCCGCTCCAGTTTCTCGTCCTTCCAGGGCAGGTCGTCGCCCGCGACCGACATCGCGATCAGCGCTCCGTACGGCCGGTTTTCCCCCTCGTACTCGCCATGGCCCAGCCCATAGCCGCCGCCGGAGGCGGAGCCTCGCCAGTGCTGGCGGACGTCGCCGATCTCGAACAGGTGGAGCTTCTGGGTCAACGCCTCCGCCGTCAGGTGGCGCAGCGGCCGGATGCCGTCGATCACATAGAGCGCGCGGCCGTGAGTCGCGATCACCAGGTCGCCGTCGCGCGGCTGGACCACGAGGTCGTAGACGCCGACGGTGGGCACCCCCTGGCGCCAGGGGCTCCAGCTCTTCCCGCCATCGAACGAGACCCATAGGCCGAATTCGGTGCCGAGGAAGAGGAGGTTCGGATCGACCGGATCCTGCTCGATCGACTGGGAGTAGCCGCGCAGCTCCGGGGTGCTAAGGCTCTTCCAGGTCTTGCCGTAGTCGTCGGTGCGGACGACATAGGTCGTCCAATTCGAGCGGCGATGGTCGTCGAACACGACGAACGCTGTGCCGCCCGCCTGCCGCGACGCCTTGACGTGCGGAATCCAGGTATTCGCCGGCACGCCGGGGACGTTCTTTTCCACACTCGTCCAGCTCTTGCCGGCGTCGCGCGTAACCTGCAGCCGGCCGTCGTCCGTGCCCACCCAGATCGTCCCCTGCTCGATCGGCGATGGCGCGATCGCGAGGATCGTCGTGTAGTTCTCGGCGCCGGAGACGTCGAGGGTCAAGCCGCCGCTCTCGGCCTGCTTTTGCCATTCCGGATTGTTGCTGGTGAGATCGGGACTGATGATCTCCCACGTCTCTCCCCGGTCTTTCGACCGGTGAAGGAACTGGCTGCCGAGGTAGATCGTCGCCGGATCGAACGGATCGATCGCGAACCCGGCGTTCCAGTTGAAGCGTAGGTCGGTTCGCTCCGGTTTGCCCGGTGTCTGCTGGGGCACGAGCGGCGCGGGCGGCTTGACGTCGCGCGCCTCGCCGGTCTTCAAGTTCCAGCGCGAGAGGTTGCCCCCTTGCCACATGGCGTAGCCCTGCATTGAATCGGTCGGATCGGGCACGGTGTCGAACCCGTCCCCGCCGCCCACGGCATCCCACTGGTAGCTGCGCAAGCCGCCGCGCTGCCAGGCGGACGAGGGGCCGCGCCACGAGCCGTTGTCCTGCAAGCCGCCGTAGACGTGGTAGGGAATGTCGTCATCGACCGCGACGTGGTAGTACTGGGCGAGAGGCAAGGTCGTGATGAAACCCGCGGTCTTGCCGCCGTCGTGGGAGACCGCGACGCCGCCGTCGTCGCCGATGTACATCCGCCGCGCATTCGCGGGATCGATCCAGAGCGCGTGGTAGTCGCCATGGATCTCGCTGGAAAACGGCGAGCTTTCCAGGGTGGTACCGCTGTCTTCGGAGATCCGGACGTCGAAGTCGAGGCTGAACACCCGGTTCGGCGCCAGCGGGTCGACCCGGATCTCGCCGAAGTAGAAGGGCCGCGGATTCACGTCCGGCTTGCTGTTCTGCGTCTTCCAGGTCTTGCCGCCGTCCTCGGAGCGGAGGAGAGCGCTTTTCCCCGCCTCGACCATCGCGTAGACGATCTCGGGGCGGGACCGAGAGAACGCGAGGCCGATCCGCCCCAGCTCGCCGCCGGGAAGGCCGTCTTCTTCGGTCGCCCGCTCCCACGTTTCGCCGCCGTCGAACGAGCTCCACAGGCCGGAGCCCGGGCCGCCCGATTTGAACGAATAGGGCCAACGGCGATACTGCCAGGTGCTCGCGAGCAAATGATTCGGATGGGCAGGATCGATCGCCACGTCGGCCGCGCCGGTCTTTTCGTCGACGTAGAGAACCTTCCTCCAGCTTTTCCCTCCGTCGATAGTCTTGAACACGCCGCGCTCCGGGTTCTCGCCCCACGCCCGGCCGAGCGCCGCGACCCAGGCGACGTTCGGATTCGTCGGATCGAGGGCGATGCGGTGAATCCGCTCGGTCCCGTCGAGCCCCAGATGGCTCCAGGTCGTCCCCCCGTCGAGCGAACGGTAGATTCCGTTGCCGACCGAGGCCGAGTTGCGCACGTTCCCCTCACCGGTGCCGACCCAGATGATCGAAGGATTCGCCTGGAAGATCGCGATCGCCCCGATCGCCGCCACCGGCTGGTCGTCGAAGACCGGATCGAACGACAGACCGCCGTTGGTCGACTTCCACACGCCTCCGGTCGCCGCCCCAACGTAGACCAGGTCGGGATTCGACTCGACCGCATCGATCGCCGCCACCCGCCCACTCATCCCCGCCGGCCCGATCGACCGGGCCTTCAACCCCGAGAGCAGGTTCGTGTCGATCCCCGCAGCCCCAAGCGGCCCAACGAAGAGAATCAGCGCAAGCGTCGGCAGCCCGAGAACGTTTCGCTTCATGAAGCTTCCCCCTGGTCTTCGTCGCCCCGCGGGCAGTGCACACCCTCCCCCACCCCGGCGTGACGGTCTCGGGAGGTTCTACGGGGGGACGGGGGAAAAGTTCGGGTGGAGCGCGGGCTCCAGGTCTGAGCCGTCAGGATTCGGTGGTCGCTTCCTTCGGTGCCGGCCCGACCCGCCGCTCGAACCGCACGGCCAGCCGCATGATTTCCCGCCGCTCCTCGGCCACCCATTCGCACAGCCGCCGGTCGGCCGGATCGAGAGTCGCTCCCTCGACGGAGTCCACGTGCCGCGGCTCGTCCGCCACCTCGCCCGCGAAGTCTTGGAGGTGCCGAAACTCGCGCCCCATGGCGCGCAGCTTCGCCCGGGTGACCGATTCCCCAAGCAGTTTAGCGTCGAGCGGCTGCGCACCCACCGCCTTGTGGAGTCCCTCGGCAACGTATTCGAGGGTCTTGCGGATGTTGGGAACCCAGCCGAACGCCAGCAGAGCGGTTTCACGCAACAGCCCGAGCCGCTTCTTCGCCCTCGCCATCTTCTCCAGCTGCTTCTCGATCTTCTCTTTGATCGGAGTCGCCTTTTTCATGACGCCGCCGCCTGGTTCTGCCGCGCCTCGTCGCGCAGCGCGCCGATCAGCGCGTGGCCTCTGCGATCCGCCGCCACTCTCACGACCACCCGCTTCGTCTCGATCTCGCAACGGGCGGGGCAGTCGAGCAGTCGACCCAGATCGATCACCCGGTTCCCGATCTCGATCCGTGCCGCCGCCGAGGAATCCTCGATCACCCGCACGAACCACTTTCCGTCCGGGCTCACGGCCCAGTCGTCGTCCCGGGGTCTGCCCATCCTGTCCGGCGGAATCAAGAAATGCGGCGGCATGCAGTCGATCACGGGGAGTCCTCCTGGAGAGGGTTTGGCAACTTGAGGCAAGGCGCTGCGGCGTACCCGCCGCCGCGAATGGATCAGATGAAGGAACGGGCTCGGCTCGATTTCGCCCCGGCGCAGGATCACGGCCCAGACACGCAGCGAGATGAGAGCGCCTTTCGGCAACGACGCGGCCTCTTCCCGCGCCAGGTTGTCGAGACGGCCAGCGAGCGCGGGGAGTCGCTCGCCGTGCTTCAGATAAAGGAGGCATCGGCCGAGCTCGAGCGTAGCTTCGGCGGCAGGCAGCGGATCGCCCGAGAATTCGTACCCCAAGGCGGCCCGCTCGAAGTGGAGGGCGGCGTTCATAAAGTCGCCGTCTCGGGTGGCGCACTCGCCTTTGTGCATCAGCATCCGGGCGAAGCGGCGGATACGGGAAGGATCGGCGCTGCTCTCACGCCGGCTTGCCGAGGGACGAAGAGCGCGTTGAGAGGGGGCGTCTTCGCTGAGTCCTGGTGAGGTTTCCGTCGAAGGTGAAAAAGCAGGGCGCGCGGCGATCCTTCCTACCCGCGCGCCCCGGGAAAGGGCTGGACGACGTTTGGCCGCTTTGGGGAGAGGGGCGTCGTCCATGCGGGAAGGCTAGAGCGCAAATCCGCGCGAATGCGCAACTTTTCTCTCGAAGCCGTGATTTGATCAGGATCACGCAAAGTACTCCGGGTGCCGAGGAGCTACTTTTCCCGGATTTTGAATCACTGGGATTGGAGTGTCACGAAAAGACCGCGGGCGGCAACTAAGCTCTTAGGTACATCCCTAAGGATAAGAACCGATGCCGAAGAGTCCGAGACGGAGAAATCCGAGACGGAAGAAGCCGAGGCCTGACACCGGCTTCGTCCTGAGCTTTGTGCGCGAAGTCCTGGAGTTGGAACAGACGGACGTCGCGGAAATCCTGGAGGTGACGCCGGGGACGGTCTCCGACTACGAACGCGGGGAGATCACCAAGTCTCGCGAAGAGACGGAGCGGATCGCAGCAAAGTTTGCGGTCTCGCCGCAGTCGCTGGACGTGGTGTTCGAAGGGATCGCCGCGGTCCGCCGCGACGGCGGGCGCGACGCGGCGCTCTTGCCGATTCCGATCGCGAAGGCTGCGCGAGCCGCCCTCGCCCGCGTGGGGGCTCAAGCGCTGCGCCAGATCCAAGAGAACCTGCTCGAAAAGGCGCTCGCCATCCAGGTACATGTGGATCGGCGCCACGCCCAGTGGATCTGGGGAAAGTTCGAGCACGCCCACCCGAAGTGGAATTCCGACGCCGAGGTGCTCCGCCGCTCGATCGAGCGCGAGCCGAGGTTTGCCACCTGGGCCTTCGCCGAGCTGCTGGCCGACCGAAGCCTCGCGACCGCGCCGGAGCTACCAAAGATCGCGCTTGTCCTCGGCGAGCTGGCGCTCCGCTCGGCGGAAGGTGCTACTGCTTCGGCGATCTTCCTCGACCATTTGCAGGCGAAGGCGTTGGCCACGATCGGCAACGCCCGACGGGTTCTGGGCTTCCTGCCCGACTCCGTGCGCTCGTTCCTTGACGCCCGGAAGCTGTGGCCGGAAGGGGCGCCTTCGCCAGGGAATATCCTGTCCGAAGCGCTCCTGTTCGACCTCGAAGCTTCGCTCCGTCGAGATCAACGCCTGTTCGCCGACGCGCATACGCTCCTCGACCAGGCGTTCGTCCTGACCCCAGCGGGTCCGGCGCGTGGCCGACACCTTCTGATTCGAAGCTCTGTGTTTGAGCAACAGAGAGACGCTGAGGGCTCGATTGGCGCGCTTCGGCAGTCACTGGCAGAATTCGGCGAAGACTGTCCGATGCACCGAAGAATGGGTTCGCTGCTCCTCCTGGCGGTCAATCTCGACCATCTTGGGCGCCATACCGAATCTCTCGAGGTGATTCCCATGGCGCGCCATCTCGCCATCGAAGTGGGAAGCGACCCCAACCTTCTCCGCTTGCTCTGGTTGGAAGCACGTGCCTGGGCGGCCCTTGGACGGCGCCAGGAAGCACTCGCACCATTCGATCAGGTCCGCCGAGATTTCAAGGCTCGTGGGCATCTTCACGATGCCGCGCTCGCGGGCCTCGAGCTTGCCATCCTTTACCTCGAAGAGGAACAAACGGCGGCCACGCGGGAGCTCGCGACCGAACTTACCGTCGTCTTCCGGGACATGGGAATCGTGCGCGAGAAGCTCGTGGCGGTCTGGCTGTTTCTCGAGAGCGCCGAGAGGGAAGCGGCGACCGTCGAGCTCGCCAAGCAGGCCGCCGCGGCTTTACGGGCCTACTTTCGAGAACAAGCCGTATTCAAGCGATGACGACCCAAGTGTGGTCAGGGTCGACGCGGTTGATACAGACTTGACGGTGCCTGGACACCGTCGCGGCAGCCGCCGTTCGGATCGTAAGTGCAGCCCGTTTCGGCGGTGATAAGAGTTGCCACCCCGGCCTGATCGTGGCAGCGACCGTGAGGGTCGATCACGCATCCGGTTTCGGCCCACAGAGCGGACAGCCGCGCCCAGATTCCTTCGAACGGCGACGAGAGCCAACTCGCGGCCCGGGCAGGCGGGGCGGCGAGCAGAGCAACAGCCATGAGAATCGGTACCATGGAGCGGAGTGAAGGAGTGCGCATCGCGGTTCTCCTACGCGGGGCGCGAGGACCGGTCCATCCGACCCGGAGCCCCGGGATCGGCCGAAAGTATGCGGCAGACCCGGAGTACTCCGGGTAAAAGGGGTCAAATCATGACGAAACGCGGCGAAGATCACCTTTCGGAGGAGCCCTACCGGCTCGGCGCGGTGACCGTGCGGCTGATGATAGCGTTCCCGAATTGGTCGCTAAAGAAGCTCGCGGAAGAGACCGGCTACGACTCGAAGCTGACCGCGCTCTGGGTCCGTGGCCTGCGCGACCCCAAGCCGGAGCAGCTCAAGGCCGTGGCGAAAGCCATCGGCGTTTCCCTGGAGTCGTACGAGAACTTCGCCCGAACGGCGATCCGGCTGCGCGCGTCCCACCGGCAGCAAAGGGAAACTCTCGATTTCACCGGCGTAGCCGAAGAGACAGGCCGGAGGGTCGCCGCCATCGTCGAGGCCGCGCTCCCCGAGATCGCGGCGCTGATCGAGTCCGACGCCGCGAACGCCGATTCCCGGGAAATGTGACCCGTTGAGGGCCAGCCCACCACTGTTCTGGCCCAGATCACGGTACTGTCCTAGTTTGAAATCCGGGCCGCCGGAAGCCCCGGAATCCCCTCCCGCTTCATCGCTCCCGCAATTTCGATATGCTCCCCGGCGCGCGGCTAGGTTTGGCCACCGAACGCCGGTTCTCCCGCACCGGCTCGCCGCGCGGCTGTTCCCTTCTGCGGGGTGCTGGCGGGAGGTGCGATGGAGCGTAAACAGATCGAACAGGTGCTCGCCCTGGCCCTTGGGCCTCTCCTTATCGGCATTGGCTTCACTATGAGGGGCGACCTGGATTGGCAACGTGGGACAGCCTTAGCGGCTCTTGGGATCGTTCTGGTATTGGCGTCCGCTGTAAGCATGTACCGTACTTGGCGGGCACATCGGCGGACGGCAACTTCTCTAAGGGCTACTCTCGCGAATGAGCCGTTGCTGCCATCCGGATTTCACATTCACAAGCAAGAACCGCGGGCGGGGAAGAATCCGCTCGCCCCCCACGTCCTTTGGGCCGAACTGGAAATCGAGCCACCAATAGGCGGCTACCTTCTCTGCTTCTTTTGCAATGGACCTGTCTACCGAGAGGCATGCAGCTTTCAGCAGGAAGGGCTGGATGTTGGCGCGACCGAAGCCGGCCCTGAGTCGAATTCTGTCGCCGTCAGAGTGGGCGGTCGCGGGTTCCATAGTCCCGGGACGTTGACGGTAGAGCTCGCCTCTGTCGCGCCACTAAAGATTGTGCGCATTGCTTCGACGCCGGACTTCCGTAGAGGAGGGATGCCAGCCACCCGGGGAGAGGCGGCACGCCCCGGGGAACCTACGCCGACACTGGCAATAGATAGCCCCATCGCGCTCGCCGTGGAAGACTTCCTCGTCCACCTGCACGATGCCGAACTCTTCATCTACCAACAACCGCAGGAAGAAAAGGAAGCTGGGTGGGATCGACTACGACAGCCGCTAGAAGAATTTCGCGCGGCGGTTGCACAATCAGACAAGCTGAACCGGCCGTTTCTTTTTCGGGTCGCGGAGTTGGTCAATCGCGCCCAGAAGACTCGCGCCATCCGTGACTTGCTGATTCCCATGGCCATGCTGGACGATATGTGTTGGTTTGGCGCCTTTGATCTAAACGTTTCGCTTTCTGACGCTCGCTTTAGGGTGATTAGCGCGCACTCCAAGCCGCATTTTGTGGTTGACGTATATATAACAAATAATGAAAGTACCGGGGTAATTTTGCGCCCGCGTTGGCACTTTCACTACCAGCTGATTTCTGCTCCCCACTATCCTGACGCGGAGCCGCTCGCTGAGTGGGAGTCCTTGCGTCCGAATAGCTCTGACCCCGCGGTGCCCCCTTTGGACGTGCCGTTGAAATTAGAGGCAGGCACTGGCGTTGTTGGATATTGGAGCTTCAAGGTTGCGGGAAACCTCGGGCTCCTGGTAGACGACAAGGTCTCTCAGATAACCCATTTTCTAGAGGTCTACGATCTGTTGAGTAAAAACAGGGCGCGGCTTTATCTGCCGCCGACTGATTACCGGGAACTCTCCCTAGAGCGAAAAAGTCCGGGGTAGCGGCTTGTTAGCAATGCCGGCCGCCCACCCCCTACTCCGCGCCTGCCTTCTTGTACGGCCCCCGCTTCTTGGGAGCTTCGGTCGGCAGAAGCGCGACCAAATCCTCGATCGACCAAACCCGCGACGCGACGCCGGCCGCCATGGCGGGAGTTACCCGTAGCGTCCTGTGAATCCGGCAGAGGTTGTAGTGAGCGTGAAAAAGGCCGATCGCGGCGGTGTGATTCTCCACTTTCTTAGAGAAGGCGTTCGTCAATCGGGTGAACCGGCGGACGCTCATTCGGATCGTGAGGTTTGCCCGCTCTACGTAGCTGGTAGAGACGTGCTTCGGGTCCGGGCATCCCGTGACCGCGTGCTTCTGGGTTCCGATGCAATCCGGCTGTGAGTACCGCCGCTCGCCCTCGGGAGTGGCGCCGTAGATCTTGACCAGCTGCGCGAAATCGATCGAGCCGGCGAAAGCATCCTCTACGGCGGAGAGGTACATTTTGTGGCCGTCGGTCGTGAGTTGCACCCGGTTGACCATCCGTGAGGCGACGTCCTGCAAGAACTCCGTTGCGCATCCGGAGTCTCTCGTGCCCACCAAGAAAGCCGGCATCAATTTCGTGTCGGCGTCGATGCAGGTGAACGTCCAGACGTCCCCGAAACCGAAGGTCCCCCGCTTGTTCTGGGGAACGTTCTTCTCTTTGGAGTAGACGAAATTCCAGATTTCATCGATTTGCAGCCGCTTGCAGGTGAGATCCCGGAAAGCTTCTTCCTGGTAGCCGGCGCAAGCCTTGCCCAGCTCTACGCCGAGTTTCATTACGGTGTCTTTGGAGACGTCGCACATGCGGGCGGTCGCCCGGACGGAGACGCCTTCGACCAGGGCGGAGACGATTTGGACCCGCTTCGCGGTGCTGAGCACGTTTGCCATACTAGACATTATGCTTGAGATGGACAGGAAAGTCAATAGGAGAAGTAACTTTCGCTTCAGTCGCGTTGTCCGCTGTGGCGCTTTAGCGGGCCGCTCGAATGCGGCTTGACTCGATCCGGAGTTACTGAAGACGTGAGCAGGGGTCGCGGGGCGGTCGCCTGAAAAGGGGCGTCGCGATGATGGCGGAGGATCTCGCGGGGCGCCCGGAAGCTATCGGAACCGCCCTTAGGGCGCCAACGGGGGAGGCGGATTGACGATTACCCATTCGGACCGCCGTTTCATCTTTTGCTTGACGCTCTCTGTCTTTTTTCCTGCTACCCACCCGTGGGCCGGTTCGTCAAGAACCCTCGGCAAGGTCGCAACTTGATGCCCAAGCTCTCGGGCAAAACCTGCGGTGAAGGCGCAAAGGCTATGGTCGGCATACCTACCACTAAGCATATCGATTGCTGCCCTGTTCGTTGTTATCACGATCTTTTCGATCAATACGGACATAGGAGAACCGTCGCTGCTATTTTGAAACGCCGCCGACGATGGTCTCCAGGCGCCCACGTTCTCGTCCCAGTTAACCCAATCCGGACGGACGCGCCTCCATAGAACATCAGCGTCCGCGATGTTCGGATCATCCGCGTAGTCAGAGAAACCCTCCATTTCTACGCTGGCTCGCCACTTAGTCTTTTACGTGATCTAGGTAGGCTCGGAGCGATTCCAGGTCCGGCCTAATCTCGGCTTCGCGAGTCTCACCGGTCGCAAGAACCTCGAAGAACACCTCGGCGGATGTCCCAGAGGTCGCCCTTATCTCAAGATCCACGCCACGCCGATGCCATTCAAGTTGCACGCCGCCGTCGATGGTCGGAACTATTGCCGGCATTGGCGCGCCGACCTCTAGGGCGACCGCCACAATATTTAGAGCGGTCATGGCCTTCTGCCGATCTATCGACTTGCTGCCATAAGAATCCCAGTCCGGGGGCATATTGAGCAACCGCACAACACGCTGCGCGGCGATCATAAAGTCTCCCCTGACCGGCTCCGCGTCCGTCTCCGCATCCTCCTCAGGCTCAAGAGGCCAATCCTCGTGCTCAGCTAGGCTGCCGGGATGGCCACCCGAGATTCCTGGCCAAGAATGACCCCACCGCACGCTCCTGCTGGAAAAGTCACAATCCCAATCTAGCGCCAGGTTTGTCATTGACTGTCCTTCCGAGTAATGTAGGTGGCAACCGCCGATTCCAAAACTTTAAGCGTGTCCGTTAAGCAGGTTTTGCTGACGGGTAGACTGCGCCGCTCGGCGTCTATGACAAGCGAGACCCCTTTGTCTTCCACCAGCTCCCATCGAATCTTGCGAATGTGCGATCGTCGAAAGGTTAAGGTCGCTCCCGTAAGGTCGATCTCCGTCTTGCCGGTACTCAACCGCATGCCGTCATTTCCTACAAAAATCAGGCCTCCCGTAGACGGCAGGGCGCTAAGTGGAATAACGAATGTGCCGTGTTGGTGCGCAGCCACGGTAGCGCCCTCGAACTGACCGAGAGTCTCGCGAAGCGTCGCTATGTTCGCGTCTGCCCTGGGGGGTGTTTTTCCAAACCATGCGCGCAGGGCGACGTCTACATGCAAATGCTTGATTTCTGGGTCCCAGACGAGGCGCGCGAAGGCGCGCGCGTCCTTCCCGGAATGAGATTTATAGCTAGAGAAGAGTTCGATGTTCTCAGAAGGCAAGGATGACGAAGGCGATTCCTTGATAAAGGAACACATTCCAACCATCTGGCAGGAGGTGTTATCGAACGATGGTAAGGCTATCGCCATATAGAACCCTTGGCGGCCAAAAGAAAGGCCTCCGAGTCGCCCTCGCGCATGATCGCGGCGGATTGGTAGGCTGACAGACGCCACAAATGAGCGCTCATGCGTCTCCCTGAGAAGGCTAATGCGTCGCGACAGACCTCCGCGCGTCCACGGCGGAATGCCGTTTTGGCGGAACGGAGACAGGAACCCGATCTCGTATCTTCATACGGGTGCGGGCGCTACCTTGTTGCGAGACACAGATGCAACCCCTATTCCAGGAAGGAGGGGCCGATGCCCGCATTGTTTTGCGAGTGATTCTTAGGCGTTTAAGCGGAGCCGTCAAGGGGAATTGAGCTAGTCAAGCCCGGGTGCGGCATTTTGTCGCGATTTAAGAGCAGGTTGGCCCGATTTCAGGGCTTCTTCTCCCACCTGGCCGCTGCCGCCTTCTGGGCGATCTCCCGCCGCCGCTCGGGGGTGAGAGTACGGGCGCGGCTCGCACCGCCCTTGACGCCGCCCTTTCGCTTGGCGACCGTGGCGGGATCGTTGTCCGGAAGCGGTTGTTGCGGCACTTCCCCGCTGGCCTCTTGGAAAACCTGGTGGGCTAGCTGGAACGGGTCGCGTGGTCTCTTGGGGCGCATGGTCACTCTCCTAAGGTAACACGGGGCGACCCGAGCGGGCGTCGCCACGGGGGCGCTACACGCTCTCCTTTTGGCGTTGATCGGCGAGCCGGAACGCCGCCGTTTCATCCCGAATCAGTAGCGGCGCCATCTCAGACGCCAGGAACCGGCACTGCGCCGCAGATCGCATCACGGCCACGATCCGCTTCGACGGGATATGCACCAACGTTCGGGAGCGGTTGTTGTGCGGTCCTACTTCGTCGCCGTGGTAGTAGCCGAAGGGCTGGGAAATCAGCCCTTTGACCTCCGTATCTCCCCCCACTATCAGGCGAACAGGGAACTTTCCGAGGTGCCAGGCCAGCGGGAGAGGTCGCCCGGATCGGGCTCGCATCTTGAGGTAGGAATCCGCGGCAAAGGCGAGCCACGCCCCGACGCTCGAATACCCTTCCCCCTCCGCCACGCGCTTCCAGCGGGCCGATTGATCGAGGGAGCCGCGCACCGTGAAGGCCGCATACTTGACGCCGCTCACGGTTCAGACCTCCGCCATGCTGAGGACGCCGCGGGGGCTCACGGATAGCGCGACGGCTTCCCAGAGGTCGCACTCGCGCGGCATCGGGGGCGGATCGGCCATCCGCCAGACGGCGAACCAACGGCCGAGCGCGTAGAACACCATGAGCCCGGCTTCATCGGGGGAGCGCGTTTCGACAAAGTCGTCACTGTCCGCGCCGGGGGCCGGCGCTCCGTTGAAATACTCGGCCGAGATGAAGTCGTACAACGCGCGGCGGCTTGCTTCGGTGTAGCGGGAGAGGTCGAGCGGGGGCAAGGTAAGCTGTGTGCGGTCGTGCATTGGCTGTTATCCTTTGCGCGGCAAGTCCCCGGCGGGAAGTTAGCGCTTCCTGTCGGGGGCGTCTGACTTGTGCGGAGAGATACGCTCCCTCCCCTTCGGGGAGGTAAGCTAGCGCAGAAATCTAGGGCCGGCGGGGCTTTTTTGGCGGAATTTCAAACTAGGACAGTACCCAGATCACCACTGTTCCGGTCCAGATCACCACTGTCCTGGCCCAGAACACCACTGTCCTGGCCCAGATCACTACTGGGCTGGGCCAGAACACTACTGGGCTGGGCCAGCTCACTACTGGGCTGGGCCAGATCACCACTGGTCTAGGCCAGCTCACTACTGGGCTGGGCCAGCTCACTACTGGGCTGGGCCAGCTCACTACTGGGCTGGGCCAGCTCACTACTGGGCTGGCCCAGATCACCACTGGTCTGGGCCAGCTCACTACTGGGCTGGGCCAGCTCACCACTGGTCTGGGCCAGCTCACCACTGGGCCGGGCCAGCTCACTACCGGGCTGGACCAGAACACTCCTGAGCTGGATCAGGTCAGTAGTGAGCTGGGCCGGGAATTCGGCGGGCGCGCCGGGCTAACCCTTTGTTTTCTTCGCCTCGGCAGGCGCCGGCTTCTTCGCCACGTCCCAGCGGTCGAGCCAACCGAAGAACTCCTTCCACCAGAGCATGGCGGCCTGGGGCTTCAAGATCCAGTGGTTCTCGTCGGGAAAGATCACGATGCGGGTCGGTATGCCCTTGGCCGCGAGAACCTGATGGAGGTTGATCCCTTGGCTTACGGGCACGCGGAAGTCGCGCTCGCCGTGGAGGACCAAGGTCGGCGTCTTGAAGTTTTTGGCGTAGTAGCTCGGCGACCAGCGGACGATCCGCTCCGGGTCTTCCCATGGAGTCGAGCCGTAGTTGCCCGAGCGCCCCCAGATCGCGTCGGAGGCGAACTGCGCCATCAGGTCGTAGACCCCGGCGTGGGAAATCAGGGCGGCGTAGCGGTCGGTGTGGCCGAGAATCCAGTCGACCAGATAGCCGCCGTAGGAGCCGCCGGCCGCGAACAGGCGTTTCGGATCGACCCAGCCGCGGGCGATCAGCTCGTCGGTCGCGGCCTGGACGTCGGAAAACGGCTTGTCGCCGTGGGCGCCGACGATCGATTCGGCGAACGCCTGGCCGTAGCCGGTCGAGCCGTGGAAGTTGACCATCGCGACCAGGAACCCGTGCGAGGCGAATACGCGGGCGTTCCAGCGATAGGAGAACTCGTCTTGGAACGCGCCGAACGGGCCGCCGTGGATCGCCTGGAGCAGCGGCGCCTTGGTCTTCCCCGCTTCGAAACCGGGCGGGAAGATGACCATGACGTGCACTTTCTCGCCGCCGGCTCCGGCGACGTCGATATCGCTGGTTTCGATGGGAGAGAGCTTCGCGACCCGCTCGGTGTTGAATGAGCTGAGCGCCGTCTCGCTCCCCCCTGCCGTGAGCGGCAGGGCGAAGATCTCGGCCGGAGCGCGCAAGGTCGTGCGCGTGAACACCACCTGCCCCGCGGCGCCGCAGTCCGCCCCCGCGATCACTCCGCCGCGCGCGAGCAGGCGCACCGGCTCGCCGCCGTCCGGGTGAGCCAGGTAGAGGTTGATCCGCGCGCGCTCTTCGACCAGGAGGAGCAGCTCGCCGCCCGGGCCGAAACCGGAGAGGCTCGGCGCCACGTCCCAATTCGAATACAGCTCTTCGCTTTTTCCGGTCGAGCGATCGAGTCGCGCGAGGTGTTGGAAATCGGGGTCGACCTCCCGGCGCCGGGTGCGCGAGTAGTACACGTAGCGGCCATCCGGCGAATACCGCGGCGAAGTCTCGTCGGCCGGCTGGTCGGCGGTCAGATCGCGGATCGGCCCGGCCGGCTCGGCCGTAGCCGACAGCGGCAGCACGTACAGGTTGGCGTCGACCTCCTGGAACGGCGAGGCGGTGGCGTTGGCGGCGAACGTGATCTCGCGCCCGTCCTTCGCGAGATCCCAGTCGATCCCGCCGCCTTGGAACTGGGCGCGGCGATCGAAACCGGGCATCAGGTCGCGCACCTTCTTGGTGGCGAGATCGAACGCGAACAGGTGGGAGATCGACCCGTCGGTGACGTAGGTGTCCCAGGCGCGCAGCCAGAGCCCGTCGGCGATCTTCGCCTTGGTCTTGTCGTCCTTCTGCTCGTCCAGCCGTTTCTTCACCTTGTCCCAATCGTCGTTCAGATCGGGAAACGTCGAGGCGGCGAAGAACAGCCGCGCGCCGTCCGGGCTCCACTTCGCGGCCGAGGGCGAGACCGGCAGATCGGTCGCCGGCTGCGCCTCGCCTCCGTCGAGCGAGAGCAGATAAAGCTGCGCCGGCTTGTCCTTGTCGCTGCCGCGCTTCGAGACGAACGCGATCGTTTTGCCGTCCGGGCTCCAACTCGGAGAGCCGTCGGTATCCTCGTTCCAGGTCAGCCGCCGCGGCTTCGCGCCGCCGTCGGTCGGCACCAGCCAGAGGTCGGAGTTTCCCTTGTTCTTGTCGATCGAATAGGCGGTGACCGCGAACACCGCGGAGCGCCCGTCGGGAGAGACCGCGATCGAGCCGACCCGCTCCATCGCCCAAAGATCCTCGGGCATCGCCGGATGGGTTGCATCGGCGGCCGGCACAGAGGGGGCGGAGGCGGGCTTCGGAGCGGCGGCGGCGAACGAGGGAACGGCGAGGACGACCAGGCAGAGAGCGAGAAGGAACCGGAGGGATGGGGTTCGCGGGTTCATGGCGCGCGGATGTTATACCGGCCGCGGAAAACAGCGCCGGCCTCATGGCTCATGTAGAGACGCCCCAGTACCCAACCACAAAGGAACCGGGTTCACAGGCGTCGGGGCGTCTCCCGTCGACAGGCCCCCAGCCTGCCAGCAAGAGACGCCCCGACGGCAGAGGACCCGGGAAGCCTGTGGTTTAGGACTGGGGCGTCTGTACGGGCATATAGTCACCCCGTGGACGAGAGAAAGCTGCTGGACCGCCACCTGGCGACCTGGCGCGAGGCGGGTCTGGTCGCGCCGGACCTGGAGACGCGACTGCGCGCTTCGAGCGAACCGCTGCTCGCCCGCGAGGGTGTCGCGTGGATGCGCTGGGCGCTCGCGCTGTTGGGCGGCGGCCTGGTGCTCGCCGGGCTGATCTTGATCGTGGCGGAGAATTGGGAGCTGATCCCCCGCTGGGGCAAGCTCGCCGGTTGGGCCGTGCTTCAGATCGGTTTCCTGCTCGCCGCGCACGAGAGCGGCCCGCGGTTCGAGCGGCCCTACCTGGCCGAGGCGTTCACGCTTCTCGCGGGCGGCTGGGTGCTCGCGGGGATCGCCCTGGTGAGCCAGATCTTCCACCTGAACAGCCGGCCGGCCAACGGGCTCTGGTTCTGGCTGCTGCTGATCCTCCCCGCGGCTTGGCTGCTGCCGCGCGTGGCCACCGCGTGGGTCGCATTCGCGGCGTTGGTCGCGGCCCTGATTGCGGAGGTCAACGATGCCGGCTCGCTCCTCGCCGCCCAGGAATCGCACAGCCCTTGGCTTTGGCTGGCGATTCCGTTGCTCGCGATCTTCGCCGTCTCTTGGCTGCCACGCCCCGCTCCTTGGCTGCGCGCCGGGCTCGGCGCCTGGGTGTTCGTCGTTTCGCAGATTTTCATCTTGGCGTTCGGGGTGCTGGTACAGGGCTTCTCGCAATATTTTCACCAGAACAACCTCGGAAATGCCTGGATCGTCGCCGGCTTGGGGCTCGCGGCCGCGGCCGTCTGGCCGGTTCGGACGCTGCCGGGCGCATGGGGAGATTGGGGAGCGCGCGGAATCCTGGTTCTCTCATTGCTCCCCTGGATTCTCCTCGGATTGGCTTTCGGAGGCGAAGCGTCGGACGCGCTCAACCTCTTCGCGACCGGCACCTCCTGGGTGGCCCAGATTCTCGCGGCGCTGCTGCTCATCCGGGTCGCCAACCGGAGCAGCTCGGCGCTCTGGGTGAACCTCGGGTTCCTCGCTCTGGCGGCCGGCATCCTCACCCGCTACTTCGACCTGTTCGGCGACTATCTCCAAGGGGGCGCCGCGCTCGCGCTCACCGGCGTCCTCGTTCTGGTCGTCCTCGCGTCCCTCGAACGCGCCCGGCGACGGACGCTGGGCGACTCCCCCGCGGGCCGGCTTGCGGCGGCGGGAGGCCAGGAATGAACGCCCGGACGAAGATCCTGATCCTCGCGCTGGTCCAGGCCGGGACGATGCTCGCCTGGGCGGGGTACCACGAGCGGCTGTGGCAAACCGCGCCGACGTTCCGTCTCGCGCTCGCTCCGGTCGATCCGCACGACGTGCTGCGGGGCCGGTACTTCATTCTGAATCCTCAAGGCGCCACGATCGCAACGGCGAATCTGAACGCCTCTCCTCTCTCGACCGCCGCTTTCCAGGCGTTTCTCGGACCGGCGCCGGCGAACTACTACCACGGCCCCGTTCAGGTCGGTTTCTGCCCGGCGGGAGCGGTGCGGAAAATCTGCGCGCTCGCCCGGCCCGACGCGGTGCGCCCGGCGATCCCGGGCGTCCTCTGGGCTTCAGGCTCGATCGTGCTCTGGCGAAATCGGGGACCGGACATGAAATTGAATTTCTCCGGCGACATCGATCTCGGGCTCGATCGCTTCTTCCTCCCCGACAAGGCCCGGCTGCCGGGGCCCGAAAACGCCGCCGGTTGGGAGCTCGAAGTGGTCCATCGGGAAGGGCAATTGCTGTTGCCCAAGCGGCTATGGTTCGGCGGCAAGCCGGTCGAATTTTAGATCTACCACCCACAGATCGCCGCGATCGGCACCAGCTCCTCTTCCTCGGGCTCTTCTTCGACCACCGCCAGCGCCGCCCGGATCGGCTCGATCACGAGATCGCGCCGCAGCACGATGGCGACGAGCGGCGGCAGAGTGAGGCGCGCGCTCCAGTCCCAGGTTCCGAGCGGCTCTTCCCGCGCTTGCACACCCTCCGGGTTGCCCGCTCCGGTGCCGCCGTAGAGGGTCGAATCGCTGTTCAGGATCTCGCGCCAAACGCCGCCGGCGGGCAGACCGACGGGATAATTTTCGCGCGCCACGGGGGTGAAGTTGAGCACGATCGCGACCGGCTCACCCTCGGGGTCGGCGGGCTTCCTCAGGATCGCGATCACGCTGTGCACGGCGTCGCTGCAATCGAGCCACTCGAACCCTTCGGCGGGATCGGCGTCCAGCTCGTACAGCGCCGGCTCGTCGAGGTAGAGGTGGTTGGCGTCGCGGACGAACGCATGAAGCCCCGCGTGTTGCGGATCGTCGAGCAGGTGCCAATCGAGGCTCGCGTCGTGGTTCCACTCGCGCCACTGGCCGAGCTCGCCACCCATGAACAGGAGCTTCTTGCCCGGCTGGGCGAGCATGTAGGCGAACAGCAGGCGGAGGTTGGCGAAACGCTGCCAGAGATCGCCGGACATCTTGCCGATCAGCGAGCCCTTCATGTGGACCACTTCGTCGTGCGACAGCGGCAGGACGAAGTTTTCGCTCCCGGCGTACATGGCGCGGAAGGTGAGCAGGCCGTGATGGTGGCTGCGGGCGAGCGGATCGAACGCGAAGTACTTCAAGGTGTCGTGCATCCACCCCATGTCCCACTTGAGGTCGAAGCCGAGCCCGCCCTCCTCGATCGGCCGGGTGACCCGCGGCCAGGCGGTCGACTCTTCGGCGACGCACAGGGTGTCGGGAAAACGCGCGGCGATCTCGCCGTTCAGCGTGTTCAGGAAATCGATCGCCTCCAGGTTCTCGCGCCCGCCGTGGACGTTCGGCACCCAGTCGCCTTCCTCGCGCGAATAGTCGCGGTAGAGCATCGAGGCCACGGCGTCCACGCGCAGGCCGTCGGCGTGGTAGAGGTCGAGCCAGAACAGCGCCGAGGAGACCAGGAAGCTCTGCACCTCGTGGCGGCCGTAATTGAAGATCAGGCTCCCCCAATCGGGATGGAAGCCCTGGCGCGGGTCGGCGTGCTCGTAGAGATAGGTGCCGTCGAAATAGCCGAGCGCGAACTCGTCGGTCGGAAAGTGCGACGGCACCCAGTCGAGCAGGACGCCGATGCCGCGTTGGTGCAGCGTGTCGATCAGGAACATCAAATCCTGCGGCGTGCCGTAGCGGCTGGAGGCGGCGAAGAATCCGGTGACCTGGTAGCCCCACGAGCCGTAGAACGGGTGCTCCATCACGGGCAGCAGCTCGACGTGGGTGAAGCCCATCTCGGTGACGTAATCGGCGAGCGCGGGCGCCAGCTCGCGATAGGTCATCATCCGCGGCTCGCCCCCCTCTTCCGGCACCAGCCGGCGCCAGGAGCCGAGGTGCAGCTCGTAGATCGAGATCGGCGCATCGAGCGCGTTGTGGGCTTTTCGGCCGGCCATCCACTCGCCGTCCTGCCAGTCGTAGTCGAGTCCGGTGACGATCGACGCCTGCTCGGGAGGAACCTGGGCGAAAAAAGCGAACGGATCGGCCTTGTCGGCCTGATAGTCGGCGAACCGCGATTCCATCCGATATTTGTAGCGCGCCCCGGCACCGACGCCCGGCAGGAAAGCGCTCCAGACGCCCGAAGTGCCGAGCCGAACGAGCGGATCGACATTGGCCTGCCAGCCGTTCCAGTCGCCGATCAACGAGACCCGCTCGGCATCGGGCGCCCAGACCGAAAAGTAAGTGCCGGACGTGCCGTCGGCAAGCACTCCTTCATGCGAGCCGAGCTTGTCGTACAGGCGGAAATGGCGGCCGCCGTTGAACAGCCAGAGATCCTCCTCCGTGAGGAGGGTATTCGGTTCGACGGTTTCCGCTTTCATCTTTCGATGGTATCAGGGGCTTTGCGCACCTCGGCGCGTAGCGCTTCCATCCGCGCGAGCGTGGTCCGCACCTCCGGCTGCTCGGCCATCTCTTCCAGCGAGTAGCGCGCCTTGCGCCGCCAGTTCGGCCGCTCGACGTGGGTTCCCGGGACGTTCTGCGGCCGAGTCTCGCCCCAGAGATCCTCCAGGTTGACCAGGGCGATGGGCGCCGGGCTCGCCGCCAGGTGCTCGTGGAGCGCGAGCGACACTTGAGAGAACGCCTGGTCTTCGGCCAAGCCCCCGCCGCGGGTGACCGCCACCGCGGTCGTCAAACGCGCGCGCAGCCGGCCCCGGCGGTCGCGATCGCGCGCGGCCATTTCGTCGTCGATCGCGCCGAGCGCTTGGAGGTCTTCGATCTCGCTCCCCTGCCAATAGGCATGGAACGGCGGCATGTCGTGGGTGTTGAGGCTCGCCGCCGTGTTGGCGGGCGGATTGCGGATCAGGTCCGTGCCGTCGGGATCGAGCTCGTATTGGGCGACGAACAGGCCGAGAATCGCGTGACGGTCCATCGCCTCGTAGACCTCGGCCGCCACGGTGCCGAGGTTTTCGCCGACCAGCGCGGCGCGGTGGCGGTGCGACTCGATCGAGAGCACGGCGTATAACTCCTCGGCCGGATAGGTGACGTAGACCCCTTCGGTCGCGGGCAACCCGTTCGGCACCCAGAACAACCGGTGGAGCTGCATGACGTGATCGATGCGCAACAGGCCGGCATGGGCCAGGTGATGGCGCAGGCTCGCGATCAGGTAGTCGTAGCCGCGCTCGCGTTGCCGCTCGGGATGGATGGGCGGAAAACCCCAATTCTGGCCGCCCTGGAACAGCGCGTCCGGCGGCGCGCCGGCCGACCCGCCACGAGCGAACAGATCGGGAAAACGCCAGACGTCGAACGAGCTGCTGTGCACCCCGAGCGGCAGGTCGAGGTAGAGCCCCGGCCCGCGCGAACGCGCGGCGGCGGCCAGCTCGCCGAGCTGCTGCTCGGCGGCCCATTGGGCATAGAGGTGATAGCGCACGGCCTCGGGCCGGACATCGGCCTGAGCCAGGTTGCCGCCGCGCTCGGCTTCCGGCCAGCCTTGCCACGAGGTGCCGTATTGCTCGCCCGCGGCGCGGAACCTGGCGTATTCCAAAACGTACGGCTTGGATTTCGTGAAACGCTCGAATTCCGCGCGGCGGCCGTCCGAGAGCGACAGCGTGCCTTGCGCCAGCTCGGTCAGAACTTGCCGCTTGAGCGCGGCGGTGCGCGCCCAATCGACCGCGGGCAGAGCGGCGAGCGCCGCAGCCTCGGCGCGGAATTCGGCGCTCTCGGCGAGCGCCCGGGCGGCGGGCGAGCCCGAGAATTCGGGCAGGCGGCGCGGATCGACGTAGACCTCGTTCCAGAACAGGCGAGACGCGGGCGCATAGGGGCTCGGCTCGAACGGCTCGCGGTCGAGAAACGTCGCGAGCAGCGGCAAGGTGGCGACCAGGCCGCCGCCGTAGCCCGCGATCCAGCGCGCCAGCCGGTCGAGATCGGAAAAGTCGCCGACGCCCCAGCTCTCTTTCGTATGCAAGGCGTAGAGCGGCAGGAAGCCCCCCCAGAGGCCGCGCTTCTCCAGCTCGAAGCTGCGGCGCGGCGCGGCGAGGATCAACACCTTCGCGCGCCGGCCCGCGACCTCGACCGTCAGGTGGTGATACCCGATCGGCACGGACTCGACCACCGGCAGCAGCGATTCACCCGGCGCGTCGCCCGGCCGGAGGGTCGCGGCGTCGATCGAGGTCAACCACCGGTCGCCGCTTTCGAGATCGAGCTGACAGGCGAACGTCCCGGTCCCGGCGGGCAGGCGCAACGGCACGTAAACCTCTTTGCCCTCCCAAACCACGACCACCGGGGGCGCCAGCCGCTCGTCCAGCTCGCGCCGCCGCTCCGCGAGGGCGTCCGCGGCATCCGACGGCCGGTCGAGCGGGGCGCCGAGCGAAGCGAGCACGCCGCCCAGCGCCTCGGGGCTGGCCACCCGGTCGTGCCCCCAGGCATCGCGATAGGCGGTTTGCACGCCGTGCAGGCGGGCGAGCTCCAGCAGCTCAGGGGGAGACGACATGAACGCCCTCCTCGAATTCGCAACTCAATGGCCTGCTGTTCCGACGCACCGGTTGAAGACCCTCCGGATGGTAGCGCCGAATCGGGAAAACTGTTCTTTCGCCGGCCGGAGACAAGAAGACAACCCCACTTCCAAAATCCGGGAAGAGCCCGTTCTTTACGGCTCTTTTACCCCAAGCTCTCCCATTTTGGGCTCTAAATCCGTACAATGACCAGGAATCTCCGGGTCCTCCCTCGGAATCCATTTTTCGTTGGCCTAAAGGACATTACTGCCCATGCCGAGAACTCGCGCACTCGCTCTCTCCTGTCTCGCACTGCTCGCCGCGCCCGCGCTCGCCGAAGTCCGCTACGTCCCGGTCCCGATGTACGGCGCGGGAACGATCAAAATCTTGGTCGAATACGCCCGCACGAGCACCACACCGAAGAGGGTGGACGTGACCCGCATTCCCGAAGGGGTGTCCGGATTGGGCATCGTGGCTACGCGCCAACAGGTCGAAATCGGCCCGTCGACTTCGACCAAGTTCCCGCTGCTCAACATCACGCCCGGCGCGCCGGGCCTGGTCGTGGTCAACGCCGAGCCAGGCCTCACCGCCAACGAGGTCTCGATGGAAGCGGGCAAGGCGCCGACCAACTCGGCGTGGGAGCTGCCGCTGCTGAGCCCGGAGACCGCGTTTCATGCCGACGCCTTCGCGTTCGTGCAAAACCTGACCAAGACGGCGGACGGCGGGAGCAACCTGAGCCTGTTCAACCTCTCCGGCATCGCCGCCACCTGCCGATACCAGATCCTGCGCCCCAACAACACGGTGCTCGCGGAGCGCACCGACATCGCGGTTCCCGCGATCGGCGCCGTGCGCTTCGACAACGTGCTCGCGACCGCGCCCGTAGGCGTCGGTTATGTCGGCGCGGTCACCTGCGACCAGACGTTCTACGCCATCGGCGCCTTCCCCAGCACCGACCGGACGCGGGTGCGGACCTATTACCCGGTGACGGCGTTCCCGACGGTCGGCATCGCGACCACCTTGATCGACCGGCGCGGTCTGTTCTTGAACGTGTTTCCGGGCAACTCCTTCCTGCGCCTCCCCGTGCCGCTCCAGACGGCTGCCTCCGGCCCCGGACCGCGCTACAAGTCGTTGACCATCGACTTCGACGCCAGGACCGCCGATCCGCAAGGCTTCACCGTGATCCGCAATCTGGTCGGTTTCCTGAGGAACGGCGGGCGCCGGTTCAAGAAGACCCTCTTCTTCGGCAACTTCGACCGGCTCGACGCGATCGGCGGGCCGAAGATGATCCTGGACGTCGGCACCCCCTACATCGAGACCACGATCAAGCGCCTGCTCAACCTGTCCGGCACGCCGAAGAATCTGCACTTCCACATCGAGCTGAACGCCGATCAGAAGCTCATGGTCTACCAGATCTTCAACAGCAACAACGCCGCCCTCTTCAACATCTCCTCCTCACTCTTCAACGACGACCTGAACGCGGTGGGAGCCGACCTGCCGACGCTCGAATTCGGCCTCCCCGGAGTGGCGGACGACGCCTATTTCCCGCCCTACGGCTGGCGCTTCTCGAACTTGAAGGTGATCGGCCGAAAGTAGCTTCCGGCCTACGCCGCGGCGCGTTTCAAGAGCCGCCGTCCAAGACCCTGGACGGCGGCCTCGTCCGACTACTTCCGGTAGCGGACCCAAACTCCCAGGCCGTCGATTCCCTTCGACTTGCCGCCTTTGGCCCGCGCCTCTTTGTCCATCCGTTCGAGATCCTCCAGGCGGTACTCCCAGATCAATGCGTTGCCCTCTTTGCGGGTGGCGTTGGATTCGACCACGGCAAACGGCGCTTCGATCCGCCAGGCTACCCGGAAGTTTTTGAACACCTCGCGTATCTGGGGGTCCACTTCGAGCGGTTCGGAGTCCTTTCCGCTCTCGGTCTCGCCGCCCGACTCTCCAGCCGTCGCCTCCTTGCCGCCGAGCGGGTTGGTCGGCCGCGAGGTGATCAGGAGGGTCTTGCCCTCGTCCACCACCCGTAGGCTGTCGAACGGGCTTTCGACCGGGTTCTTCACTCCCGGCGGTCCCCCTTCGGCGCTGGCGCCGGAGAGCTTCATCTGGGCAAGCTTCGAGACGTCGTCGAAGGCGAACAGGAAGCGCATCTTCATCTGCAGCCCGAGATCCTCCACCGAGCTGTCGAGCAGCCGAATCCCCGGCGGCAGGCTCTTCTTCGCGTCCTCCTGGATCTTCTTGGGGTCGGGCGCGTCGCTTTCGCCGCTCTTCTTCTTGGTCAGGAAATCCTGCTTCGCGGCCGCCAGCTCCTCCTTCGTCGGCGGCCCCTCCTTGCCCTCGAAACCGCGCTTCATCGCGGCCATGATGTAGATCATCGGCTCGAAGTCCAAGCCGATCTTCAACCCCGCCTTGCCCGAAAGGTTCTTTTCGAGCGTCAGGCTCTCTTCGATGTCGAAGCAGCCGGAAAGCACCAGGCAGACCCCGACCAGAGTGCAGGCGATCGCTTTTCTCACGGCTTTCTCCTCGGAGCGCAGCAGCAGCGCGGAGCCCGCATGTCAAATCGAGCGAGAGACGAGGGTGATCGTATCGCCGAACCCAATGCAGCGGGCGCCAGGAGCTCGAATTACGACTTCAGATCGGCGGCGAGGGGGGGCACCGCCGATAGCGATCTCACTCCGCGCCAAGCTCAGAACCAGAAGAGATGGCGCGCTTCTCCCCAGCAGCTATGCAAGATCGCGGTGATGCCTTGCATCGACACGTACGCCAAGCCGGCGACCGAAATCAGCAGGCTTCGAGCGGGCCACGAGACGCTACGCCGTGTGATCGCGATCAGCGCGACGCCCATGGCGGTCCAGGTCGGAAGGACACACTCCTCGGCCGCTGCGAGCAAGAGTCTGCCGACCCACGGCGGAATCTCGGGCGTTCCTCTCGGCCCATATCGGGAGAATCCGAGCGGGATCACATGCTCGACGACATGGATGCCAAAGCTGGAGATCGCAGGCAAGGCCAAGACGGCGACGATCGTGATCCAAAGCCAGGCCGACCTCTTTCGGATCCTGGTTCCGCTTAGAGCTTCCACGGTGCCCTCCTTCTCTTGCCCCTGATTGGACAGCGTCCGGGACCGCTCGGTTCCCCGCCTTTGCGAATACCGACAGAAGGGGGCTCCAAAGCGCACCATGATTACCCGAAGGCTAAATGAGAAAAACGAGCCCTCGGTGCTAACATTCAAGAACCATGAGCGTAGCCGCCCGAAAAGCTGTTCAGGCCCAGGACGAGCTTGAAGATTTCCACCCTCGCTCCGAGTTCGCCCGCCGACTCTGGGAGATTCGCCTCCGGATCGAGGCCCAGGGTGGCGATTTCCTCGATTGGGAAGGGTTAGAGCGCGAGGTCACCGAAAGGCGCGGGGAAAGGTCGAACGAGCACTGATCGTCACTTTTGTCGATGCTGGCGTTCTGATCGCGGGCGACACGCGGTGATCGTGCTTTGGCACTGCGGGCTCTGACGATTTTGGGCGATCCTGTTCGGACCTTCGCTTCGAGCCCATTCTTGCGCCTCGAGGTTCTCCCCAAAGCTCTCTTCCATCGCCGTACGGAGGAAGTTTCCTTCCTTGAGGCGTACTTTGACCGAGTCGAAGTGTGGGCCGCCGCTGAGCCGGAGCTGGTGGCGCAAGCAGAAGAAGAGGCACGCGTTCTCGGTCTCTCTGCGCTCGATGCGCTTCACGTGGCTGCAGCGATTGCAACGGGTTCAACCGAGCTCGTGACGACCGAGAAACCAGGCAGGCCGCTCCATCGCTCGCGCTTGGTCCCTGTCCGAAGCATTTACCCTTCGCTGTAGGAGCTTGCCCCCATGATTCGCGCTGTTCCGAGACGCGGATGGAGAGCGGCCACAGTTTCACCGTGGTGACACCGATTCCAATAAGGGCGGCTAGGGAGCGGGGCTTACGTGGAGCCGACGGTCGGATTTGAACCGACGACCTGCTGATTACGAATCAGGCGCGGCACTGTGGCACGAGATATCAGGGAACCGCTTCTACCCAACAAAACCCAGCCGTCTAAGGCGCTAAATGGGTCAACTGTTGTACTCTGTGCCGCAACTGGATACGATCTGTCTG
>DASYKS010000093.1:0-68468 GCA_035995205.1 Thermoanaerobaculia bacterium
GGATCGCGGTGCCAATCGTATTCCGCCGCCTTCGCCGCGATCTCAGCCACGGCCCTCCCCGCCAGGCGCGAGACGAGGTAGAAACCCATGTCGGTTCCGGCGGAGACTCCGGCCGAGGTGACGTAGTGGCCGGCGTCGACCCAGCGGGAGATGTTGTCCCACAACACTTTGGGGCCTTGCTGCGCGACCCAGTCGAACGAGGCGTGGTTGGTCGCGGCCGGTTTGCCGTCGAGCAGGCCGCAGCGGGCGAGGATCGCCGCCCCGGTGCATACGGACGCCATGATTCCGGTCTTGCCGTCCATTTCTTTGACCCACTCCATCACGGCCGGGTCGTCGAGCAAGGGTCGGGTTCCGCCGCCGCCCGGGATCATCAGGACGTCGAAGGGAATCTCGGCCGCCTGTTTGAGATCGTAGTTGGGCATCGCCTGCGGGCCGTTCATGCTCCGGACCGGCTTCAGCTCCGGAGCGACGAACACGGTCTCGAACGGAAACGGCGGAGGATCGAAATAGCCCGTGCCCAGAAACCGCGAGATGGTGAACGCCTCGACGAAACCCCATACGTCGATCGGCTCGAAGTCGTCGAAAATGAGGATGCCGATCCGTTGGGTGGCGGGGAACTGCACGCTCTTGGCCATGAAACTTCTCCTTCCCGGTGGGGCCTGGCTTCGACAGCGCGGTAGCAAGGCCGCATAGTAACGGACCCTGCGGCCGAGGAGCAGCGGCGGCTTCGCCGCAACGTGAGGGCTGGCCTCGCGGCGGTCCGCAACTTCTGCGCTCTAACTTTCGTATACCCACCAAGCAGGTTCGAGGGGAGCGGCTGAGAAAGGAAGTCGAGATGTCCAGAAGTCTGAGCGGTTTCGCCCTCGCCCTGGGAGTCGTCTGTCTGAGCTTGTTCCTCCTCCCGAGCGCCGCCTCGGCCGAAAGCTGTTACTGCTTCCCCCAGATCTACTACTACGAAGCCACCGTTCATGGCCCCACCTGCAGCCCCCTCACCGCGGCCCTCATCTACAATCTGAACACCACTTCCGACGGCGACTGCGTCAATCGCGGTTACGATCGCTCGTGCGCCGACCAGGCGACCCTCGACAACTGCACCCTCTCCGGCGGCCAGGTCAACAAGCACGGCTTCATCAGCTATAGCTGCGCTAACTGCTTCGGCGGTCCCGACCAGCAGTAAACGGCTCGCCTCGGCCCGCGGCGGTAAGTGCGCCGCGGGCCGTTGTCGAGCTGGGAGTCAGAGCGCTCCGCCGTAGGTACCTCTGGGATCGGGTTAGAACGTGAAGCAGGTGTTGATCGCCCACGGGCCGGCCACGGAGGAGAACAGGCAGCTCAAGCAGACGAGGTGGTCGTCGTTCGGATCCGGCTGCTCGAATTCGCAGAAGTTGGTGCCGGGATTCGCGGTGAGATCGAGCGATGCCGTACCCATCGCGACGGTGGCGCCCGACGCGGTCCGGAGGGTCGCGCGACGGTCGGTGCCGAGCTCCGCGCGATAGTAACCAGGCGCGAAGGGCGTCCCGCCATTCAGGTAGAGAAGCGCGAACGGTTCCCCCGCGAGAACGTCATCGATTCCCCCCGCCTGGGGTATGCCCACCACGGCGCTGAATCGGGCGGCGCTTGAAGTCAGGCCGAGGCTCGGCAGGTCGGCGACCACGCCGTGCTGGGTTGCCGCGGTGCGAAAGCCCGAGGTCATCGTGCTGCGGAGCGTCTGGTCCGGCCGGGTCTGGGCGGAGGCGGAAACCGTGGTAACCGACGCGAGAACGAGCGAGGCAAGGAGGAAAGAGCGGTTCAGGCGCATGGTGATCGTCCCCTGAGCTGATCCCGTCCGGTGTGGAGCGGGTCATGCTCAGGAAACGAACGTCGTCGGGCGATCCCCTCATCTGGGGGCTCCTTTGTTCGGGGCAGCGGCGTTCACAGATTCCGCTAAGATCCTTATCTCGGATTCTCCGGAGTACCGATTGACGGTGCGCCGTTGCCTACGCCTGAAGGGGACGACATGACCAAGAAACTTCGGAAGCTTGCCCTATCCCGGGAGACCCTAAGCAACCTCGATTCGCGGCGCTTGATCCTCGTCGATGGAGGAGGGCCGACCAACACAAACTGCCACACCTGCGAGTTCAGCTGTCCAGGCACCTGCGACACTTGCGACTCCGCCTGCATTTGCTAGCACTCCTCAACGACTGCACCCTTTGACCGCCGGATTCTGCGAACGGCGGCGCGTGCCTCCCGAGAGCGTCCGCCGCCGTTCGATCCGTTGGCTCCTTGCGGGCGGTGATGCTGCCCGGCGCCCTCTAAGTTCGCGGGCCCCTCCCGGAGGGCTCAAGCTTGGGGCGTCGCTTATCTACCCAGGGCAACGCCCGACCGCAAGGTCGTAGATCCACCCCTGCGCTATCATCCCGGCATGCGTGCAGCCATTCTCGCGGTCGGTTCCGAGTTGCTCGGGACCCGGCGGCTCGATACCAACTCGCTCCGGCTGACTGCCGTACTCAACCGCTACGGCTTCGAGCTGCGGGCGAAATCGGTCGCGGGGGATTCGATCGAGGAGATCGCGGCGGAGGTGCGGTCGCATCTGAAACGGGCGGATCTCGTCCTGGTCACCGGGGGCCTGGGGCCGACGGCGGACGACGTGACGCGCGAGGCGGTCGCTCTGGCGGTCGGGCGCGGATTGCAGCTGGTGCCCGAGGTGTTGGAGGGGATCGAGGCGCGATTTCGCTCGTACGGCCGGGTCATGCCCGCGGTCAATCGCAAGCAGGCCGAGCTGATCGACGGCGGAGCGATCATTCCGAATCCGCGGGGGTCCGCGCCCGGGATGGCGATCGAGCACGAGGGCAAGACCCTCCTGCTCTTTCCCGGCGTGCCCTACGAGATGGAGGGGATGATCGACTCGTTCCTCGACGGTTGGCTCGCGGCGCGCTCGGGCGGCATCGGGCGCGAGACCGCGGTGCTGAAGGTAGCGTGCCTGCCGGAATCCTTGGTTGAGGAGCGGATCGCGCCGGCCTATGCCGAGTTCGGCCGCGAGAGCATCACGATCCTCGCGAGCCCGGGCGAGATCCGGCTCGAAGCGACGGCCGAAGGGGCGTCCGAGGCGCGGCGGGCGCGGCTCGGCGAGATGTCCGGACGGCTCAAAGAGCTGGCGGGGGACGCGGTGTTTTCCGACCGCGAGGACGCCGATCTTCCCACCGTCGTGGGCGAGTTGCTGCGCGCGGCGGGTGCAACGTTAACGGTTGCCGAATCTTGCACGGGAGGTCTGCTCGCCGAGCGGATCACCGCGATTTCAGGCAGCAGCGATTATTTTCTCGGGGGTGCGGTGACCTATTCGAATCGATTGAAGACGCAGCTGCTCGGGGTCGGGGAGGAGCTGTTCGCCGCGCACGGCGCGGTCTCCGAAGCGGTGGCCCGGGCGATGGCGGAGGGGGCGCGCGAGCGCTTCGCGGCGGATTACGCCCTGAGCATCACCGGGGTCGCGGGGCCGGGAGGCGGCAGCGAGGAAAAACCGGTGGGCACGGTCCATCTCGGTCTCGCGGGTCCCGCTGGGACCGAGCACCGCCGCGCGCGCTTCCCCGGCAACCGGAATTTCGTCCGCATCCAAGCGAGCCAGCTCGCGCTCGAAATGCTCCGGCGCCGCCTGCTCGACCTGCCGCCGCCGAAGGCTTTCGGCTCGGACGAGGTCGCGCGATGACTTCGGCGAGCAACCCTCCGACCACCTATCGCCTGTTCGTCGCGATCGAGATCCCCGAAGCCGTGCAGAGCGAGGTCGGCCGCCGGATCGAGCCGTTGCGTGAGTCGCTTTCGGCGGACGGCAAGACCCGCTGGGTCGATCCGCGCGGGCTCCATCTCACCGTGCTGTTTCTCGGCGACATCGCGGCCGATCTCGTTCCTTGGCTCGGCGAAGAGCTGGCGGCGGCCTGCGCGCCGCGGACGCCGTTCGAGCTGGCCCTCCATGGCGCCGGGACTTTCCCGCCCGCCCGGCCGGCGCGCGTCGCCTGGGTGGGGATGACGGCTCCCCCCGAGCTGCACGTCCTGGTGAGCGCGCTCTCCGCCGCGGCGGGAGAGGCGATCGGCCATCCGGCCGAGGAGCGGCCGTTCGTGCCGCACCTGACCGTCGCGCGCTGCCGCGAGCCCTGGCAACGGCCGGCGATCGCCACGTTCACCAGCGCTTTTTCCGGGCCGATCGGCGAGCCTTTTGCGGTCTCCGAAGCGGTCCTCGTGCGCAGCCATCTGGGCGAGACGGTTCGCCGTAGCGATGGGACCGAAGGGCGGGGGAGCCGCCACGAAGTGCTCCGGCGCATGCCGCTTGGTGTGGCGCCGCCGGCCGCCGAAGAAGCGGACGAGGCACCCTCGGAGGAGGAGGCCGTTTGACCGCGCTCCGTGCCGCCGCGATCCTTTCCGGGGCGTACCTGATCGGTTCGATCTCGTTCAGCTACCTGCTGGTCCGCTGGCTCGTGGGGAGAGACTTGCGCACCGCGGGAAGCGGCAACGCCGGGGCGACCAACGCGCTGCGCGTCGCGGGTAAGAAAGCGGGGGTGATCGCGCTGCTCTGCGACGTGGCGAAAGGGGCCGCCGCGGTCGCCGGGGCGCGTGCCTTGGGCGCGGGGGCAGGGCTTTCCGCGGCGGCGGCGTTCGCCGTCGTGCTCGGCCACGTCTTTCCTCTGTTCCTTGGCGGTCGGGGAGGCAAGGGGGTGGCGCCTTCGGCGGGCGCCATGGGGGTGCTCACGCCCGCCGCCTTCGGGCTCGCGGCGATCTTGTTCGTGGTGGTGGTCGCCCGCACCCGCTACGTTTCGCTCGGCTCGCTCTGCGCCTCGCTCGCCCTGCCGCTCCTGGTCGTCCTGTGCGAGCGGATCGGTTGGCAACGCTCGGAAGGGCCGTGGCACGCGATGGCGGCCGCCGGGCTCGCGCTGCTGGTGTTCGCGACCCACCGCGGCAACCTGCGCCGGCTGCTTTCGGGCGACGAGCGCCGGCTCGGCGGATCGGGCGGCGCGGCGACCGGCGGGCCGCAAGGGGCCGCGGCATGAGCCGCATCGCCGTCCTCGGCGCCGGCTCGTGGGGCACCGCGCTCGCGGTCCATTTCGCCGGAGCGGGGGGGCACGACGTCGTCCTCTGGGCGCGCCACGCGGCGCTCACCGAGCGGATGGCCGCCGAGCGGGCGAACCCCGACTACCTGCCCGACGTCGAGCTGCCGCCCACGCTCACGCCGACCTCGGATCTCGCCCTGGCGCACGATGCCGATCTCACCCTCGTCGTCGTGCCGTCGCACGGCTTCCGCGCCGTCCTCCGCGCCCATCTCACGGCGCTGTCGGAACGTGCGCCGGGAGCGCCCGCGATCGTGATCTCGGGCACCAAGGGGATCGAGCCCGACTCGCTCGCGCGGATGAGCATGGTTGCCGAGGAAGAGGGCGCGCGCGCGGGACATCGAGTGCGCTTCGCGGTCCTCTCCGGCCCGAGCTTCGCGGCAGAGCTGGCGCGGAACCAGCCGACCGCGGCGGTGGTCGCCTCGACCGATCACGAGCTGGCGACGACCATCCGCGAGACGCTCTCGACCCGCTATTTCCGGCTCTATTCGTCGAGCGACGTGGTGGGGGTGGAGCTGGGCGGCACGACGAAGAACGTGATCGCGATCGCCGCGGGGGTGGCGACCGGGCTCGGCTTCGGCCAGAACACGCTCGCGGCCCTGATCACCCGCGGCCTGCACGAGATCGGCAAGCTCGGCGCAGCGTGCGGCGGCGATGCGCGCACGTTCGCGGGGTTGACGGGGCTCGGCGACCTCGTGCTGACCGCCACCGGCGGCCTCTCGCGCAACCGGCGCACGGGAATCGAGCTCGCCAAGGGGCGCAAGCTCGCCGAGATCACGGCCGATACCCCGATGGTCGCCGAAGGCGTGCGCAACTCGCTCGCGATCCTCCACCTCGCCGAAAAGTGTCGCGAAGGGGGCCTCGACATGCCGATCACCCGCCAGACCGTGGCGATCCTCTACGAAGACAAAGATCCGCGCCAGGCGGTTCTCGAATTGATGACCCGCGAGCTGAAATCGGAGTCGGAGCCTTGACGGCTTCGGTTCGACTCTCGCTCATGGTTTCGTTTGCTTCCTCGCTCCTTCGGGCGCCTACGGCAGCAGCCAGTCGCTGCGGAGCAAACGAAACCATGAGCGAATATCTTTCGAGGAGCGCATGAGCAGCGAGCACCAGACGATCCTGATCCTCGATTTCGGCAGCCAATTCACCCAGCTCATCGCCCGCCGCGTGCGCGAGCACCGGGTCTACAGCGAGGTCCACTCCTTCGACCTGTCGCTCGACGAGATCCGCGCCAAGGCGCCGATCGGCTTGATCCTCTCGGGCGGGCCGCAGAGCGTCTACGAGACCGACGCGGCCACCGCGCCGCGCGCGCTGTTCGAGCTGGGCATCCCGGTGCTCGGCATCTGCTACGGCATGCACGTCATGTCCCACGAGCTGGGCGGCGGGGTCGATCCGAGCGCGCACCGCGAGTACGGCCGGGCGGAGATCGACATCGCCGAGGCGGGAACGCTGTTCGAGGGGCTGTCCCCCCAAGAGACGGTCTGGATGAGCCACGGCGACCGGGTACGCGGCCTGCCGGAGGGGTTCGTCGCCACCGCGTCGACCGAGAGCGTGCCGATCGTCGCATTCGAGGATCGGGTGCGCGGGCTTTACGGCATTCAGTTCCACCCGGAGGTCTCGCACACCGTCTCGGGATCGGAAATCCTGCGCAATTTTCTCTTCGGCGCCTGCGGCGCGCGCGGCGATTGGCACATGGCCTCCTATCTCGACGAGGCGATCGAGCGGGTGCGCGCCCGTGTGGGGGAGGGCCGGGTGCTCTGCGCGCTCTCCGGCGGGGTCGATTCCTCGGTGGTCGCCGCCCTGCTCGCCCGGGCGATCGGCGACCGATCGGTGCCCGTTTTCGTCGACACCGGCGTGCTGCGGAAAGACGAAGGGGCGCAGGTGGTCCGCGCGCTCGAAGACGGGCTGGGGATTCCGATCCACAAGGTCGATGCGCGGGAAAGGTTCCTGGCCGCGCTCGCCGGGGTCGAAGATCCCGAGCGCAAACGGAAGATCATCGGCCACCAGTTCATCGAGGTGTTCGATCAGGAGGCCAAGAGGCTCGAAGGTCTCGCCTTCCTCGCCCAGGGCACCCTCTATCCCGACGTCATCGAATCGACTTCGGTCAAGGGTCCGTCCGCCGTGATCAAGACCCATCACAACGTCGGCGGCCTGCCCGAGAAGCTCGGCTTCGAGCTGGTCGAGCCGCTACGCGCCCTGTTCAAGGACGAGGTGCGGCAGCTGGGCCGCGAGCTCGGTCTGCCCGAGCCGTTGATCGCCCGCCATCCGTTCCCCGGCCCGGGGCTCGCCGTTCGCATTTTGGGCGAGGTGACGGCCGAGCGGGTCGCCCTGCTCCAAGAGGCCGACGCGATCTTCCTCCACGAGCTGCGCGAGAGCGGCTGGTACGACAAGACCAGCCAGGCGTTCGCGGTTCTTCTGCCGGTCAAAAGCGTCGGCGTGATGGGCGACTACCGGACCTATGAGAGCGTGATCGCGCTGCGCGCCGTCGAGACCCAGGACTTCATGACCGCGGACTGGAGCCCCCTCCCCTACGACTTGCTCGGCCGGGTGGCGAACCGGATCGTCAACGAGGTGAAAGGGGTCAACCGGGTGGTCTACGACGTGACGAGCAAACCCCCCGCGACGATCGAGTGGGAGTAGCACCGAGGGCTTCTCACTCGCCGTGCAGACCTCTCCCGCTTCGCCGCAATAGCCGGTCGGTTCCCGGAGTGGGACGAAAGCCGTCGTCCGCGTCCCCCAATGGGGACGAGGGCCGCTCGGCCGAGGTTTCAGAACAGTCGGCGGTCAGAGCGGGCCGGCCGAAAGCGAAATTCGTCGATGGGCCGCAGACCTTGGCACAGCGAATGCTTCTTTAGCGCGATAGCGGTTCGGAAGCAGGCGCTGGCGGAGGGCCCGGATTATGCGGAGAATGGGGAACTTCTTCGAAGCGGAGCTCGGTTGGCCGGTGGGCGGTCGCTCTCGGGTCATAACGCGAGTCGATGAATATTCGCCGGGGCGGCGGGATCGACAGCCGGGGAGCACGATGGCCGAACTCGATTTCTTGATCACGTTCTTCGCCGACCAGGAGGGGGGGCTCCACCTCCAGGTGCGATGCCCGTTCGGCGACGCCCGGAAGAGGTTCTCGCTCTCGAACCTCGTCTGGCCCGAGGGTCCGCTGGTGGCCAAGGACGAAGGCGCTCGCGCGGACGAGCTGCGCGAATTCGGTACCTCTCTGTTCGACGAGGTGTTCCACGGCCTGGTGCTCGCGCTGTTCTTCCAGACTTTGGGCAGGCTCGGGCCGGGCCAACAGTTGCGGATTCAGATCAAGCTCGCCCTCAACGACCCCGATCTGATGCGCATTCACGAGCTCCCGTGGGAATTACTCTATTCCACCTACGAGAACAAGTTCCTGGCCCTCGACCGGCGCTTTTCGATCGTCCGCTATCTGGAGGTGCCGGGAGCGCCGCAGCCGCTTTCGTATCGTCGGCCGCTGCGGATCCTGTGCGTGGCAGCGGAGCCTGAAGATCAGGAAAAGCTGAAGATTCACGACGAGTTGGCGTGGATCAAGAGAGCGTGGGCTCGACCCTGGCGCCGGGCCAAGATCTCCACGCTGGGCCATGCGTCGCTCGACGAGCTGCGCGCCGCGCTGGTCGAGGAGAAGTTCCACCTGCTGCACTTCCTCGGCCACGGCGAGTACGATCCGGACACCGGGGATGGAGTACTCCTGTTCGAAGACGACTCCGGTCAGGCGCGCCGGGTGACCGGCGAAGAGCTGGCCGAGCAGGTGGCGGATCGGCCCTATCTGCGGGGCGTGTTCCTGAACGCCTGCTGGACCGCCCGAACCGGCCACGGCAATCCGTTCTCGGGTGTGGCGACCTCGCTGGTCCGGTCGGGTGTGCCGGCCGTCCTCGGCATGCAGTTCGAGATCAGCGATGCGGCGGCACGCGTCTTCAGCCAAGTGGTCTATCAGCGATTGGCGGCAGGCGAATCGGTCGACGCCGCGGTGGTCGAAGGGCGGCTCGCGATCCGGCGCAGGCTGCCGCAGACGTCCGAATGGGCGACCCCCGCGCTGTTCCTTCGCACCCTGGAGGTCCGCCCGCCGCGCCCCCGGCGTCGGCCTCTCTGGTTCGCGCTCGGAGTCCTCGCCACCCTCCTGGTCGTCTGGCTCGTGACCTCGGGGCCGCTCTCCTGCTCGAAGCCCGCGGGACCCCTCGACGGCGGTCCCACCAAGGCAAACCCTACCTCCGAGCCCCAAGGGGGCGAAGGGGTGGCGCCCAACGCACCGCTACCGCTCATGCAGCGTGCACGGCAGCCGCCTGGCCTCGGAACCGAGCCGAGGCAACACCTTCGAGACCACCAAACTCTGCAACTCGCCGAGCTGGGCAGCCAGCTCCGCGCGCACTTCCAGAATCCCGCGCGGGCCGTGGACTTCTCCCTCATCTCGGGCGTCGCGCCGATCCGCACCCAGACCGTGACCGGAGAAGGCAAGATCGAATTCACCACCCGCCTCGGCTCGATCTGGGTGGAGATTCTGGAGATCGATTGGCGGAATAAGGAAGTCACGCTGCGATGGCGGCGGGAGTGATTTGATGGGGATGGATGGCCGGTGAATTGATATAAAGAGCGGCGGAGACCCTCTCATGTGCCGAAACATCAAACCCCTCTTCAACTTCGATCCTCCGGTGACGGAGGAGGAAATCCGAGCCGCGTCACTTCAGTTCGTGCGGAAGGTGACCGGTTTCAACAAGCCCTCGAAGGCCAACGAATTGGCTTTCCATACGGCGGTGGACGAGATCGCGGAGGTCTCGCGCCGACTGCTTTTTTCGCTCGCAACGACCGCGCCGCCTCGGGACCGGGAGGAAGAAGCGGCCAAGGCGCGGGCGCGCTCGGCGGAGCGGTTCGCTAGGTGAGAGGCGACCCGGAGGAGCACCCCATGTCCGAGGTCTGGAAGAAGATGAACCTCAAATCCGAACGCGAGATCGTGGCGGGCGATTTCGACTTCGGGCAAGGCGCGGACGAAGTAGAGCGCTCGACTTGGGCTGACTTATAGGAAGCTACCGGCTCCGGGAACGGAGCGGAGCACGATCCGATCGAGAGTCCACGAGCCCCCGGCGGTCGCGAGGAAGAGGAGCGCAATCAGGAAGAATAGAAGGTCGTAGTGCCACCCCGATGCCTTCTCGCCCCAGAAGCCGGTGTGCCAGACCGCGATCTTCTTGTACATCGCGCCCACCATGATGACCATGAGGCCGATCGCGGACAGGCGCGTGAGGAGGCCGAACGCTACGCCTAAGCCGGCGAGGATCTCCACCCAGCCGACGAGCGCCACGGTGACTTTCGGGAGGCCGAGGTCTTTCGATCCGGCCGCCAGATCCTTCGCATGGCTGCGGCCGCTCGTGATGAACACGGCGGCGGTCAGCAGCCGGAGTCCGAGGAGAGCCGCCTCGGTCAGGAACGGGTAGATTTCCGCGAGGCGGCTCATCTCGGTGCTCTCTCGGGGCTAGAGGTCACGAGTCCCCGGGTGCCGGAAGGAAAAGCGCTCGCGTCGGTAGTTCCTGCCGCCCCGACGAGTGGCAGGGAAACTTCTCCCAAGTCGATTTCCAGCCAGTTTCCTTCATCGATCCCCGCTTCCCGCCAGGCGTCATCGACCTCTCGAAAAACGAATCCTGATTCTTCGGCAAGGTGTTCGTTCCAGCTCATCGCGCCAGCCCTCCCGGAGACGTCCTCCGGGAAGGGCTGGACTGCAAAGCGGGTGCCCGGCGCGGGCGAAGTAGAGCGCTCCTCAGGCGAAACCGAATACACTCGGTTTCTTGGAAACCTACCAGCTCCGCCATTTTCGGCAGGTTCTTGGGCGTCGCTACGAATTCCAGGCGTTCCTGGGCCGGGGTGCGTTCGCCTCGGTGTATCTCGTCCAGAACATGAGGCTCAAGCGGCGCGAGGCGCTCAAGATCCTCGCCGATACGTTCGAGGCCGACTCGGCCGCGCGCTTCGTGGCCGAGGCGACGATGGTCGCCTCGCTCGACCACCCGAACATCGTGCAGGTCTACGACTACGGCGAAGTCGAAGGGGTGATCTGGTACTCGATGCAATACATCGAGGGTCCGATGCTGCGCGACGAGATGTGGGCGCGCCAGCGGTTCGACGCGCAGTCGGCCGTGCGGATCGCGATCCCCCTGCTCGGCGCCCTCGAAGCCAGCCATCGGCAAGGCATCGTCCATCGCGACATCAAGCCGAGCAATGTCATCCTCAACCGGCAGGGGCGCCCCTACCTGATGGATTTCGGCATCGCCAAAGCCGACGACGGTCACCTGAAGACGATGACCGGCGGCGTCCTCGGTACGCCCGCGTTCATGGCGCCCGAGCAGGCGGAGGGAAAGCCCCTGGACGGCCGGGCCGACCTCTACTCCCTCGGCCTCGTGCTCTATCAGATGCTCGCCGGCCGTTCGCCGTTCGAGGCGAAGGAGCCGGTCCAACTGCTGCTGCTCCGCTTGCGCGAAGACCCGCCGCGCCTGGCGACTCTCGTGCCGGAGATCGATCCCGAGCTCGACGCGATCATCATGAGGACTCTCGCGCGCGACCGCGAAGCGCGTTTTCCCTCCGCACGGGAGCTGGAGCGCCACCTGATCGCCTTCCTGGGCGATGTTTCCGATCTGCCGCCGTTCGCGCTCGTGGCGCCGGTCTTCGAGCTGCAAGCCCTGGAACCGGAGAGCGCGCCCCAACCGGGGGGCAGTGCGACGGTTTTTCTCGGGTCGGGAGGGCGCACGGTTGCGAAACCGCCGCCCGCCGGGAGGTTGCTCCGCAACCTGGCGTTCGGCGTGGCCGCGGTTCTCGCTCTGGTGGCCGCGGTTCTGCTCGGCGGGCGTTGGCTTGGCGGAGAACGAATCGAGCAAAAGCCGGCGTCGGCACCGAGGTCCGCAGGAGCCATCGAGCCGGTTTCGAATCCGCAGTCGGCGGCTCCGCAAGAGAGCGTGGAGGCCGGAGGCGGAATCGCTTCCCCCGCCGCGGTCTTGCAGCCCACCCAGCCCTCCGCAACCGGGGTTCCGGCCGCGGTTCGGCCCGCGCCACGCGTCGAGCCCCTGCGTCGCGACGCTCCCCCCACCCCTTCCGTTTCAAATCCGGTTGACTCCGCTGCGCCGCGCCGCGCCGTTCGATTTCCGCGCCTGGTCGAGCGTGCCGAGCCGTCGCTGTCGGGAGAAGCAGTGGCGCTGTGCGCCGGAACCTCTGTCACCGTTTCGATCCAGGTTGGTGAAGACGGCCGGCCGGTACGGGTTCGAACGCTCGGCGCAACCCCTGCGGAATGCCGTGCATCGGCCGAAGCGGCCGCCCGGCAGTATCTCTTCGAACCGGCCCAAGACGTCGAGGGGAGGCCGGTGGCCGCAACAACCGCGATGGCGATCTTTTTTGGAGAAGTCCGATGACGATCCTTCAGCGGATAGGTTCAGCTCTTCTCGTGGTGGGTTTGGTGCAGGGCTGCGCGACGTCGGGCCCTGTCGGCAAGGGGCAGCTGGTGGCCGAGGTTACCTCGGAGCCCGCCGGGCTCGCCGTTTCGTTTCGCGGCAAGCCGGCCGGCAAGACCCCTTTTCACCGGCCGATCGCGAGCCTTGCCGAGGTCTCCCAGTTCCAGGCGGTGCGGGTGGAGCCGCAGACCACCGAGCGGCGTTTTCGGATCCTTGGACCGGATCGCGTGGAGGTTCTGATCCGCACCGGCTCGGAGCCTTCGGCCCTGGCCAAGGCGCTCGGCCTGTCGCGGGTGATCGTGTTCGACTACAGCGAGGCGACGACGTTCGAAGTCGACCACTACGAAATCAAACCGACGTTCGAGGCGCTGCTGTCCCGCCAGGCCGAATTGCTCACGAGCGCATTTTCAGGCATCGAGGTCTACGTTTGCGGTCATACCGACTCGACCGGACAAGAGGATCACAACCGGGTCTTGTCGCTACGCCGGGCCGAGGCGGTGAGCGCTTTTCTCACCGAGCATGGCGTCGATCCAAAGCGCTTGCGGACGCAGGGTTTCGGCGCCGACTACCCCGTGGCTCCGAACTCCAGCGCGGAAAACCGGGCGCTCAACCGGCGGACCGAGATCGTCCTGCCGGATTAGTTCTCCAAACCGAACGAGGACCGGGCGGTAGGGGCGCACGGCCGTGCGCCCCTACCGTGCTCAGTGCAGCACGCCCGCGTCCCAGACCACGTCGCCGCCGACCAGGGTGAGCAGGCTGGTGGTGCCCGGCACCGCGGGCGGTGGAATGGTGAAGATGTCCTGCGACAGCACCGCGAGGTCGGCGAGATAGCCGGGCCGAATCGATCCCTTCTGCCACTCCTGGAACTCGGCCGCCGCCGAACCGCGGGTGTAGGCCGTCACGGCTTCCTCCATCGTCAGAGCCTCGGCCGGATGGAACGGATGGATCACGGCCAGGAAGAGATCGAGGAACGGATTCGCCTGGCCGGCGTCCGAGCCGAATGCCAGGTGCACCCCCGAAGCGAGCAGCGTGTGCAGCGGCTGGATCACCGCCGCGCGGGCGGGACCGACCGCGGGCGAAAAGTCGAGAGCCAGATGGGTCGGATTCTGGACCACGATCGCGCCCAGGTTCTCGACCCGGTCGATCTGCTCGGGATGGAGAAAATCGCCGTGCTCGATGCGCGGGCGCAGCAGCTGCCAGATGAACGGCGGTGCCGCACTCTCCAACGCGCCGAGGAGGTTGTCGAGCGCCCGGTCGCCCACCGTATGGAAGAGCAGCTGGTCGCGCACCGGAAGGCCGAACAGGCTGCGATGTACGGCCTGGTTGAGCTGGCTCGGGGTGAGGTTGAAGTGGCCGATGCCGGGAAAGTCGACGTACGGCTCGCGGAGGTAGGCGCTCCGCTCGATCGGCGTGCCGTCGAGCAGCCACTTGATTCCCGACCAGGTCAGCCGGTCGGTAGGATCGAACGAGGGAGCCTGGCACGGTTCGTTCTGGGTCAACGGCACGCACATCGAGCGCACCCGGATCGCGAGGTCGGCATTCGAAAGGATTTGCACGCTCCGCGCCCGGGTGACGCCGATCGTCATCTCCTGGACCGAGGTCACGCCGACCTGCGCCGCCGCCGCGGTGAGCCCCTCGAACTGCGCGCGTAGCACGGCGTCAGGCACGACGGCACGAATGGAGCGGATCACCCGGAACAGCGCGTACTCGTTGACGATGCCGTTGATCGTGCCATTGGAGAAGCGGCCGTAGGAACCGCCGAACGGATCGGGATCGTGCACGCCGATCCCCGCGACCGCCATCGCCTTGCCGTTGATCACCCCGCTGTGCGACGACCAGGTGATCAGCAGGACGGGATTGTTCGGGGAGACGGGATCGAGCGCGAGGCGGGTCGCCGCCGGATCGAGAATCACGTTCTCGCCGACGAACGAGAGGATCCACTCGCCCGGCACCGCTACGGCCACCGCCTGCGCCACCTGATCCACCGCGACGGCGAGGCTCGGCCCCGGACCAGGGATGTCGATCGGCGGCAGCGTCAAGCGCGGGAACCCGACTCCCATATGGATATGGGCGTCGTTCATGCCCGGCATCAAAACCCGGCCGCCGAGGTCGATCGACCGCGTGTGCGGTCCGGCCAGGGCGCGCACCGGAGCGTCGTTGCCGACCGCGACGATTCGCTTGCCGCGGATCGCAACGGCTTGCGCCCAGGGGTGATCGGAGTCGGCGGTGAAGACTTTGCCGTGGTAGAGAATGGTGTCGGCCGGCGGCAGCGCGAAGGAGGGCAGGGCGAAGAGAAGCAGCAGGACTGACAGCGGGAGGAACGTCCGGCGCATGGGTTGGGGCTCCTTATCGATCGATCGTTGGACCTCTCCTTAAGGAGTGCCGGGGCGGGCTGTTTTGGGGCGGCGGTCCCCTTCAGTACCTCACTCGATCGAAAAATCGATCAGCTCGGCGGGGCAAAGCTTACTGAGCAGAACCTGGTAGGAGCCTGCGCTTGCCGAACCCGTCGCCACCGGTGAATCGACGAACAGGTAGTAGAGGGTACGAGACGTCGGTGTTAACTTTGGTGCCTTGCCCCTTGACGGATCGCCCTCCGAGCCAGAGAATCCAGTAAACCTCATGAACTGCCTCAAGTGCGGTGCCGAGCTTTCGGCGGATACCTCGGAGTGTCCGCGTTGCGGCGTGCTGGTCGCCAAAGCGCGCGTGCGCCCCCCCACCCTGGCGGTGCCGTTCGCCACACTTCTCGCCGAACCCGCGCCGGACGCAGCCCCCTCGGCGAGCCCTGCCGCCCCCGCGCCCGCTCCGCCGAAACCTCCTTTCGGCATCGTCACCGAGACCATGATCGACTCGCTGGAGAACACCCGCTCCTGGGTGAGGATCATCGTGTTCTCCTCGGCGTTCACCTTCCTGCTCCTGCTGACCGGCGGGATCTTCGCCTACTTCACGATCGACGCGCTCCGCGGGAAATTCGACAACCGCCTGCTGATCTCCTTCGCGGCGGCGCTCTCGATCAGCGCCTTCTCCTTCCTCCTCCTCAAGGACTACGCGAACGCCATCGAGCGGATCCGCGGCGATCAGCCCACCCGAGCCCTCGAAGACGCGATCGCCGCGCAGGAAAAGATCTGGCGCGTCCAGGGAGCGTTGGTGCTGCTCTCCTGGTTGCTGGTCCTATTCCTCTTCGCCCTCTCGCGGATCGGTTGACGAGGGACGGGAGTCCCCCCGACGTTCGGGAGCATGAAACTTGGGACCGCCGAGCTCCAGCTCGGCACCGAGGCGGCCGGGATCGCCGGAGCTGCGACGGCGAGGGGCGTGGAACCTACGGGCTCCACGCCCTGGTTGAATCAACGATCCCCAGGACGGTCTGGGGCTAGAAGCAGGCCCTGACGCAGGTAACGCAGGTAAAGCCCACGTCGGTGGTGCAGAGACAAGCCGAGACACCGTCGTTACATTGCGTGCGCGGGACGGTTTGCGGCTCCGGACGCCCGCCGACCGCCGAATTCCACTGAGAAAGTTCTACCAGCGTCTCTCGCGAGAGTCCCAGCTTCCGGACCTTCCTTCTCATCATGGCCTCTCTTCTCTGTCTAGATCGTGCGACGAAATGCCGCAATGAGAAAGTATCAGGTGGCCGCGGTCATTCGGCTTTCGATCTCGGCGATCTTCGCGAGCCCTTCTTCTCGATCGGCAGGCCCCTCTGCAAGCTCCAGGTATTTCTTGAGGTCGTCGATCGCCGGTGCCCGCGGCTCCGTCACCCGAGCCCTGCTCCCAAACCCTGGGACTGCCGAGTCCAGCTCGGCACCGAGGCGGCCGGGATCGCCAAAGCGATCGAGTGGTCGGCCGGCGCGCTCTCTCGAAGGTGTCTCCGCCCGCCCCGAAGAGATCTTCGGACCTTCCTGAGATGTCTCCCGGCCGACCGAAGAGAACTCCGGACCGTCCGAAGGCGTCTCCCGGCCGACCGAAGAGAGCTCCGGACCGTCCGAAGGCGTCTTCCGGCCGATGGAAGAGAGCTCCGGATCGTCCGGAAGGGTTCCGGGTGTCCGGGAATTCTCTTCCGTCCGTCCGTAGCGGACTCCGGACCGACCGTGAGCTTCTTCGGATCGACCGTGAGCTTCTTCGGACGATCGGGAGCTCTCTTCCGACTGCCGGGAGTCTTCTTCCGTGACCACGGAGTCGTGCGGCTCCTTCCGGTGAACGTTCCCGGCCGTCCGTGAAGATCTCCGGACGAGCCGGGGAGTCTCTTCGGTCGGTCCGGAGATCTCTTCGGTCGGTCCGGAGATCTCTTCGGTCGATCGGGAGATCTCTTCGGACGGTCCGGAGACGTCTTCGGTCGATCCGGAGACGTCTTCCGACGGCCCGGCGCAACGCGATCTTCGGGTCGCGATCGGCACCGTGGCCCGCGCCGGCTACAGCTTTCGCGACGGCAAGTTCGGCGACGCGCGGTACTATAGGATGCCCGCTCGGTCATCACCGGCGGAATCGCGGTCCGATAGTAGCCTCTCGGGGCTCGGGTCTACCCGGGACCCTGTGAACGACCCGATGGCGGCGGCCTGAGCCGATGACTGGGTCATGCCGCCGCCGTTAGGCTCGGCGACTGGGAAGGAGCTCTCGTGGTCCGCGGGTCTTCGGGTTTCGGCGGGGGAAGCCAAATAAAAGGCATCGCAGCCGGGGTCATGGCCGCCACCTTCGGAATCGCGGTCTCGTTCGTTGCGGGCCATAACGGCTGGCTCGCATCGATGTTCGGCGCTTCTTTCGGGGTGTCGTTCGGTGAGGCTGCCAAGTGGATCGGCGGAGTCATCGGCAACCTGTCGGCCGAGAAGTTGTCCGAGCGCAGGAAGTCACGCCTTCCCGTCCCCGACGAGCTCATCACCAATCACGACCTCCAGCGCCTCTCCGCGGCCGCGCTGTCGCGCGCCCTGACTCTGATCGCCGACGATCATCTGCTCTGGTCGAAGGCGGAGTCGGCCACCATTCACAAGATGGCGGACATCGGAGAGTCGAACCTGGCGAGCGTGCTGGTTCCGGTTGCCGGCGACCCTCCGCTCGACGTGGCCAAGCTGTTCGATCGGATCGCAGCCCGGGGCGATTCGTTCGACTTCCCCTCGACCTCGATTCCTGACGACGTCCGCGGCAACTGGACCATGATCCTTACTCGACTCTACGTCCTGACCGGCGTCCGTTTCACCGGGGACGTCGACCGCCTGATCCGCCATCTGGACCACACCTACTGGTTCATGGTCCGCGAATTACTCAAGCGGGACGGGATCGGCGAGGGACCGTTCAGCGGCAAGGCCTATCGGGCACTCGAGATTCAATCGACCGCGTGGCTGGTGGTGCTCGCGCGCCAGAATCGCAAATCGGTCCGCGCTCTGGCTCAGCGTGTCGATGCCGCGGACGACGCGTCACAGCAGCGTTTCGAGCAACTGCTGGCCGCGATCAAGGAGCGGGAGCCGTTCCTGGTCGATGCGATCGCGGTCCAGATCCGCGATGCCAGCGACCGGACCGCCGAGGCGCTCAAAACCCAGCGCGCGCTCTTCACCGCGGTCGGGAGCGGCCTCAATCATCTGCTCGACGTCGTGGTCACTCGACTCGATCGGATCGAGAAGCTCCAGCGCGAGTTGCTGGAGGAGACCCGCCGCCGTCATCGGCTCGAGCTCCGCCCAACGGCGCAAGCCGTGTTCGATTATCTGGTCGCCACCGGGCACAAGCAGCGGGGCGGCCCCGACGGTCGTCCCGAGAACGAGGATGGCTCGACCGATCTGGTGATGCAGGACGCGACTGGAGCAGTGGGCTGGTATTGCTGCGCCGAGGGCTGGGTCACCGAGAATCATGTCGATAATCTCCTGGCCCGAGCGGAGGGGAGTGGCACCCCGCTGGTCCTGGTCACCTCCCATCGGCTGCTCGACGGAGTTCAGGAGTACGCCGCGAGTAACGGGGTTCGATTGCTCAGCCTTCGCGCGCTGGTGATCGAGCTCCTCAAGCTCGAGGAGTACCCGGAGCTGCTCGACGCCCGGGTCGCCGATCGGATCGCCGAAGAGAGCTGGTTCGTGGCCCCCCGCTTCTCGGTCGAGTCCCGCCGCCGGGACGCGCTCGATCGGACCATCAGCGAGGGAGTCGAATCCTTCGTCGACGAATGGCTCAAGGACGATACTCCGGAGGCCGTCGTCCTCCTCGGCGACTACGGCGCCGGCAAGAGCGCCGTGGTCAGCCGAATCGCCCGGGACCGGTTCCTTAAGTTCGAGCGGGCCGGCGACCGATTGCCGGTTTCGCTCCGGGCCGCCGATCGACCGGGAATCACCTCTTTCAATGACATCCTCGAGGAGTTCGGGCGGCGGTCGGGGAGCCGTCTGGGGGAGCCGACCGTATTCCAGTCCCTGGCCGACGCGGGACGGCTACTGGTGGTGTTCGACGGTCTCGACGAGTTGGTGGTCAACAAGTCGGCCGACGCGTTTCGCGGTTTACTGGCGCTCTACGAAGGAATCGACCGCCGGACCAAGCTCCTTCTCACTTGTCGAACCAACGCGTTTCGGAGCCGCCAGGAAGAGACCAGCGCGGCCGGCGATCCCGGGGTTCGAACCCGGCAGCCGTTCGTCTTCTGGCGGATCCGACTCGAGCCATTCGACGAGTCGCACGTGCGCGAATATCTCCGGCGGCGGCTCCCGGCGGAGAGCGTCGAGCCGGTGGCCGCGATGATGATGGATGTCTACGATCTCCGGAATCTGGCCGAGCGCCCGGTCCTCCTCGACATGATCGTTTCGAACTGGGAGGCGGTGAAGCGCGAGGCCGAGCGCCGGCCGGGGAAACCGATCGAGGTGGGGGACCTGTATCGAGTCTACATCGGACGCTGGCTCGACGACGCGAAGCGGCCTAACGCCATGCTCACCGCCCCGGAGCGGGTCCGGTTGATGACCCGGATCGCCGTCTGGATGGCGGAGGAATCGACCGCCGATCTCCCGGCCGATGCCCTCGCCACCCGAATGGAGGAGGCGCTGGGCCGCGGGTTCGGGACCAACGACGCGATCGAGCGCGAGGTCCGGCTCCAGAGCTTCCTGGTCCGCGGCGCCGACGACCAGTACTACTTCGCCCACCGCTCGTTCCAGGAGTACTTCCTCTCGATCCAGGTAGCCGACGAGATTCGCGAGGGCCGGCCCGCCCTCCTGGCCAAGGACTTGCTCCAGCGGGAAGTGTTTCAGTTCGTCAGCGTTCACGGCCCAACCGCCGACGATGCCTGGCGCCTGCTCGACCGGTCCAAGAGCGATCCCAACGCCGCGATCCTCAACGCCAACCTGCTCTCGGTCCTGCGCGATCTCAGTCCCGATTTCTCGGGCCGCGACCTGCGCGGGCTGCAGGCCGCGGACGCCGATCTTCGAGGCACCGATTTCACCGACGCTCGGCTCGACGGCTGTCACCTGAAGGGGTGCGACATTCGAGACGCGAACTTCACTCGGGCCAATCTCAGCGGCTCTCTCCTCAAGGGACTGATCCTGGGGGTTCGTTCCGCCGCGAAATGCGTTCGATTCCGGCCCGACGCGGCCGAGGTGCTGGCCTCGGACGAGAACCACCAAGTCCTTCGGCTGCCGGTGCCGAACGGGGCGCCGATCGTGGTCCAGGTGCACACCGACTCGGTCACTTGCATCAGCGCGGCGCCGGGAGGACTGATCGCGAGCGGCGGATTCGACGGCCGGGTCCGCCTGAGCGAGAACGCGGGGCAGAAGACCCGGGTGATCACCAGTCACGGTGCGGTGGTCTACGGGGTCGCGATTCGTCCCGGGGCGAACCACGTCGCCAGCACCGACGCCAAGGGCCGGCTCAAGATCTGGGACCTGAAGCGGAGCGGCGTGGTCCTCGACAAGGAGGCCCACAAGCGGGCCGGCTATACCGTCGAGTGGAGCCCGGCCGGCGATTGGCTCGCGATCGGCAGCTTCGATCAGACCGTCTCGCTCTGGCGATTCACCAATGCCCAATCGATTCGGCTGCTCGACAAGTTCACCCTCGAGGAGCACCAGGCGCTGGTCAATGGGGTTCGGTTCAGTTCCTGCGGCCGGTGGATCGCGGCCGCGAGCAACAACGGAACGATCAAGGTCTGGGACCTCGAGCAGCGCCGGCTGCTGGCCGATCTGAAGGCCCAGCCGCGCAAGGACGACATCGAGTGGTCGGTTGCCTTCACCCCTGACGGCGCGACCCTGGCATCGGCCGGAGCCGACGGTTTCATCCGCCTCTGGGACTGGGAAGCGGGGACCCACCGCGGGTTCAAGGCTCACGATAATGAGATCTGGAGCCTCGACTTCGATCCCACGGGCCGCCTCCTCGCGAGCGGCTCGTTCGATGGGCGAGTCCGGGTCTGGGACGTGGCGACCGAAACGATGGTGTCGGAGTGGGCCTTTGGTCCACCGCAGGACGGCCTCCGAATGCAAGGCGCCGATCTCCGCGGGGCCAAAGGGTTGAGCCCGCTCCAGGAACGGGTCCTGACCCAGGCGGGAGGAGTCTTTTGAACCCGTTCGAACCCGATGCTCGCTGCGAGGCCATCGTGGTCGGCCTCGGGCTGATCGGCGGATCCTTCGCCGCTCGGCTGCGCCAAATCCGACCGGGTTGGACCCTCGTGGGTCATGACATCGATCCGGCCGCGGCCCAGCGGGCGCTCGACGCCGGCCTGGTTCATCGGGTCGAGGCGGATCGGCCCGCCGCGATGCAGGGGGCTGACGTCGTGATTCTGGCCCCACCGGTTGGCGCGATCCTCGAGATCGTGGCTCGGCTGGAGCGTGAGCTGGCCGGCGAGGCGTTCGTGATCGACGTCGGCAGCACCAAGAGCCTGATCGTCGAGGCGTTGGGGGCGCTCCCCGAGCGGATCCAATCGGTCGGCGGGCATCCGATGACCGGCGCGGTGACGGCGGGGGTCGCCGGGCCCGATCCGGCGCTCTTCGAGGGCCGCCATTTCGTGCTGACGCCGACCCGCACCACCCGACCCAAGACGCTGACCGGCGCCACCGAGCTGGTGGGGCAGCTGGGCGCGGTCGTGAGCGTGATGGATCCGGCGGAACATGATGCCGCCGTTGCGCTGGTGAGTCACCTTCCTTATTTGATGTCGATCCCATTGCTGCGCGCCGTTGGCGAGACCGAGCCTGAAACGCGGGAACTTGCCGCCGGGGGGTTCAAATCCCGGGTCAAGGGCGCCGGCGCCAACATTCCCATGTGGTGGGACATCCTTCGGACCAACCGGCGGGCGATTTCCGAGGCATTGGGCGCCTACGGGGAGCACCTCGATCAGCTTCGCAAGCTCCTCGACGGCGGGTCCGACACCGAGCTGCGCGAGCTCCTGGCGCGGGCGGCGCGCGAAGCGGAGGAAATGGGGGCGTAGGCGGTGGGGCCGGCGCTCCGCCGGCCGTTGGCCGGGGAGTCTCTTCGGATCGACCGTGAGCTTCTTCGGTCGGTCGGAAGATGTCTTCGGTGGATCGGAAGATCTCTTCGGCTGGCCCGGAGATGTCTTCCGACGGCCGGCGCGCCTAACTTAAAGCCACGATTTTATTGGGCTAGACCGCATTACAATTAGCCATGCTTCAACTAAGGCTTGAGCAACAAGCTTCGGTGGAAGGCCGCCACCGGGTCGAGATCTCTCTCGAAGGCGACGGCCCGCGCAGGAAGGCAAACTCCACCTTCGCTTTCGCGGTGACGCCGCGGGACGAAGAGGATCTGCGCTGGTACCTGGAAGACTTTCTCCAATATCCCGAGCCGCCGGCTCCTGCGATCGCGAAGCGGATCGAGGGACGCTTGGAAGAGATAGGGGAGGAGCTGTTCCGGGCGGTGTTCCATGCCAACGAGGACGCTCGCGATCTCTGGAGCCGCGTGCGGGAACGCCTGCCGGAAACGCGCATCGAGATCGCCACTGAGGTGACGGAGGCGGGAACGATCCCTTGGGAGCTGCTGCGCGAACCGAAGACGACTACGGCCCTCGCACTCGTAGCCCATGCATTCGTCCGCGCGCACCCCAACGCGTCGCTCGCGCCCCAGCTGCCGACGAGCAAAAAAGGGAAGATCCGCATTCTCCTGGTCCTCTGTCGGCCGCGAGGCGGAGAGGACGTACCGTTCCGTTCGGTGGCGAGCCAGCTCCTCCGCGGGCTTCGCGACGCGAACCGCGAAGCGTACGACCTGGACCTCCTGCGGCCTCCGACCTTCGAACAACTGGGTAAAGCTCTCCGAGAGGCGCACCGGGAGGGGAAGCCGTACCACGTCGTCCATTTCGACGGCCACGGCGCCTACTTGGAGGTCGAAGAGCCGAAGGATCCCGGGGAGTCCGGCGGTTTTGGTGCTCTGCTTCGCCAACTCTCCCCAATGGTGCTCGGCGGACCGCGCGCAGGGAAGCACGGTTACCTCTGGTTCGAGAACCCACGCCTCGAAGACAACGGCGAGTTGGTGGACGGCACCTCGGTGGGCAAGCTGCTCGCAGCGACGGGAGTCTCCGTTCTCGTCCTCAACGCCTGCCGTTCGGCGCACGCGGATCCGGCACTCGCGCCGGACTCTAACGCTGCCTTAGAGGCCAGCGATCCCCATTCCCAAGTACGCGCCTTCGGCTCGCTCGCCCAGGAGGTGATGGACGCGGGGGTCGCCGGGGTGGTCGCTATGCGTTACAACGTCTATGTGGTGACCGCGGCCCAGTTCGTAGCCGATCTGTACGCCGGCCTCGTCCGCGGAGCGGCACTCGGCGAGGCTGTCACGCTCGCGCGCAAGAGCATGGCCGAGCAACCGTACCGCGAAGTGGTGTACGAGGCTTTGCCGCTTCAGGACTGGACAGTGCCGGTGGTCTACGAGGCGGCTCCGCTTCGGATCTTCCCGAAGGTGAAGGATGAAGGCCGACTGAAGATTCGCGTCGCCGCCGGAGTGGCGTCCGGAGCCAACCAGGAAACCACCGCGCTCGATGCCGAGCTTCCGGCTCTGCCCGATGCCGGGTTCTTCGGTCGAGACGAGACGCTCCTCGCGCTCGACCGCGCCTTCGATTCCGACTCGATCGTCCTTCTCCATGCCTATGCCGGCAGCGGCAAGACCACCACCGCCGCCGAGTTTGCTCGCTGGTATTCGTTGACCGGAGGAGTCGACGGCCCCGTTCTATTCACGACCTTCGAGCGTTACCTGCCGCTACCCCGTGTCCTCGACCGCATCGGCCAGGTATTCGGGGCGGGGCTGGAGGGTGCCGGTACAAATTGGCTGGCGCTCGACGACCGGGCGCGACGGGAGGTTGCCCTTCAGGTGCTTGCCCAGGGGCCGGTGCTCTGGATCTGGGACAACACCGAGCCCGTAGCCGGCTTTCCGGCTGGGACCGAGTCGGCTTGGAGCACGGACGAGCGGGAGGAACTGCTCGATTTCCTCCGCGCGCTTCGGGAGACCAAGGCGAAATTGCTCCTGACTTCGCGCCGGGACGAGCAGGCCTGGCTGGGGGATCTGCCCCGGCGCATCGCGGTACCCCGCATGCCGATGACCGAGAGCCTCCAACTCGTCCGAGCCCTCGCTGCCAAATACGGCCAGCGACTGCCCAACTTGGACGATTGGCGTCCACTGCTCATGTTCGCCCAGGGCAACCCGATGACGCTTACCGTCGTCGTCCGTCAGGCGCTCCGTGACGGATCGAGAACTCGGGCGCAGATCGAAGCCTACGTCGCCCGCCTCCGTGCCGGAGAAGCCGCCTTTCCCGATGAGGTCAGTGAAGGTCGCTCCCGCTCCCTCGGGGCTTCGCTCGCCTACGGGTTCGAGCAGGCTTTCGGCGAGGACGATCGAAAGAAGCTCGCCCTGCTCCATCTGTTCCAGGGGTTCGTGGAGGTGGCTGTGCTGCGCATCATGGGCAATCCCGAGTCCTCGTGGTGCCTGCCCGAGGTGCGGGGCTTAACCCGCGAGGGGGGCATCGCGCTCCTCGACCGTGCCGCCGAAGTGGGACTCCTCGCTGCCCACGGTGGCGGGTATTACGGTATCCACCCGGCCCTCCCTTGGTTTTTTAAGGGTCTCTTTGACCAGTTCTATTCGGCCGAAGGCCTCACGGCCGTTCGCGCGTTTGTCGAAGCCATGGGGGAGGTGGGGACCTACTACCATGATGAGTTTGAAGACGGAAACCGCAAGGCCCTCGCCGTCCTTCAGGCCGAGGAGGCAAACCTTCTCCACGCGCGTCGGTTGGCCCGGAGCTACAACTGGTGGCGGCAAGTCATCGAGAGTATGCAGGGGCTCCGGCGGCTCTACGACTACACCGGTCGTCGGGCGGAGTGGAAACGATTGGTTGACGAGATCGTACCGAACTTCGTCGATCCGGGAAGCGAAGGATTTTTGCCAGGGCGGGAAGAGGAATGGAGTTTGGTCACGAATTACCGCGTACGGCTCGCTGGGGACGAGCGGGAGTGGGGCGAGGCCGAGCGGTTACTTACTATGAGCGTTGATTGGAACCGCCAGCGTGCCACTCCCGCTTTAGTCCGGCCACGTAAGGAGCTGGAAAGCGCGGAGCGAAATATGATCCGGACGCTCGCCGCTTCTCTTCATGAGCTGGGGGAGGTCCGCCGCGAGTTGGGCCGGGTAGATTGTATTCCGGCCTATGAAGAGCCGCTCGAACTACTCGAGCGAATCGGAGATCGGGGTGGATCGGCGGCTTGTGCCTTCAACCTTGGGCATGTCTTCAAGGATCTGGCTGCCCCTCGCGACCTTGATAAGGCGGAAGAGTGGTATAGGAAGAGCGTTGAGTTGCGCGATAAGCACGATCGGCTGGGTCTAGGCAAATGCCTAGGCCAGTTAGGGTTAGTCGCTTTCGAGCGTTTCAGTGAGGCACAAGTCGCAGGTGGCTCCAGCGAAGACTACCTCAGGCATTTAAGCGAATCCGGAAGGCTCTTCCGTGAAGCGCTCACTCTTCTTCCAGCGGATGCGGTCAACGCTTTAGCCATGTCTCACAATCACCTAGGTTCCGTCTACACCGCTGCAGGAGAACTCGACCACGCGGTCGAACACTTCAGGGAATCGATTCAGCTTGAGGAGAACCAAGGCAACTTATTCGGTGCTGCGCGAGCCCGCTTCAATATGGCCGTTGCCTTTTTGAAATCAGGTCGCCGAGCCGATGCCCTAGAGTACGCCGAGGCGGCGCTCCGGGGCTTCGAAAGCTATGGGGAGAGGGCGGCGGAGCAGATTGAAAAGACTCGCCGGTTGATCGCAGCGATCCGCGGAGCGTAGGGCCGCACTTCAGAGACCAGGCAGGTTGCCCCCACGAGCATGAAACCCGGGACCGCCGAGCACCAGCTCGGCACCCGAAGCGGCCTAGAGCGCCCCGACGGCCGAGCTGGTGCTCGGCGGTCCCGGGGGCGCTCGGCCGGCCGTTGTCTTTGATCGAAGAAAACCTTTCTCCCCCCTTCTCCCTATTGTCTGTTCCGATTCACTCCGTGCAAATCTCCCGTAACAAAACCTCCCCGAGAGCGCCCAAGCTCCTGAGCGAACACAGAGACGCCGGTCCTCGGTGGGACCTTTGGCGGGCTCTGGGACGCGCAAGGGAGGACTGCGCCGTGCCGATTCCGGGGAATGCGACGCCGCTGTTTGCGGATGTCTTGGCGGGTTTGCTGAGCGGAGTTTCTACTCAGCTTGCAGGGCTTCCGGCTCCCTTGCCTTCGGTTTCGGTGACGGAGGCAACGCCCAAATCGGTGGGGCTTTCCAACTTGGTCGGCCTGGACAATCCCGGCGGGTTGCAGTTCGCGACGATCAAAGGGGGCCGACTGGACGTGGGCCTTCAGGTGGGGGTGGAGGCGGGCGATGCCGCGGGGGCGGATGCGGCACTTCTGGCGGCGCATGCCACGTTGCTCGACCATCGGCCGCAGTTGCGGGCGCTCGGGTTCCTCAAGTTCGAGCCGGGGGTGCTGGCTCCGGTCGTGGAGACTTCGGGCGTCTTTCGACGCGCGGGCTCGTATCGCGCGCTCTATGAATACCGTTATACGGACGTCGACGGCGCCGCGAGCCTGATCGCCCGGATTCCCGTCGACTCCGATCTCGATTCTCCTCTGGGCGGGCTCGATCCGAGCGGCCACGAGGCTTGGGTGGTGACCGGTCCGCTGCTGCGCTGGGACCGCGAGGGGCAATCGACGTTGCGGGTGCGCGGGCCGGGTCAACTGTTGCGTTTCTCGGCCGTCGCCTATATGCCGGGTCCCCTGCCGTCTCCCGTTTCGGTGACGCTCACCCGCACCTATACCGGCGCGCTCGGCGCTCCGGCGGTCGCCGCTTCGCTTGCCGATCTCGCCGCCTCCGCGCACGCTTCGATCACCTTTCCAACGCTCGCCGATTTTCTCAACCTGTTCGCCGTGGCGACCGAAGAGGTCGAGCTGGGCGATTGGGATCTGGATACGGTCGCCGATCGCTACGCGCTACGCGACCTCACGCTTACCCCTGTCATCACACTTCCTCGATCGATCGACCGCCTCGAAATCTCGGTTGCCCAGCCGGCACCCGGCTGGGTGGGCGATCCCTCGGTGCTTTATCTACGCACGCACGGCGCGTGATTCCGATTCCGTAAAGAAAACTGGCCGAAAGGAGATCCTCACATGGCCGAAACAGTGCTTCCAGGCGTATCCATCGAAGTCCGCGACGAGGGGCTGATCGTCCCCACCGCGATCACGGTGGGCAATCTCGGGGTGGTGGGGACGGCGAGCAAAGGACCGGTGGATCAGCCGGTCATCCTCGCGAGTTATGCCGAGGCGCGCGCGCGTTTCGGCGAGTACGACCTCTGGCAGGGCGGGACGGCGGACGAGCTGACCCTCACCCGCGCGCTGGAGCTGGCGTTCCAGCATGGCGCGACGACCGCGATCGCGGTGCGCGTCTCGGAGAAGGACAACGACGCGCAGCGCACCATCCTCGCGACCAGCGCGGAGCGGGCGTTGACCGCGGGGGCCGCGACCCCCGTCAAGCTGACGGCGAAAACCCCCGGCACCTGGGGCAACGATCTCGAAGTGCGCATCGAGGCCGCGACCGAGAACGCGTTCGTCGAGGACGAGGACGTTCAGGGCTTGCAGTTGGCGGTGGAAAAAGTGATCCAGAGCGCGCGCAACCGGATTCGTATCCGTCCGGCGGGCGGCGGCTCCGATCGGCCGCTTGCGATCGTCTACGACACCGCGGTGGTGCCGAATCCGGGCCAGGCCGTGGTCGATCTCGCGACCGGCGCGCTCACGCTCGCGCCGGGGCTTCCGGGCGCCGACAAGGTGATCGCCTCCTACATGGCCGACAGCAGCAAGGCGGTGCAGGTGACGATCCGTCTCGGCGAGGCGAAAGAGGTATATCCCGTGGTTTCGGGGCGCGATCTGATCCGCGATCTGGTGGCTTCCGCGTGGGTCGATGGCAAGGTGGACAACGCCGCCCATCTCGACGAGCTGCTCGATCTGACTCCGAGCTTCGACCGCTTGATCGGCGGCAGCAACGGCGCGGCCGGAGCGGATTATCAAACCGGGCTCGACCTGCTGGAAAACCAGGACGCGCACATCATCGTCGCCGCCGGCCAGGACGAGTCGTTCGGCGACGAGCTGTCGGCCCATTGCGCGATCGCCTCGTCGGATCTCGTGCAGCGGAACCGGATCGGCGTGATCGGCTGCGGCTCGGCCGCGACCAAGGATCTGTTCCTCGCCAAGGCGCTCGGCCATCCGTTGTCGAGCGACCGGGTGATCTTCGTCGCCCCCGGCATCAAGACCGCCGATCGCGCGGCCTCGCCGCCGGTCGACGTGGCGTTGCCGGGCTCGTACGCCGCCGCGGCCGTCGCCGGGCTGCTCGCGAGCCTGCCGGCGCACGTGAGCTTGACCAACAAGACGCTGTTCGTGGGCGGGCTCGAATACGAGCTGTCCCGCGCGGAGCTGGAGCAGATGGTCAAGGCGCGGATTCTCGCGCTCGAAAAGCGCCAGGGCATTCGCGTCGTCCAGGGTCTCACCAGCTCGACCAACACCGCGTTTCGCCAGATCACCACGCGCCGGATCGTCGACTTCGCCTCGTTCGGCGTTCGCTCCGCCGCCAATCCGTTCATCGGCCGGCTGAACAACGAGCGGGTGCGCGGCTCGCTGCGCACCGCGATCAACGGCTTCCTCGCCGAGATGGTGCTGGACGAGATGTTGGTGAGCTACGAGCTTGCCGTCTCGGCCACGCGCGATCAGGAGATCCGCGGCATCGTCCAAGTCACCATGACCCTCCGCCCGGTGTTCAGCATCGACTACATCCGCGTCGTCATGTTCCTTCAGTGACCCGCGACCAGGATCTTAGGAGAACCGAGACATGCCATTGAACGACGTCTACAGCGGAGCGGACGGCACGTTGGTGCTGATTCCCGCGGGCATCGACGCCGAGTCGGCCGACGCGACCGCGATCACCAGCCTCGAAGCGTTTTCAATCGCCGACGTGGGCCGCGTCACCGGAGTCGAGCTGCACGTCGACACGGACCTGCGCGAGTTCCACGAAGTGGGCCGGCGCCATGCGACTTCGCTCCATCCGGGCAACATCCACATCTGGGGCACGATCGACCGTGCCTACGTCAACGGCGCCCTGCTCTACCTGCTGCTCGGGCGCGGCGCGAGTCCGAACAACATCTCGGAGCCGTATGCGCAGCCGGCGCTCGCGATGAACCTGGTGTTTCAAAACCCGGCCGTCCCCGGTCACCGCAGCGTGATCGACGTAGTCGACATCAAGTTCGAGAACTGGGCGGTGCGCATGCCGGAAGACGAGTTCGTGATGGAGAAGGTCCGCTTCCGCGCCTTGCGCATCGACGTGCGCGACCAGGAAGGCAACGACATCCGCGTGCCCACCTTCCCCGCCGCGGCGTAAAGGAGCCGAGCCGTGCCCCTCTCCGCGGAAGACCTGCTCGCCGGCGGCGCGCTCACCCATGAGGTCGAGCTGCCGGCGAGTTTTCTGCCCGACTCGAACCCCGGGCCCGTCGTCCTTCGTCCGCTCACCGTGCGCGACCTGCAGCGAATCGCCAAGGCCGCGCCCGGTGACGAAGATCTCGCCGCGGCGCTCATGGTCCAGCTCGCCCTGGTCGAACCGTCTCTGTCGATCGATCAGGTCCACAAGCTCCCCGCGGGCCTCGCCCGTTTCCTGGTCGAAAAGATCAACGAGCTGTCCGGCATCTCTACCCCGCGCGACGCGCTCGAAGAGCTGGTGCAGGCCCCTCTCGCCCGCGCCTGCTTCCAGCTCGCCAAAGAGTTCGGCTGGACCCCGGAAGAGGTGAGCGGCATGACCATCGGTCAGATTCTCCTCTACCTCGAAATGGTCCGGAGAGAAGCGAAGTGAAACGAGCTCACCCGCTCCGCTCCTTCCGGCGGTCGTACCTTCGTCAAGCCGGAAAGCTGCCGAATCTCAGGAGATCCGGCGGCTGGGCGCTCGCATTCTCGGAAGAAAAGCCGAGACTGAACGACGGCCCGCTGTTCGGCTCTTCGCTCGAAGAGCTGACCGGAGCCGAGACCTCAACTACGAAGACCCAGCAGCGGCCGGCACGGCGAAGAGGAAGAGCGGAAGAACCGCCCAATTCGCCCACGCCGAGCCCGAGCGGGTCGAACGTAGCAAGAGCCTTTCGGAGAGAAGAGCCGAGGGAGCCGGCGCCACCCAAAGCCTTACCGGCGGAAGCGCCCGCGGCGGACATCGCCCGTTGGGCAGGGGAGAAGCCGGAAGCTGTTCAAAGACCGGAGCGCAGGAAAAGAGAGAGCCCGACCAGCGGACGGCAATCGCCCGATCGAGAGGCCGTTGCCGACCATCGGCGAAAGATCGCGGCGCGATCTAGGCGGCCTCTCTCCGTGGCGGGGTTGCCCAGAGAATTGTCAGTAAGGGAGGAAACTCCCGAGGCCGGCGAGCGCGCGGGGCGTGCAGCAGCTCTTGAGACCTCCGAGCCTCGTGAAAAGAAAACCGCCCCGGACCTGGGAGTCTCTGTTCATCAACGTTCGGGAGCGGCGCCCGAGATCGAAACCGGCGAGCGCGCCGCGCGAGACCCACTTTCCTCCCTACCCAGACAGGGTGGGCGGGGGAACGATCCCTGGGGCACCCTCGTCTCCGGCGCGCAGGCGCCGCGTACGTTGCTCGATGTGCCAACTCAGGAGAAACCTTCCCAACGCTCGGTGAAGAAGAATGCAGCGCCTCGCGCTCGTCCCTTGGCTGAGCCTTTAACGCCGACTGGAGAGGCATCTCCTGCTTCATCCGCCGCGAACGTCTCGCCGTTCTCGCACGATCGCTCCTCGGCTCCCACATTCGACTCGCATGAAGGGCGCCCCTCTCCGTTCGCGCCGATCGCTGCCGATCCACTCTCGCCGTATCCGACCGGCTCGCCACTCGGTCCGTTCCCGAACGCTCAGTCTCCTGACCGGGCGCTCTCCGAATCCCTTCAGGGCGTTCCTTCCTTTTCTCCACTGGAAGCTTTTCCTTTTGCCCCTTCTTCTTCTCCCGACGACCTGTCCGATCTCGCCGCGAAAATCGAGCGCATCCTGGCCGACGAAGCTCGGCGCCACGGGATTGACGTTTAGCTTTAAGGCCGCCGCCAATGCGACCGATGCTCGACGATCTCGCTCTGCCGCAGGTGCAGGAGATCCGCACGCTGGAGCTGCGCTCGCTCGCCGAGCACAAGCCGCCGGGAATGTCCGGCAGTTTGCTCCAAAACCTCGGCCGCAAACCGGCGATCCTCCAACTCTGGGGCGTGGCGTCCGGCCCGGACTCCAAGCAATTCCTCGCCGATCTTGAAACGAAATTCCGCGCCGCTACGCCGGTTCCGTTCGTCGCCGACATCGCGACCAGCGCCGCGGTCGACAAGTTCGCGATCCGCGATCTGCGGATGGAAGAGCTGGCCGGCCGGCCCGAGCGCTTCGCCTACGTGCTCACGCTGGCCGAATTCATCGAACCGGTCGAGCCGGGGGAGCTTGAATCCGCGCTCGTCGATTCCGACCTGCTCGACCAGGCCTCCGGCTTGATGGATCAGATCACCGCGGCGCTCGATCTTCTACCCGACTTTGCCACCGGCCTTGAACGCTTCATCGCCCCGCTGTCCGACATGCTCGCCCGCGTGCGTCAATTCAACGCGGGCGGTGCTCCCTGAATGGAGGAACCGACCATGGCCACCACCCCCGCCAGCCTGTTCGAGGATCTGAAGACCAGCCTCACCGAGTTCAAAACGTTTCTCGACACCAATATCGGCATTATCAAGCCGGCGATTCAGACGCTCGGCTCCGTCGTGCCGCAGCTGCGCGAGCTGATCGGCCAGCTCGCGACACTCTTGACGCAGCTCAAAACCGAGATCCACAACCTGAACCCTGGGGCGGTTGCGGGCGATGCGCTAGCGAAAGTCACCGAGTTTTCCACCTCGACCCGGACGCTGCTCGAAACCGCGAAGAACCTGCTGCCGGCGCAGGCCGCGGCGATCGACCAGGTGCTTGGCGCACTCGACGTCGTCGGTTCGCTGCCCTCGCTCGGCGCCATTAAAGCCGAGATCGAGTCGCTGCTCGACGCCGTGATTACCCACATCCGTTCGCTCCAGCCCTCGTCGTAGAGCGCGTTTGAGAATCCCCGCCCGATCCGAGGAGCCGTAAGCCGATGCCGCCGCCCCGCCCCATGCTCGACGACCTGGAGCTTACCCAAGCGCAGCGCATCGCGTCCTCGGACGAGCAGGTGTTCGCCGAGCACGCGGTACCCGCGCTGGAAGGGGATTTCCTCCAGGATCTCGGCCGGCGCGCGGTGCGGATCGAGGCGTCCGCCGTGCTCTCCGGACCGGAGGCGAAAGACAAGGTGGCCGACCTGCGGGAGAAGTTCCGCGTCGCGGAGCCGATGCCGTTTACCGCCGACATCGCGACCGCCACGCGGGTCGATCCCGTGCTGGTCGAATCGCTCGCGATCCGCGAGCGGGCCGGCCGGCCGGAGGCGTTCGAGGTGGCGATCGCGCTGCGCGAATTCATCGCGCCACCGGTGCCCGAAACGGAAAATCCGCCGATCATTCCCCCCGATCCACCGGTCGAAGAGATCGGCTCGCTCCAGGTCACGGTGCTGGTCGAAGGGCGGCCGGAGTTCGATTTTTCGACCGTCACCGTGACCGCTACCGGCACGCGGGACACCGGCGAGACGCTCGACCGGCCCCTGACCGGCAGGAGCGGCAACGTCTGGACCGAAGACGGTTTTCCGCCGGGGAAGTACACGATCAACGCGGTGGTCGAAAGTCCGGAGCCGATGTCGGGCGCGGCGCCCGCGAACGTGCGGCCGGGCGAGGTCACCGAGGTGACGATCACTTTGCGCCCCGGCGCGCAGATCGCCAAGGCGTTCATCATCCATTACCGGTTCGACAGCGCGTTCGTCGAGCCCTGCCTGCGCGAAGTGCTCTCCCGCGCGGTCGATTACTCGAACGCCCATCCGAACGAGAAGTTGCTGGTGGTCGGCCATACCGACCGCGCCGGCTCGGGCGACTACAACCAGTTCCTCTCCGAGCGCCGGGCGCGCGGCGTCTACGCGTTCCTCACGTTCGGCACCGAGCGCGACAAGGCGATCGAAGAGTGGGATCAGCTCCGCCGCCCGGCGAGCGGGACGCCGGGGCTCGCCGACAGCTGGGCCGAGCGCGAGCAGCAGTACATGCTCCAGGATCTCGGTTTTTACGTCGGCAATATCGACGAGAAACTGAGCCCGGATTTGACCGCGGCGACCGTGCGCTTCCAGACCGATCGCGGCCTTGCGGCAGACGGCGTGATGGGCGACGACACCTGGCAGGCGCTGGTGACCGCGTACCTCGAACAGGATTCGTTCGCGATCCCCGAGGCGCGCCTGTTCCGCAATGCCAAAGGCGCGTGCAACGGCGGGCCGCTCAAGTGGCTCGGCTGCGGCGAGCAGGTGCCGGTCCGAAACACCGAGGACGCCTGGCGGCCGAATCGCCGGACCGAGCTGCTGTTCGTACGCGCGACGGAGATCCCTGGCGAGGTGGCAAAGCCGGTGACGTTCGATCGGCCGACCCCCGGCTTCGTCGGCAGCACGTGGTGCCTCGGGCCGGGCAATCCGAACCAGCGCCAAGGTTTCGCCACCCGCGATCCGAACGAGCGCGGCAAGTGGCTGATCCAACCGGCGGAGCCGGGCAAGGTGAAAGTGGAAGGGCAGATCGTCTTCGAGGACGGCTCGCCGGTGCCGAATGCGCAGTTCGCGCTCGCCGCGGCCGACGGCGAATATCTGCACACCAACGAGGGCGGCGAGCCCGATCTCGGCGAGGTGCCGCGGACCACCGCGTTCTCGCCCGATCATCCGACCCAGGCCGGCCGGCCGATCCCCGACCGCGCGGACGCCGAAGGCAAGTTCTCGTACCCGAAGGAGACACCCGAAGGGGTCTACATCCTGGAGCTGTTCGGGCTCTCGCGCCCGGAGGTCGCCCGCGCGGGCGACGACGCGCCGGAAGAGGCGCGCGGCAACATCGTCTGTCTTCACTTCGAGCCGGGCGGCGGCTCGGTGGTCGTTCGGTGAGGCCGGCGCGATGGGCGAAAAGCAAAAGGGCGTGGTCCAGCGTCTACCGGTCGTGCCGTCGCCGATCGCCGGGACGTTCACGTTTCCGGGCCATCGCGCGGCGCCCACCGTGCCGCTTCCCGTGATGGTTCGGCGGCCGCACACGAACCCCGCGCGAGTGGAGTTGAAGATCGGCGTCTCGCGCCGCTTTCGCGGCACGGGAGGCACGCTCGAAGAGAGCGGCCACGCCGTGGCGTTCCGCTGGTTCGGAAAAGCGGTCGGCGGACCGGCGGTGATCATTCCCCCCAGCGGCCTGCCGCTCACCGCGGCGCAGCTGAACCGCGGCTTTCATCTGTTCGCGGAGAGCAACGTGCCGAGCGAATCGGTCGGCGACTACGTGCTCACCCTGGTCCTTGCCGGCGGCCCCGATCCGCTCGCGACACCGCCCGCGTCGGTCGCCTTGACGGCGGTGCGGTTGACGCTCGACGTCTTTCCGCCCGGTCCGCGGTTCGGTCCCGGCGCCCCTGGGCCGATGCCCGAGCCGCCGGCTGCGGCGCCGCCGGCCGGCACCGCGACCGACAAGTGGTTTCTCGGCCGAACCGTGAACGTCCAGGATGCCCCGCTCTCCGAAGCTAGAGCGCATCTCCACGTCCCCCTGGTCGAGCCGTCCGGATTCGCCGGGAACCTGTCGTTGCGCCAGCGGGCGCTCTCGGGGGTGACCTTGGGAAAAGACACGGCGCGCGCGGCGTTGTTCGATGACGACAACGAGCCGCCGCTGCCCGGAGCGCCGCCGGTTGTAAACGTTGCGCACACCAACCCGTTCGCGTTTCCGCCGCCCTCCATCGTCGGCCGCGACTTCTTCGTCGAGGGGCGCGCGCTCGGTGCGGCCCGGCGCGACGTCGCGTTCCAGCTGGGCTTCGAAGGAGGCGAGCCGGACGGCGACCGGGTGGCGTTCACGGTCGGCGTCGGCTGCTCGATTTCGATCGCCAACCCGTTGCGCGCGGTGGTGCTCAAGAAGGCGCGGACGAAACCGGCGCGGCAGCCGTTGACCTTGCGGACCCGGCTGCCGTTTTCCGGCACCGGCTTGCTCGATCGATCGCTGTTCTTGATCGCCGTCGACCTTTTCCGCGCGGCCACCGGGGGTGTCGAGCTCAAGTTCGACGGCGTGGACAACCGCTTCACCGGGAAGGAGCTTTCGGACGGCCTCACGCTGTTCGCCGCAGGCCGTACCCGCAGTGGCGCGGTCGACGACTACCGGCTCACCCTCACTCTCGAAGGAGGATCACCTCCCGCGGGACTGCCGGCGGAAGCGAAGATGACGACGGTCGAGCTGACCCTCGACGTCTTCCTTTCGCGCCTGGCGGCCGGGGGAGCCGGGCCGCTGATGCCGACGGCGGATCGCGACGCGACCGGTCGTTTCGTTCAGGTCGCGAGCCCGACCGCAAGCCACGAGCGGGCGCACCTGATCGTCAGGCCGCCGAACCCGAACCTTTCGTGCGATCTGATCCTGCGCGCTCTCGGGGCCGCGCCCGCGGCGGTTCGCTTGTTTACCGAGGAGAATGCCGGTGTCGGCCGAGAGGTGATCCTGCCGGAGAAGATCGCCTCGGCCAGTACCTCCATTGGCGACTTCGACCGCTTCGCCGAAGGGCTGCGGTCAAGCGCCGCGGCGCTCGACACCGGCTTCCAGCTCGGCATCGACACGCTCGAAGTCGACGGCGACCGGGTGCCGATGACCGCGCTGGAATTCGCCGTCTGCGATGATGACACGGTCGCCTCCCCGCCTCTTCCGACGGTCCGCTTCGGGCTCTGGGACCAGGCGTACAACCCGGGTCCGGCGGCGACGCCGAACCAGACCACCCTGCGGGCCAATTTCATCGACGCCGACCGGCGACGTTTCCATTTTCACCTCCGCGGCCCGCTCGGAGCGGCGACCCTCGCGACGAGCTGGCGGACCGTGCGGGCGGACCGCACGACCGCGGACGATGCTCCTGCGTCCCAGGTGCTGACGCTCAATACGCCGGCAGGCGGAGGGCGGCTGGTCTCGCCCGGGGTGATGCTGGTGATCGACGACACCGATGCCGCGAAGCCGACGCCGGTGGCCCGCGGGGCGGCAGAGCACCGTCTGCGCCGCGCGCGCCTGGACGGCTTCGTCCGGGCGGAGATTCCACCGGCGCCCGGACAGCTCCATCGCCTGGTGATCCCGGTCTTCGATCGCGCGACGCCGTTCAGTACGACCTCGGCGAGCGTCGCGGCCGGCGGAGGGGCCGCCTCGGTCGTGGTTCCGGCGGCGATGAAAGGGACCGCCGCGACCGGCGCGCGCTGGCAGATCAAGGTCGGCACTCACCTGGTGGTCGATACCGGCGCCGCCCAGGAAGAGGTGACGGTGACCGCGGTAGCCGCCGCGTCGTTCACCGCGACCTTCGCCAACGCCCACAACGGCGGAGCCGGTCCGATCCAGATCGCCGGGACGACCGACGAGCGGCGGCGGCTCTCCGTGCGGGTGGTGCGCTACAACAACGCCGCGGATCCGACCTATGTCTCGGCGCGCAACGGCGACATCGGCGACCAGTTCACCCACGCGAATCTGCGCTGGAACCAGGTGGGCTTGCAGATCGACGCGGGGGCCACGGCGGATCGCACGATTCCTGCAGGAGCGCTCGACGGCACCGGAAAATTTCCTTTCGCTCACCCCAACGGCGCGACGGAGCAGGCGGCGCTCGCGGATCTGATCCCGATCACACCGGACAACACGATCACCGCGGTGTTCGTCGACATGACCGGGGCCAACGCCTACGCCGCGATCCTGCCGACCCTTCCCGTGCCGCTGCCGGCCGGGGGCACGGTCACGATGGGCGACCGGTACTTCATTTTTCTCCAAACCCGGCTCGATCCGGACGACGAGACGCTGGCGCACGAGCTTTACCACGTGCTCCACAACCGGGGGCATGCCGCGGGCCTCGCGGTGCCGGACCAGTTTTTCACCTACAACACCAACCCGCCTGGCAACTTGGTCTTCCCGCGCGGGCTCGTGCTGCCGGATTCGCTGATCTATCGGCGGATCCAGGTTCTCAACTCCGCCAATCCGAACCTCGATCCGAACAACGATGACGTTTTGAACTGGTTCCGCCGACCGCGAACCGCGCGATTCCCCACCCTCTCCAACTTGAACCCGGCGACCGCAACCACCGGCAACAACCTGACCGAGGACTTCTAAGGAGCGCGCCATGGCAGCGAACGCCGAGAATGCCGAGAACGCCGAGATCGAACGCGCCGTGAGCCTGATCGTGGGCGGAGACTTCACCCCCGCGTCGATGAGCCCGGAAGGCTACGCCGAGGTGGCGGAGAGCGCCGTCGCGCAGGCCGACGCCTATCTCGACGCCTTCGAACGGCTCTACCTGGGCGCCCGCTTCGACGCCGAGCTGCATTCGCGGATTCATGCCACGGTGCTGCTCCAACTGCTCGCCGCGGCGGCGCCCGAGCGCGTCCGCGCGCTCGCCGCAAGCCTCCTCAAGCAGTACGACGCCGTGCTCGTGATCTACGACCAGTTCCCGGATAAAGCGATGCTCGACGACGTGCTTCCTCCCCGCACCGCGAACTACCTGATCCGATTGAGCGAGCGCCGCCGCGAGCTCGAACGCCTTGCGGAGGGGCCGTGATCGATCCGCAGAAAGGAGTGATCCAGCGGGTGCCGGTGCCGCCGTCGCCGATTGCGGGAACGTTCACGTTTCCGGCGAACAAGACTGCGCCGACCGTGCCGATCCCGGTGATGGTCCAGCGCCCGCACACCGCGCCCGCGCGGGTGGAGGTCGTGGTCGGCGTGTCGCGCACGTTCCGCGGTACGGGAGGATTGCTCGAAGAGAAGGGTCACACCGTTTCGTTCCGCTGGTTCGACAAAGCCAAGGGCGGCACTTTGGTCCCCATCCCCGTGAACGGTCTGCCGCTTACCGCGGCGCAGCTCAACAAGGGATTCCACCTGTTCGCCGAGAGCAACGTGCCGAGCGGAACGGTCGGCGATTACGTGCTCACCCTGGTGCTCGCGGGCGGCCCCGATCCGCTCGCGACACCGCCCGCGAGCGTCGGATTGACGGCGGTTCGCTTGACGCTCGACGTCTTCCCGCCGGGGCCGACCTCCGGCCCCGGCGTGCCCGCGCCGATGCCCGAACCGCCCGCAACCGCTCCGCCCGCCGGCACGGCGACCGACAAGTGGTTCCTCGGCCGGACGGTAAACGTCCAGGACGCGGCGCTCTCCCAAGCCCGGGCGCGGATCCACGCGCGCCAGGAGCCCTCCGGCTTTTCCGGGAACCTTTCGATCCGCCAACGCGCGCTCGCCGGAACGACGCTGGGCAAAGACTCCGCCCGGGCGGCGCTCCTGGACGACGATCCGAGCGCTCCTCTCCCCTCGACCGTGGCGCATGCGAATCCGTTCGTGTTTCCCGCGATCATCTCCGGGCAGGATTTCTTCGTCGAGGGACGGGCGCTCAGCGCGAAGGCGCGCGACGTCGCGTTCCAGCTCGGCTTCGACGGCGGGGAGCCGGACGGCGACCGGGTGGCTTTCACGGTCGGGGTCGGCAGCTCAATTACGATCGGCAATACGCTGCGCGCCGTGTTGGTCAAGAAGGCGCCCGCCAACACCGCGCGCCAGCCGGTCACGCTGAGGGCGAACCTCGCGTTTGCCGGCAACGGATCGTTCGACGTGACGGCCGGCAATACTCCCATCAAGGTTCAGTTCTTCGCCGCGGCCAACGGCGGAGCGGCGCTGCCGCTGCCGATCGTCGCTCCGGGCGCGCGGCTCTCGTCGGCCGCGGGATTTCAGCTGTTCGTCGAAGGGGTCGCGCGGAGCGCGAGCGTCGATGAGCTGGTGCTTTCTCTTACTCTCTCGGGCGGCGCCAATCCCGAAGGTCTGCCGGCGACGGCGAAGATGACCGCCATCGAGCTGACCCTCGACTTCTGCGCGCCGCGCCTCACGCCGCGGGTTGAGCCTGTGCCTCTGCCCGCCGCGGCGAAGAGCCGGCCCGGCCGGACGGTGCAGATTCGCGAAGCCGATCAGAGCCACCAGCGCGCGATGTTGATCGTTCACAAGACCCAGCCCAAGATCATTACCGACCTGGTGATCGAAGCGGTGGGCCAAGGCGGCCCGTCGCGGCTCGCGATGTTCACTGACGAGACTCCCGCCGCCGCCCAAGTCGCTGTGGCCTCGCCGCACACCCTGACCTTTCTAGAGCTTGAGCTGGCGGACCCGAAAATCTTCATCGAAGGGACCTCCGTCAGCACGGGAGTGCGCGATACGAGTATTCGGCTCGGCATCCCCGGCCTCGACCCCGAGGGCGACCGGATCGACACCACGGTCTACGGCGACCTGTCGGTGGCCGGGCCGTTCCCGGTGGGGGAGAAGGATTACACCCGCGCCGCGAACTTCGCGATCGCGGCCCGGACCGAGATGCTCTCGGCTCTCACGGTGGCGGAGTCGGGGCTTGCCGCCGCCGCGACGAACGACGCGGTCGACGTACAGATCCGCGGTTTGATCCGTTATCCCGCGACGATCGCGGGAGCGAACCGTCCCATTTCGACTCTGCTCGACAATTATCCGCTGGTGATCCTCGCCCACGGCAACCACGTGCCGGCCGGGGGCGCCCGCGTCAACAGCCACGACGGGTTGGAGTACCTCGCCCGGCATCTCGCGAGCTACGGCTACGTCGCCGCCACCGTCGATCTCGAAGACATGAACTACCACCGCGCGATCGATCCCCTCGATTTCATCGATCGCTTTCCGGCGATCGAGCAACGGGGGTTGACGATCCTCGAGCACATCGCCGAAATGGAGACCCGGAACGGCACCGATCCGGACTTCGGCGGCCACATCGACCTCGGCCGGATCGCGTTGGTCGGCCACTCGCGCGGCGGGGAAGCCGTAGTCTCCGCTGAGGTCTTGAACCGCGCCGTGGGCGGGCCGGGGCGCAACATTCAATCGGTCACGTCGATCGCCCCGACCGACTTCTTGGGCCTGGTCAACTCGACGACGCCTTACCTGGTGATCTACGGCTCGGCGGACAACGACGTCGCAAGCGGCCACGGCTTTCAGCTCTACGACCGGGCCACCCGGCGCAAGTCGATGATCTTCGTCGAAGGCGCGATCCACAATCGGTTCTCGACCAATTTCGACTGGCTGGCCCACCTCGACAGCGCCGATGCCCGGATGATCAGCGAGGACGACCATCGCAACATCGCGCGGGCCTACGTTCTGGGCTGGACCGAGATGGCGATCCGCGGTCAGCTCGACCACCTGCCGCTGTTCGACCGCAACGGCCGGCCCGCGACGGTCGCGGCGGCGGTGCAGATCTTCCACCAATTCCAACAGGTGGCAGGACAGCGGGCGGTGATCGACGACTTCGAACAGGGGGCGTTCAACCCGGCATTGCCGCAGGGACCGCAGCTGGCGCCACGAGCGGAGCGCAACGGCCTAAACGGAGTGGTCGCCGTCGCCGGCCTAGAGATCCCCGTCGGTTTGACCGACGCGCGCACCGAGGCGAGCCTCCGGCGGCGCGAGCTGGCGAACTTCTGTCACGACACGTTCGGCGCCATGGTCGCCTGGGCGGCGGCCGGCGGAACCTATACGACGCCTTTTGCGGCGAGCAACGTCTCGGGATTTCGCGTCCTCTCGTTCCGCGCCACGCAGCGCTTCGACGTGCCGAAGAATCCGAACCCGGCGGGTCTGGTGCCCGGCACGGCGCTCGACCTGTCCGTCCGGCTCACCGATTCCGCCGCGAGGACGGCGCTCGTGCGCGCGGGCTCCGTGGCGACCCTTCCCTTCCCGTGGAAACGGCCGGCCGCTGAAGGGGGGCCGGATCTCAACAAGTCGGCCTTGCGCACGATCCGCCTGCCGCTGTCGGCCTTCACCGACGCCAACAACGCTCTCGCCCTCACGGCGATCGTTTCGATTGCATTTGTCTTCGATCGGCGGGCGAACGGCGAGCTGGCGATCGACGACATCGAATTCTCGGACTAGGAGGTTTCGCGATGGCACCATCCCAGGGCTACGGCCCGCCGAAGATCGAAGGGGTCCGCGCGGTGCGCGTGGGCGGAGAGGACGCTCTCCAGGCCCTCGCGCCGGGAGCCGCTGGCCCAAGCCCCCGCGTGCGTCTGGAAGTCCGGGCGGAGGGCTTTACCGGACGCGCGATGCCGCTGTTGATCCGGGTCGGCGGGCGCGCTTATCGCGCGTCTTCCTTTTCGGCCGATGGCAAGACGGTGTCCTTCATCCTCGACGAGATTCCGCCGGAAGGCGCGGTGATCGAGGTCGGCTATCCGCCGCACCAGATGGCCGAGCTGCCCGAGCGGTTCTCGCTCTCCATGCTGGAAGACACCGAGCCGGGAGGTGGATCATGACCACCGCCGGCCTTTCCCCCGCCTACCGTCTGCGCCTCGGGAGCAAGGTGGTCGATACGTCGAAAGAGCCGAAGGCGAGCACGCTGGTGGCGCTCGACCTGGTGCTCGATCTCGACGTGCCGACGGACGCGTTCACCTTGGCGCTCGGCGCGGTGGGCTCCTTCCGGCCGGCGAAAGGCGACGTGGCAGAGATCTCCCTCGGCTACGCCGGGGAGACCGCCGAAAAGGTGATCTCGGGCGCGGTCTCCGCCGTCGAGACGGGTCTCACCGAGATCCGCGTCACCGGCCAGAGCGCGGCGAGCAAGCTCTTGCGAACGTTTCTCGATCGGACGTTCGAAGGAATGAACGCGGGCGACGTCGTGCGCGAGCTGTGCAAAGCGGGCAGCGTCGAGATCGCGCGGTGCGAAGATGGCACCCACTTCCCGGCCTACGTGATCGATTCGCGGCGCAGCGCCTGGCACCACCTGCGGGACCTGACGGATCTCTCCGGCTTCGATCTATGGATCGACCGCGACGGCAAGCTGGTGTTCGAGCGTTTCGCGGGCGGGCGGATCGCCCACGTGCTGGAGCTCAAGAAGAACCTGCTGGCGCTCGACGTGCTGCGCCACGAGCCGGGTATCGGGCGGGTGGAAGCGTGGGGCGAAAGCCCGGCTTCGGCGCGCGGCGAGAAGACCTGGGGCTGGCTCTCCCACGATTTTTCCGGCGCGCGCGGCACCCAGGGCGAAGGGGATCCCCTGCGCCGGCTCGAACGGCCGGCTCTGCGCACGCGCCAGGCGGCGCAGACGGCGGCCACCGCGCTCTGGCGGAAGATCCAAAGAAACGCTCTGACCGGCCATGCCTTGACGCTCGGCCGGCCGCAGGTGCGGCTGGGCGACTCGATTCGCCTGCGCGGCCTCGCCGACGAATCGCTCAATACGTTCTTCCAGGTGCGCCACGTCCGCCACCGCTTGACCAAGGCGGGGGGATTCACCACCGAGATCGGCTTTCGTTCGATCGAAATTCCGGGCGATCCGACAACTTCCGTCGGGGGTGGGGGAGTGGCGCCATGAGCCTGATCGGTACTTTGCAGGAGATCGTGCGCGCCGAGCTCGCCGGTTTGCGCATCGCGGAGCTGGGAGTGGTCGATGCGGTGCAGCCGCACGAGGAGGGGGGCGACTCCGACAACTACGCCTGCGACGTCAAGCTCAAGAACAGCGGCCTGCTGCTGCGCCGGGTGCCGATCGCGACCGATCGGATCGGCACGGTCGCCCCGCCGAACGTCGGCGATCTCGTGCTGCTCGCGTTCGACAAGGGGGACGTGAACCAACCCATCGTGATCGGCAGGCTCTACGACGAGCGCCAGCGGGCACCGGTGAGCCATCTGAACGAGGTGATCTTTCGCCTGCCGCTCGACGAGGCCGACGACCAGACGATCAAGGCGGCGATCCGAAAGACCGATTCCGATCCGAAGCGGGAGCTGGTGTTCGAGATGCCGCCGAAGATCAAGGTACGGGTCACCGACGACGACCTGAGCGCGACCGCCGGTCAGACCGAGATGAAGCTCTCCCAGCAAGGCGGCGGTGGTGATGGAAAGGTTACGGTGACCGCCGGGCGGACCACGATCACGATGGATCAGGACGGTAACGTCACGATCGATTCGGCGGAAGACCTGACGATCGAAGCGGCGAAAAACCTGACGCTCAAGGGCAACCAAGTAAGCATCGAGGCGCAGCTCGGGGCGCAGATGAAAGCGGGCACGACCGCCTCGCTCAAAGGGAGCGCCAGCGCGACCGTCGAAGGTAACGGTGGGGTCACCGTGCAGGGATCGTTGATCTCCGTTCGCGGCACCACCAGCTTCTCGCCTTAGGAGGAAACCATGCCCGGACCGCCAGTAACGATTGGTTGCGCAGTCGTGGTAACGCCGGGGGCGGCTGGAGCGCCCGATACCGGTGTGATCACGTTGATTCCATCGACGACCGCCACCGCGGGGGGTATGCCGCTCGCGACCGTCGGCTCGACTTGCATGATGGTGAACTCGGTCACCGGAGTCCCTTACCCGCTCGTGATCGGACCGTTGGGAGCCAGCTCCGGCGTGACGATCGACGGCAAGGCTCTCGTGCGTTCCGGCGACCGAATCCTGATGGGTCCGCTGGTCTTGGTGATCGGTGTCCCGCCCGCGGCGACTTTCGTCGTCGACACCTGGGGACCGTAGCGGCAACTTGAGAAAGAGATTGGAAGAGAGAACGACACGTGAGCGACCCGTTCGGCATCGACCTCAAACTGATCGTCAACCGTGAGCGCCAGCTCTCTCGCGAGCGGGGCGCGGACCTTTCGACGGACGTCCGTCCCGAGAGCGGCGAAGTCGATCTCGCGCGCCTGGACGGGGTGGAGAACCTCAAACAGGCGCTGCTGCTGCGCTTTCTCACTCCTGTGGGCGAGCTGGCGCAGCTCGGCCACTCGCGCTACGGCTCGCGTCTCTACGAGCTGCTGGGGCAGCTCAACACCGAGGCGAACCGCGACCGCGCGAAGCTCTACACGCTCGAAGCGCTCGCATCCGAGCCTCGGGTGGCGAAAGTGATCGAAGTCAAAGTCACCACCCGGCGCACCGATCCGACCCGCATCGACATCTCGGTCGAGGTCGAAGCGGCGAAGACCGGCGACATCCTCACCCTTACCGTTCCGCTCTCGCTCGAAGAGCTTAGTTTCCAAGGGAGCGTGCAATGAACCCGGACACCATCCATCTGATCGAACGGCCCTATCAAGAGGTGGTGGACGACCTGCTGACCGCGCTGGTGGGCGGGGTCGTCAACGAGCCCATCGAGTTCGATCTGAAGGCCGACGCCTACCGGCTGGCCGAGCCGGCGAAGGACATCCGCAGCGTCACCGGCACCAAGGACGAGGCGCGGCATACCTTTCTCAAAGAGATCGACTTCCTCTACCGCGAAGGCGACAACGCGCTGGTCTGGGAAGGGGGCGATCGTCCGGACGACAGGACCCGGTTCTACGTCGACTATTACCGGCGCGACTCGCGCTCGCCGCTCACCGATCTGACGGTCGGCAGCGTGGTGCGCACGATCGCCGAGGCGATCGGCCGCGAGATCGCGACCGTCTACGCCCAGATCGATCAGGCGTACCTCTCGGCGTTTTTGGAAACCGCGAAGGGCAAATCGCTCGATCTCGTGGTGTCGATTCTCGGCCTGGTGCGGAAGACGAAGGAAAGCGCCGCCGGACTGGTCACGTTTTTCCGCGCACCGACCGTGCTCGGCGCGATCTCGATTCCGCAGGCGCTCCCTCTCGCGGTAAGCGAAGGTCCGGCTCGCTTCGAGACGACGCAGCCGCGCACGCTCCAGGCGGGGCAGACGCGGATCGACGTCCCCGTGCGGGCGGCGGCCGGCTCGGGCGGCGAGAAGGGAATCGTCCCCGCGGGGGCGATCACGATCATGCTCCAGCCGCTTGCCGGCATCGACCGGATCACCAACTTCGAGCCCACCGTGCGTGCGTCGGAGGACGAGAGCGACGACGAGCTACGGGGCCGGGCGCGCGCCGCGATCGCGGCCCTCGGCGGCGGCACGCGCGCCGCGGTCGAGCAGGCGATCCGCGAGCTGGGCGCGCGCCCCGTCGAGTTCCGCGATCCGAACGGCCCCGCGGAGCAGTCGAGCCCGCCGGGTACGTTCTCCGTGCTGATCGATGCCGAGCCCGAGCGCTTCGGTGGCCTCGCCGCGGGAGTAGGCGACGTCCGCGCCGCCGGCGTGCTTTCCACCCTCGTGGCCCGCTACGTCTATTTCAGGCCGCGGATCGTGGCGAAGGTCGCCGCGGGGCTTTCCGGCGCGGCGAAAGAGAAGGTCAAGGCCCAGGCTCTCGCCGCGCTCGAAGCGTATGTGGCGAGCTTGTCCGCGGGCCAGAACGCCAAGGCGGGCGAGCTGCTCGCGGCGTTGAGCCCCGTCTCGGAGATTTCAGATGCGCGCTTCCGCGATGTGCTTGCCTGGCGCTCCGAGCTGTCGGGTGCGAGCGCGGGCGTGCGCATGCCCGACCGCGACCGGATCGTGGGTCCGGGGGGAGCGCGGGCGACCGATGCCGAGATCGAAGCCGGCACGTTCGAAATCTCGCCGCAGGTCGACGGTGAATCCTGGTGGGTGTCGCTCGACATGAGCCCCGCCGATCTGCTGCTTCAAGAGGCTTGAGACGTGGGCAAGACCGAACGCATCCTCTCCTACCTGCCGGGCACGTTCCGCGTGGCCGAAGGGAGCACGCGTCCCTCCGCCTTGCGCGCGGTAGCCGCGGCGTTTGGCGGGGAGCTACAGGGGGGGGAGAACACGCTCGCGGCGCTGATGCGCGCGCATTGGGTGGATCACGCCGACCGCGGCGCCGAAGAGATCGACGATCTGCGCCGCTTCGCCGTGCTCTGGGGGCTCGCGCCGCGGGTCGTGCCCGAGCCCGAAGGGGTGGAAGAGTTCCGCGAGCACCTGAAGCGCTATGTGAAAAACCAGCTGCGCGGCACGGTCACCGTAGCGGGCATCTTACGCGTGGCGGCAGAGACGCTCGGGCTGCGCCTCGCGTTCGACGTCGCCGAGGAGGAAGACCCCGCCACCTTTGCCGCAGATCCTCTGGCCGCCGGGCTCGATAGCTGGTGGCGGCGAAGCAATGCGGTGCTTGAAGACCTCGGACCGGACGGCCAGCCGCGGCGGCGTCGTTTTGTCACCCGAGCGTTCGTCGCGGGCGAGGCGGCGCGCACCCTGTTCGGCTTCGAGAGCCGCGCGGCGTCGGGCACCTCCGCGCGGCCGGCCCGGCTGGCCGGCACTGCCGATCTTTCTTCAGGTGTCGATCTCTCCACCCGAAAACTGATTCGTCTCGGCCTCGACGGCGAGGCGGCGCACGAGATCGATTGCGCGGGCGCCCGGCCGCGGGCGACGACGCTCGATGAGATCGCCGCCAAGATCAACACGGTGTATCCGGATATCGCAACGCACGACGGCCGGCGCCTCTCGCTCACCTCGCGGACGGCGGGCGCAGCGAGCCGGATCTCGTTCGATTTCGTGCCGCCGGAAAGCGACGCGCGGGATCTTCTGTTCGGCCCCGGGCCGGCGGCCGTTACCGGCATTCCCGCGCTGCCCGCGGTACTGACCGCGGAGGTCGTGCATGGCGGGGTGATCGATCTGTCGCGCCGCGCGCTGTTGCGCCTGAGCGTCGATGGCGGCGCCCCGGTCGAGATCGACGTCGAAGGCGCGGCTCCCGCCTCGACGCTGCTGCCGGAAGTGGCGGGCGCTATCGAAGACGTTCTTCCCGGGGTGGCCTCGATCACGTCCGAGGACCGGCTGCGGTTGACCTCGCCCACCCTCGGCCCCGACAGCCGGGTCGAGGTGCTGCCGCTGCGCACGATCGAGGTCGAAGAGTTTCCTCCCGCGGCGGCCGAGACCCACGCGACGAAACGCGCGGGGGAGCGGCTGGGACTCGAAAACCGCGGCGCCTCCGAAATGAATTTCACGTTGTCGATCCGCGCACCGCGCGGCGCCTGGGCTCCCGGCTTCGCCAATCTTCGCGACGGCTGGATCGTTCGCGCGCTCGTAGCGCTCGCGCCCGGCGAGACGATCCGCTTCCGGCGAGCCCCCGGGGACGGCGGCGGCGCGGTCTCCGCCTCGATCGAGATCGCCGAAGGCGTGGCGCGATCGGTCCCGGCGAATCTTCTGTTCGTGGGGTCGCTCGCCCTCGGTTCGGGTGCCGCGGCGCGCGCGCTGATCCTGCCGCTCGGTTCGACCGAGCTGACTCTGCTCGAAGGGCTCGCCGCCCGCTTCGACGCCGCGCGGTTCGACGAGGATCGTTTCGCCGGGCCGCCGCTGCTCGTCGAAGGGCGGTTCGATCTCGTCCGCTTCGCGCCCCCCGTGCCAATCAAAGACCCGGCAGCACCGCTCTTCGCTCCCGTGGCTCCGGGCTCGTCGCTCGAAGTCGAAGCGCATTGGATCGAGCATCGGCCCGGCTCGTTCGTGGTCCGCTTGCCGCGCGATCTGCCGCCCCGCTTCGGCGGTCGGTTCGACGACGCGCGTTTCGGCTACCCGGACGTGGAGACGATCGACGGGGCCGTGCTCGACGACGGCGATGCCCGCTCGATTCCGGCGCTGCTGCCGCCGCCGCCCGCTCTCTCGGGCTCGAAGCTGGTGACCGCCGCGCGCGTCGGCCGCGCGCCGATCGGGTTTACCGCGCATCGCGTGCCGTTCCGCGCGACGCGGTTCCTGTCCGGCGGCGGCCCGGTGCGCGCCTCGCGCCTTTACCTTACCGAGCCGGGAGTGCCCGACGTGATCGAGATCTCGGCCAACCGGCCCGGCGCTTGGGGCGACGAGATCTCGGTCGCGGTCCGCCCCGCCGGACCCGCGCTCTGGGACCTGGAGATCCGCTTCGGCGGCGCCCGGTTCGAAAACGCGCGCCAGGCCGTGCTCGGCCCGCCCCTTGCTCCCGCCGCCCGCGAGCCGCAGCCCCCGGGGCCGCGCGGCATCCTTTCGGCCAAAGCCGCCGGCGTCCATGCGCGCGTGGTGCGCGACGGCGCCGAGCTGCCCGAACCTTCCTGACGCCGACGATAAGAACCCTTCGATAAGGAGAACGTCATGCCCGCCGATACCGACCCTTACATCCCCGCCAACCCCGGCGATCTGATCACCGCCGAGATGTGGAACCAGATGCAGTTGAAGATCAAGGCCGACATCGTGACCACCGTTGACAAGGAGATCGAAGAGATCACCGACGTCGACCATGCGGGCGATGCGAGCAAGCTCGACGGCAAGACCCCCCGCGAGCTGGCCGACGAGATCGTCGAACGGGCGCTGCGCGAGCTCGCCCAGAAATCCGGCTACCGGCGCATCCACACCGTGCTCAAGGCGGGCGACCTGAGGAAGATCGAGCACAAGCTCGGTCTCGCGCCGCTGGTCGACGTCTACCGGCTGGAGTACTTCCCCGTGGTCTACCGCGAGGACGACCAGACGTACCTGTCGTGGGCGACGTTCTTTCTCTACCACTCGAACGAGTCGCGCATCCGCTTCACGCCGCCGAACGGCGGCAAGGCGGTGAGCGTCGAGATCGAGGGTCCCGCCGAGGCGCCGTTCAAACTCAAGTTCGCCGACCTGCTCGAACGGTACCGGGTGCCGTTCGACGACGACAGCAGTCTCGAAGATCTCGAAGCCGAATTCTGGCAGGCGTTCTTTGCCTCGCCGAACGAAGGGTTCGACGACGACCAGTACGGCCACTCCGCCTGGTTCGAGCGCTGCTGCAAAGAAAAGACGACCGTCAAGCAGCTCAAGCGGGCGGGCGACTGGGACGAGATCTGGCTCAAGATGATGCCGGTCAAGCAGGCGGTGTTCCTGCCGTTCTTCGGCAACGTGTTCGGAGCCGCCGGGCCGCAGGGAGAAGGGGCGCCCGATCCGGTCGTGGTCGACGTCTTCCATACCGATTTCGACACCACCGCGTTCGTCCTGCGTCCCAATCCGACCGTTACCTACTCCGAGGAGAAGGGGTGGCGCGACCGGCTCGGCCAGTCGGACGGCGGGGATCGGATTTCGCCGTTGCCGACGATCGCCGAGACGTTCCCGGATTCGGAGAACGAGCTGAAAGTGATGATCCTGCTCAAGGTCTGAGCCGGAGCGGCGAACGGAGACTTGTACGATGATCCTCCACGCGGAATTCGACGGCGGCGCCGATCCTTTCGAAGGGTCGCGCGATCTCGTGCTCCGCGGGCTCCCGGCCGATGCCCGGGTGCTCGCGGCGCGCGCGACGATCACACCCGTCGATCCGAGCGGCGGGCGCGATCCGTTCGCCGAAGAGATCCGCTTCCCTGCGACGTCATCGGGCCCCGGCGCGGCCGGCACCTGGGGGGCGACCCAGGTGCGCGGCACCGGTTTTACCGAGATCGATTTCCACGCCCGGCGTACGCTCGCGGGGTTTTCGGGCAGCGATCTCTCCTTGGCAAACCTGCAGATCGATCTCGGCGGCAGCTTCGTCGCGGTCGATTCGCAAGGCGGTTTCGCCCCCGGTTCGCCTCTCGCCCTGCCGAACGACGGGGTGGTGCCCGGCGTCGCCTCGTCCCGCGTGCGCCTCTCTCGCGCCGGATTTTCTCCGGCGGTCGTCCTGGTGCGCGTACGCAGCCTGCCGACCAACGTGACCCTCGCGCTCTCCGGCCGGCCGGCGCTGTTCTTCCAGGCGGGGGAGCTGGGGGTCGCGCGCACCACGGTGGATTTCGGTGCGTTCCTCGCCGGTTTCCTCGCGGAAGGAGGGCCGATCGAAAACGGCGCCTATGCGCTGCCGTTCGTGCTCCGTTCGGATTCGATCGCCCGCCTGCGCGTTGCGATCGAGATCGAATACCTGCGCACGACCGCGATCCTGCCGCCCGGTCTGCCGGAGGCCAAGCTCGCCTACGATCTCGCGACCGTTCCGCGCGCGGGCTCGGCGCCGCTCGAAGTCGCCTTGCCGGCGGCCGCGGTGCCGGTCGCGGCGGCGAGCGCAGGCAAGATCGTCGGCCCGTTTGCCGCCACGCGGATCGCCTGGGGGCCGCTCGGCGACGAGGCGAACGCGGCGACGGGCACGGTTCCGATCACGCCCACGCAGTCGGCGGCGCAGCCGCTGGCCCTGCCCGATCGGCCGGACGGGTATGCAATCGTCGCGGTCGACCTGCGGCTCGCCGCTCTCGACCGACAAGTAAAACTCACCCTCGATCTGCGCGCCGACGACAGCGGCAAGCCGGGCGCCGATTCTCTCCTCGCCGCCGCGGTGCCGTTCGAGCGGTCGCGCACGGGCGATGGCGGGGAAACTTGGTTCTCGGTCGAGCTGCCGCGCCCCTTGACGTTGCAGCGCGCCGAGGACCGCAAGGCCTGGCTGCTGCTCCAGAGCGCGGAAGGGGAGGCGGCGTGGAGCGTCGGCGCGGCAGGAGCCGGGGCGGTGCCGCTCCAGGCGAGCGCGGACGGCGGCTTCTCGTATCGCGCGGCGGTTCTGGCCGGGGCGCCCACGCCTCCCGCGCCGCTCGCCGCCCAGCTCCGCCTGCGCGAGCGGCCGGCCGGTTTTCGCATGCCGCTTGTCGCGCAGCTCGGCGCGGGAGCGGACGCGGTGCGGGTCGATCTCTCGCGCCTTTCGCCGCTCGGCAAGGTCTCCTTCGAACTGTCGATCCCGGAGATCGCGGCGGGCCTCTCTGCCGCCCTCGACAAGGCCCAGAGCACGGGCGGCCCGGGCGGGGGAGAGCGGCTCGTCGATCCGGCGTTCGCCCACTGGGGTACGCAAGGCGACGAGATCGGTTCGCCGCGCCCGATTCCGCTCGGCGAGGAGACGGCGGCCCCGCTGATCGCGTTCGCGCCCGACGGGCGGACGGCGTTCGGCGCGGTGGAAAATTTGAGAAGCGGCGCGGTCCACCTCGTTGCCTGGGATACCGAGACCCTCGTGGAAGACTGGCGGCTACTCCTGGATTTCGGCTCGAACGAAGGCGGCGGCCTGCCGATCGGCCTCGCGGTCGATCCCGCCGGGCGCTTCGTCTACCTGCTTCAATCGGCGGGGCTCACGGTCGTCGACCTCGGTGACCTCGTCGGGCCCCGGCTGCTCGGCGCGCCGATCGCCGTGGCGGAGGGAGCGTTCTCTCCGTCCCTGCTCGCGATCTCTAATGACGGAGCCCGGCTCGCGGTCGCAGGTCTTGCGGATAGCCAGGAGTCGGGACCCAAGATCGCGCTCTTCGACGCCGAGCTGCTGGTCGATCTCGTCCGCCAGGGGACGGCGACCGCGGCGCGGCTCCGCACGATCGATCTCGAAAGCGATCCGATCGACCTCGCGTTCTCGGAGGACGGAGCGCGGCTCTATGTGCTCAACCGAGTGCCCGAGGTGGTCCCCGGCGTCATGGCCTCCGCCGAGCCGAACTGCCGGCTCTCGGCGTACGATCTCCGCACCGCCGCATCGCCGGTCCACGTCCCGTTCGACGGCATGCCGCGGGCGCTCGGCCGGGTGGCTGAATCGGCGCTGCTCGTCCTCCACCCGAACCGCCTGGACCGTTACGACGCGCAGACGCTCGCGCTTGCGGAGCCGAGCCTGCCGCTGCCGAGCTCAGGGTTCGCGGCGCTCGCCGTCGAGCCCGGCGGCGCTCGTGCCCTGCTGGTCGGGGCGAGCGGCCTTCTCGCCATTGCGCTCCTGCCTGCCGGCATGCAACCGGTTTCGGTGCCCTCCGGCTTCGGATCGCTCGGTGGGATCGCCGTCTCGCCGCTCGGCGACCGAGCGGCCGCGGTGCCGTTCTCCGACGCGGGCTTCGCGTTGAATCGGCCGGTTCAGGTGATCCCGCTCGGCACGCCGCACCCGCTCGATTGGACCGCGACGGCGGGGCGCGCGCTGCCGTTCTCGCTCTCCGGAACGGCCGGCCGCGGCGTCCTGCTCGGGCAAGCCGAAACGGCGGAGCTTTCGACCCAACACCGCCTGCCCACGACGCCGCTCGGTCCCTCGGCCCTGTCGCAAGTGGTCGCCGCGGTGCCGGGTCGCCCCTACGAGCTGTCGTTCTTCGCCTTCGCGCAGGGGGAAGCGCGAGCCGAGGTGCTCTGGCGCTCGGCATCCGGCGTGACGCTCGGGATCGAAACCCTGCCCCTCGCCGCGCGAATCCGCACGCCGACCGGGGGAGGGCCGACCCTTCATCGCGGCCGGTTCACGGCGCCTGCCGAGACGGTCGCGGCGGAGGTCCGCTTCGTCGCCGAAGACGGCCTGGCGCTGCTCCGCGACGCCTCGTTCCGCGAGCCGGCCAACGCGCTCGCCGCGGGCGATCTTCGTGGGGCCGCGGGGATGGCTTGGCAACAGCAGCCGGCCCTCTCTCCGGGTTTCCGAATCGCTGCGGTCGGCTCGGGCTCCCGGGTGAGCAACGCGGGCGCGGCTTCCGTCACGCTCCGTCAGGAGGTGGCGGCCACGCCCGGCGCGCCGTTCGAGCTGCGCCTGCTCTCGCGGCGCGAATCCGGGCCGTCGCCCCGCGTTGATCTCCGGTTTCTCGCGGCGGATGGAACGGAAGTGGGCGCACCGGTCGGAATCGAGATTCCCACCTACGGCTTCGACAACGCGCTCGCGCTCGGAACGATCCCCGCCAACACCGCCCACGCCGAAGTCCTCCTCACCGTGCCGGCCGGCAGCTCGGTCCGGATCGACGCGATCGAGCTCCAGCTCGTGCCCCACGTACGCATCCCGCTCACCTTCCTCGCCGAAGCGTCGGGCGAGCTGTCGGTGATCGGCGGCACGATCGCCTGGGACCTCGCGGACGCCAACGCCCCGCGCGCGGGAACCGGCCCACGGCCCGGAACTGGCCCGCAGCCCGCGCCGACACCTCTCCCCGCGCCGACTCCGCCCCCCGGGGCACCCGACGACTGCGGTTGCGACGACGAGTCGGCTCCGCCGCCCCAGGTCTCGCCTGTGCCGGAGTTCCTGCCGGTGGCGATGATCGAAATCAAAGGCATCGGCCCCCGTCGCGCCGAGATCTTGCGCAGCCAGGGCGTCGCTTCCGTCTCCGCCCTGCTCGCCGCCGATCCCCGCGAGTTGGCGCGCGTGCTGCCGGGGGTGTCGGAAAAAATGGCGGTCGACTTCATCCGCCAGGCGCGTCGGCTCGTGGGTTGACGGGCGGTCAGGAACTCGCCTGGCGCGAGCGTTTTTCCTCGTACATCATCCGATCCGCCTGCTCCCAGGCCCCTTGGAGTCCCGTCGCGGGATGGCGCAGAGCGAAACCAACGGATGCGTTGAGGTTCGCCTCGGCCAGCGCCGCGCGGACCCGGCGAGTTTACCAAATACGCACCCGATCCTTCGGAGCAAGATACAGCGCATCGTTCGTCCGCACACCGAACGCAATGTACCACTCGTCCATGTTACGGACGACGCCGTTGACCCGGAACTCGGCTGGGCTGTGCGGATCGGAAGTGAGATTGGCGCGCAACTGCCCCTCGCGAATGTTCTCGCGAAACGTCTGCGCATAAGAAAGAAAGAAGCGTTGGTCGCCGGTAAAGCCACTCTGCACAGGGGCGCGTTTGCCGTGCAGCGAGAGGTGGTAGGCCGCGAGTGCGATACTCAGGCCACCACCGTCGCCAAGGTTCTCACTGAGTGTTGTCCGACCATTGACGTACACGCCGGGCAGAGCTTCGTAGTGCGAGTACTGCTCGGATATGCGCGAGGTCAATGCTTTAAAGCGATTGGCGTCTGCTTCACTCCACCAGTTGCGTTGAGCACCGCGACCATCGGTCTTGGAGCCCTGATCGTCGAACGCGTGTCCCATCTCGTGGCCGATCACGGCGCCGATACCACCGTAGTTCACCGCCGGATCTGCGTCGGCGTCGAAGTACGGCGCCTGAAGGATCGCCGCCGGGAACACGATTTCGTTGAAGAACGAGTTGTAGTAGGCGTTGACTGTTTGCGGAGTCATTCCCCATTCTTCGCGGTCTGTCGTCCCATTGAGTCGAGCAATTTGGCGCCTCCAGTTCCATACCAATGATCGCTTGCGATTGCCGACGGGATCACCGGGACGCACTTCGAGTTTCGAATAGTCACGCCACACATCCGGGTAGCCAACTTTGATTCGAAGCCCTGCGAGTTTGCGGAGCGCCTCGGCCTTGGTAGGTGGCGACATCCATGTCAGCGAGTTGATGCGAGTCTTGAACGCGGCGCGAAGATCTTCGACAAGCGATGAGATGGTGGCTTTCGCTTGCCGCGTGAAATGGCGCTGCACGTAGAGCTGGCCCACCGCTTCGCCGAGTGTTGCATTGAGCGCGGTGGTCGCACGCTTCCAGCGCTCGCGCTTTGCCGGCTGACCCAGCAGCGCGCGGCCATTGAAGGCAAAAGACAGATCATCGAAAGCGAGCGGCAACAGGTCAGCCATGCCGTTCAGATAGCGGAATGACGTATACGCGCGCCACGTCTCAACGGATGTTGCCGTGAACAGTCGCGTCAAATCTCGAATCGCCTCATCCTCCTTGAGGACGAAGAAATTGTGCTTCGAGATCTCCATGGCTTCGAGCGCAGCATCCCACGGATAGTCGGGAGCGTAACCCTTGAGCTCCGTCTGCGACTTGGGGTGATATGTGAGATCACGATCGGCGCGCTTCTCGCGCGTCCAGTGAAGCCTGGCGATTGCCGTCTCGATCGCGAGCACGGAATCCGCAGCGCGCGCGGGTTCGGGATAGCGGCCCAGTGCGAGCAATGCTTCGATGTAAGCGCGATATTGGCCGCGCACGTCAACGAACCTGGCGTCGGACGCAAGGTAGTAGTCGCGATCAGGCAACGTGAGACCGGACTGCACGATGTTGATGGCATAACGATCAGGGTTCGCTGCGTCCGGCCACTGGGTGATCGACAGCGGGCCGCCGACGGCGAGATCGGGGCGTCCCATCAGTCGCGCGACATCGGCATGGGTGCGCGCTGCAGCGATCGACGAGAGATCGGCCATGACGGGAGTCAATCCCGCCGCTTCGATTGTCGCGGTATCGAGGTATGACCGGTAGAGGTCCGTGATCTTCTGCTCGATCGACCCGGCGGCATGCGGCTCGCGGACGACGTCGTCGACGATCGCTTTGACGTCTGCCTCCGCGCCTGTACGGAGCATGGAGAACGTACTCCATGAGGATTGATCAGGAGGGATGGTCGTGTTGCGCATCCAGGTACCGCTGACATAGCGAACGAAATCTTCGCCAGGCTTGACCGTTCGGTCCATGCCCGCGAGATCGAACCCCCAGGGAGCGATGCGCGGTGCGGTGCGGCTCTTTTGTGCCGCGGTGAACGTTGCAACGGCAACCGTCAGAAGGAAGATCAGGCGAGTCTTCATCGTTCGTTCGGTTGCTCCAAGTGGCGTGATTGCGTCGCAGTCATCCGTCGGAGCGGTCCTTTCCCTGCCGTCTATGTCTCCGCTCAGACTACTCTGTCATACCGAAAGGTTTGAATGATCGGCGACGAGGCGAACGCGACGACCGATCAAGCCATCGGCTTGGAAGAAGTTGATGATGGACAATGGATCATCTACATCAACGCCGTCCTCCTTGCCGATGCCGGCTCAAGACGCTTGCCGCCCTCCGCTCGACAGGGCAAAACGTCAAGAGTTGAACGGTGTAGGTCCCGGCGCCTGACGCGAGCGTTTTTCCTCGTACATCATTCGATCCGCCTGCTCCCAGGCCCCTTGGAGACCCGCCGCGGGATGGCGCAGAGCGAAACCGACGGAAGCCTTGACGTTCGCGTCGGCCAGCGTCGCGCGGACCCGTTCGAGCAGAGCGTGCCGGGATGCCGGATCGGATTCGATGCAGAGAATGCCGAATTCGTCGCCGCCGATTCGGGCCAGGACGTCGTGCGCCCGGGCCGCGTGGCGCAAGGCGGCGCCCGCCTGGGCGATCAGCGCATCTCCCGCGGCATGTCCTTGGGCATCGTTGACCGCTTTCAGCTGATCGAGGTCGATGATCATGACGGCCGCCGAATGCCCGAACCGGCGGCAGCGATCCTCCTCGGAGGCCATGAGCCGGTCCCAACCGCGCCGGTTGTACGTCTGCGTCAGCGGATCGGAGAGAGCCTCCGCCTCCAGCCGTTCGGTTCGGCGAGCCTCGTTCATCGCGTTCAAATCGGCCTGGAGAACTTTGCTCAACAGTGCCCCGAGCAGCTCTACGAGCCCCTCCTCGTCGGCGATCGATTGCGGTTGGGACGAGGGATGGATCGCGCACAAAGTTCCGAACAGTCCGCCGTCCTGGCGGACCAGGGGCATGCCGACGTACGCCCGGATCTGGATTTGCTTCCCGATCGGCGCTGCCGCGTAGGCCGGAACGAGGTCCGAACGCGGCGCGATGCGCGGCCCATGGCCTTGCACCATCTCGGCGCAGAACGAATCCGCCCATCGAAACACGGCACCCGGCGCCACGCCGTACCCGTGGTCTTCGCTCTGTAGGACGATCCAGTCCTCACCCTCCGTGCGGGTGACCATCCAGAGGTCGAAACCCAGTCGCCGATGCAGGAAGGCGAGCACCGCCCGACCTGCGCTCTCGAAGTCGTTGAAGGTCAACGTATCCATAGCTGTGCCAGACAAAGAAATTTACCCATGAGAATGCCGATGCCGCCTCAAAAAGAGCCTTGGCGCCCAGATTGTGAGCCTGCCGATGGCACGAATGAAGAAAGGATCTACTGCAAACGGCGGGCCACCGGAGACGTGCGAGTGGTTCGCTACGCCGGATAAAATCTCTCTCAACGCCGAGCCGGCGGCGCTTCTACCCGTCCACGATCTCGTCGCGAAGCTTTGAGAGCGCGTCAAGCTCCGCGCGGCTGTAGCGGGCGAAGAGGGCGAGCACCAGGGCTGTGACCGCCACGCAGGCGGCGAGGAGCCCGAGCGCGAAGCCGCTCCAGGCGGCGGGATTCAAGAAGAACCAGAACAGGAAGACGAGCGTTTCGGCGGCGAGCAGCCCGACGCCGAAGCGCACGGAGCGAAGGCGCCTCCGGCAGCGGAGGATCGAGAAGTCGACGAAGACGAGGGCGCTCTCGCCGTGCGCCCGCCAGAGGCCGCGGCGGTTCCAGAGCGCCCAGGCTTGCGCGCCGATCGCGAGCAGCGCGAGGCTGGCGAACGCCGCGAGATCGAGCGGCGTCGGGGTGCGCCGGGCGGCCGCGGCGAGCAGGGTGAGAATACCGGCCGAGAAGACGATCTCGCCCGCTGTGAGGAGCACCAGACCGAGCGTCCGCCGGAGCAGACGGCGACGTAGCGCGGCGAGCGGGTCGGATCGGCCGGCCGCCGCTTGGTGGAAGGGCATGCCGTCTGGGCCTGTTCCACATCTCCTTGCCACTCGGCCTGCCATTCGGCCAGCTCGCGATCCTCGATCGCCGTCATCGGCCCCCTCCTTCTGCGACGAGCGCGGCGCGCAGCCGCTCGCGGGCGCGGTTCGCGCGTACCGCGACGTTGTTTTCGGTGATCCCCAACACCGCCGCGATCTCGAGCGGGGCGAACCCTTCGAGGGTGAGCGTCATGACCTGTCGGAGCCCGAGCGGCAGAGCCGCCACCGCCGTCTTGAGAAGCGTCGCGCGTTCGCTCGCGCCCACCGCGGCCTCGGGGCTCGGCGCGGGATCGGCGACCTCCGCCGCGAGATCGAGATCGCCGACCTCTCCGCCCCGCCGCCCGCCGAGAGCAGCCGCTCGCGATCGAACACCCGCGCGGTCGCGAGCATGCAGAGCGCCGCCACGGCGATGGTCGAGAGCGCGAGCAGGGCGACCTCGGCCAAGGCGGGCGGCGCGCCGGAGAGGATTTCCGCGGCGAGGATCTGATGGCCGAGCAGCGGGGTGGCGCGCATCCAAACCTGCTCGTCGACGCTGCCGAACGCGAGCAGGAACCCGGGAACCATCGGCACGAGCAGGAGCTGGGAAAGATACCCTTGCGCCTCTTTGAAGGTGCGGGCGAACAGGGCGGCGAGCATCTGCGCCGCGGGCGCCAGAAGCGCGAGCGGCAGGAGGAGTATGCTCCCCGTTCTTGAAGATCGTGGCGCGCCGCGTGGCCGGATCCTTCCGATCCAAATCGCCGTGCTTCCCGCACTACGGAGCAGCCGGGCGCCCGATCCCCTGCTGTTGCTCGCGGGCGGGCCAGGGCGTCGCGAATCCTTACACCGCGCGGGCCACGAGTAACGCGCCTGCCGCGATCAGCACGCACAGCGGCGAATAGAGCAGCGAATCCATGCGCGCGAAGCGGGTCCCTCGGTTGCGTTTGAAAAAACCGACGTGCCGAAACTCTCCGATCGCCCGCAGCGCGAAGACCGTCGCGACGCCGTACGAGCCGATGCGCAGAAGGCCGTTCGAGACCGGAACCGCGATCCATCCGGCCGCCCCGGCGAGCACCAGCGCGGCGAGCGCCAGCCCCGCGGCGACCGCGAACGACTGCGCCGCCGTCGGCACGAACAACGGTCGGCTCTCGACCTCGGGCAGCGCCGAAAGCCAGGCGAGCCGGCCGCCGAACCCCCAATACACATGCAGCAGCGAGAGAGCGACGAGCACGGCAACGACCGCGGGACCAGCGAACGAAGCGAGAGAATTCATGGACGAAAGCTATCACCGCACTCCCAAGAGCGCCTTTCCCCGGGACCGCCGAGCACCAGCTCGGCCATCGAATCGGCCGAGAACCGTTCAAACGGCTGAGCTGGTGCTCGGCGATCCCGGGAAAGACTAAAAGCAGGCCCGCGGCGTCAGCGCCAAACGAAATTCATCGAGTCCCGCACCGTCACTGTGCGGTCTTCGCAAGCCCCTCGAACCGCGCCAGCGCGGCGTCGAGGCGCGGCAGCAGTTCGCGTATCCGTTCGCGGATGCCGGAGGAGGGCGCGAGGCTGCCGGTGACGATCGCGTCGTAGAGGGAGGTCATCTGCGGCGCCAGGCCCGGATCCGCGTTGCGTCCTCCCCAGCCGAGCTCGACTTCGGCGGCGTCGAGATCCGCGACCAGGGCTTCGGTCCCGGGTTTTTTGCTCACCTCCTCGCGTAACGCGTCGAGCCGCGCGAGCGCCTTCATCAGGCCGTCGATGCGCGCGCCGACTTCCCGCGCGAGAGCGATCTGCTCGTCGAAGTCGGCGGTCGCCGGGTCGATTCTCGGATCGGCGAGAACGGAGAGCGGCTGCGTGGCGCTCCACGCTTCCGCCGTGATCTTCACCGTGTAGTTCCCCGGCTTCACGAACGGACCGAACGGCCCCCAGGTCGGGTCGTTGCCGCCTGGCAACTCGAACGGCGTGGCGTAGCGGACCGTCCAGCGAAACCGGTTGATGCCTTGGCGCGTACCGACGACGTCCCGCCCCTCGAAGACGGACGCGAAGTCGGCCGGGAGATCCGATTTCCAAGGGTCGTCGGGCGCACGGCTGACGTAGCTCGCGACGAAGTCGCCGCGCTCGTCGTCGATCTCGATCGTTACGGGATGGGTCTGCGACGCAAGGTAATAGGTGAGGGTGGCGCCGCCGTCGAGCGGAATGTACGAACCGTTCCCGGCGGGGCGATATCCCGGGCGCGGCGCGAACAGATGGTTTTCGTCCGCGCGGAGGGCGTCGGCATGCTGGACGACGCCGAGATCCTCCAGCACCCACAGCCCGCGGCCGAAGGTCGACACGACGAGATCCTTGGCGTGTACCCGCAGGTCCGAGACCGGCACGACCGGTAGATTCAACTGCAGCCGCTGCCACCGGCCGCCGTCGTCCCACGACCCGTAGATCCCGAACTCCGTGCCGGCGTAGAGCAGTCCCTTGCGCTCATGATCTTCGCGAACCGCGCGCACGTAATGGCCGCTGTCGATGCCGGTGACGGCGCTACGCCACGAGCGTCCGTAGTCTTCGGTGATGAAGATGTACGGCCGGCGATCGCCGAGCAGATAGCGGTAGACCGCGATCACGGCGCGGCCCGGCTCGTGGACCGACGGGTCGATCGTGCCGACCGTGGCCCACTCTGGCATGGCGGGCGGCGTCACGTTTGTCCAGGTCTTCCCGTAGTCGCGCGAGAGGTGCACCAGACCATCGTCGCTGCCCACCCAAAGCAGCCCCTTGGCGAGCGGCGACTCTTCGACCACGACGAGGGTGTCGTAGATCTCGCCACCGGTTTTCTTCTGCTTCAGGCCCCGACTGCCCGTCCGCTCCTGCTTGGTCTTGTCGTTCCGGGTCAGATCGCCGCTGATCAGCTCCCAGGAACGGCCGCCGTCGCGCGAGCGATGCACGTACTGCGAGCCGATGTACAAGACGTCCGGGTCGTGCGGCGAGAGACGAAGCGGCATGTTCCAGGCGGTCCGGTACTTCATGGTCGCCGGCTGCTGGCCCTGGCGCGGCTCGGGGTAGACCTGCAGCAGCTCGGAGGTCTTCTTGGCCGTGTCGGTCTTCGCGATCTGGCCGCTGATCGTGGCGTACACGAGGGATGGATTGCGGGGATCGACCGCGATGCTGCTTGCCTCGCCACCGCCGACGCCGTAGGCATCCACGAGCTGCAGCGGCACGTTACGGCTCGCCGTCGGCACCGACACCGTGCCGGAATCCTGCTGCGCGGAGTAGACGCGGTACGGATATCCCGTGTCGACCGCGAGGCGATACATCTCGCCGGTCGGCTGATTCATCTGCGTCGACCAAGTCGCACCGCCGGTCAATGAAACCGTGGCCCCGCCGTCGTTGCCGTTGATCAGGATGCGCGGGTCGCGCGGGTTGATCCACAGGTCGTGATGGTCCTCGTGCGAGTCCGGGGCGATCGTGAACGTCGCGCCGCCGTCGGTCGACTTGAGCAATTGGGTGCTCAACACGTAGATCACGTCCGGGGACACCGGATGCGCCGTCAGATGCCCGTGATAGAAGGCCCGCTGCGTCAGCACCGAGGCGCCGTTCACCCGCGACCAGGTGGCGCCCGCATCGTCCGATCGAAAGAGCCCGCCGACGCCGGGCGGCGCTTCGATCAGCGCCCACACCCGCGACGGGCGCGCCGGAGAGACGGCGACGGCGGTGCGGCCCAGCACGCCCGACGGCAGGCCGCCGGAAAGACGCGCCCAGGTATCCCCCCCATCGGCGGACTTGAAGATGCCGCCGTCCGTACCGCCGTTCTCGAACGCCCAGGGTTTGCGCTCGAAGGACCACGAGGCGGCATACAGCACGCGCGGATCGGAAGGGTCGATCGCGAGATCGGCGATGCCTGTGCTCTCACTGATGAAGAGAACCTTCTGCCATGAGCGGCCGCCATCGCTCGAACGGAAAACGCCGCGCGTCGCATTCGGCTCCGAGGCGTGGCCGAGCACGGCTGCATACACGAGATCAGGATTCTTCGGATGAATCCGGATGCGGCCGATCTGCCCCGCGTCGCGAAGCCCGGCGTGGACCCAGGTTTCGCCGCCATCGTCCGACCTGTACACGCCGTCGCCGGGCGAGACGTTCGTGCGCGGGCACGCGGTGCCGGTGCCGGCGTACACGACCTTCGGATCGGAGTCGGACACCGCGATTGCGCCGACCGATCCGGCCTCGAAGTAGCGGTCCGACACGTTGCGCCAGGTCGTGCCGGCGTCGGTCGACTTCCACACGCCACCGCCGATGCCGCCGAAGTAGAACGTGAAGGGGTCGGCCGCGACACCCGTGACGGCTGTCGAGCGCCCGCCGCGGGGAAGATGCAACTGGCGGTACTCCAGGCCCGACAGCAGCGCCGGGTCGGGCGGAGTCGCGGCGAGGGAGAGCAGCAGCAGTAGGGGAGTCATGTCCGCCTCCGGGCGGCATCCTATCGACGTTTTCACCGCGCCAATGACGGGCGCAAAGACATTTCCAAGGTCGTGGTTACGGGGTCGAGGCGACGTCGTCGCGCAGCGCGGCTCCCCTCACGCGTGAGAGAATCGCGCTGGAGTCTCAGGAGGTAGCAGGGATGGCAAGTTATCAGCCGGCCGGCCGGTACACCGTGACGCCGCGCATCATCACTTCGGATCCGGCAGGCCTTGTCGGCTTCATCAAGTCGGTCTTCGGCGGCCAGGGTGAGCTCCGAGGCGGTGCGCCGGTCGAGATCCGCATCGGGGACTCCATCGTAATGATCAGCAGCGGGGACGGTTTGCGTGAAATGTCACCGGCGTTTCTGTACGTCTATGTCGAGGACACGGACGCCACGTATCGGCGCGCGATCACCGCGGGCGCCAATTCGATCGAAGAGCCCGAGGACCAGCACTACGGCGATCGGCGCGCCATGGTGAAGGATGCCTGGGGCAATACGTGGCAGATCGCCACGCATCGCTGACGGCTGTTTTACCCGCTTGTAGACGGTTTCGACGGTCTTGTTTTGCCGGCCGAACCCAAAAACCCCGGTACCGTCACTTCGCGTCCCTCTGCTCGCGTCAAAGGTGTGTCGGTCTCTCCAGGGCAAAGTAAAATCCCATCTTTAGACAAGGGACTCCGATCACGCACCGTCCGGGTGGTACCTCTTTTGGAGATCGCCATGCGTTTGAAGACTCTGGTTGCCCTCGCCTTCGTTTTTCTCTCGTTGTCCCTTCCTGCCGCGGCCGCTTTTCCGCCGGTGCCGGCGGGGCCGGAATTTCGGGTCAACACCAGCACGGGAATCTCCCAAGACTCTCCTTCGATCACCGCCTTTCCGGACGGCGGCTTCGTGGTCGTCTGGTCGGGATCCGGCGCCAGGGCCCGGTTTCTTAACTCCGCGGGAAGGCCGGTCGGCCGAGAGTTCCGCCTCGCAGGGGTGGGCGGGGGGGTCGATCAGGTGGTTGCGGACCGTGACGGCAGCTTCCTCGTGGCGTGGACCGGGGTCCTGCCCGATACCCCTGGGTCAATCATCTTCGTGCGCCGCTTCAACCGCGACGGCACGCCGCGGGGCAAGCGAATCCGGGCGAGCCTTCCCAGCACTTCCTACCGGTATAGCGCCGTGGCCGCCGTCGGGCCGGATGGCCGCTTCGCGGTTGCCTGGGTGTCGGAGGTTCCGGTTCCCGAATTCCAGGACGGCAGGTATACCAATGCCGTGGGGCGAATCTTCTCGGCCCAGGGAACTCCCTTGACGCCGGAGATCATCCTTCATGCCGGCGAGCCGCCCACCCGGGCCGGGGATGACACGATCTATGCCTTTCCGAGCAGCCTGGCACTCAAACCCTCCGGCGCCCTGGCCGCCCTGGTTCAAGAGACAGGGGGCTGCCTCCAGAGCTTTCTTGCCGAGGTACCCCCCCCTGGCGGTGCCTCCAGATTGCAGTCTCTGGGCTCGGGTTCCTGCGGCTTTCGGGTAAGTGACGGCCTCGAAGCGTCGCTCGCCATGGGCAAGGATGGCAGCCTGGTCGCGACCTGGAGCGACTACGACGTCCAAGCCCAGCGGTTCGCTCCGGATGGAACGCGTCGGGGACAGGGGTTCTTCCTCAGCAGCGAGCCGGTTTCGAACCAATTCGAGCCGGCGGCCGCTCTTCAGGCCGGAGGACAATTCGTCGTCGCCTGGACGGAAGAGGACCGCGACGGTGACGGCCGCGGCATCTTCGGCCGTGCCTTTGCAGCCAACGGAACGGCGCGGACCCCAGTCTTCCGGATCAATACGACCACCGCGGGCAACCAATACGATCCGGCGATCGCCGCCCCTCGGCAGGGTCCGGCCGTCGTCGTCTGGACTCAATCGCTCGTTGCCAACGGCCGGACCGACATCTTCGCCCGCGTGTTGTCGCCGAATCGGTAGCCGCGATTGCGCCCTATGGAAGAGAGCAACCTGCTCTCTTCCTCGGGTTGACCCCACTCGGCTATTTGCGCTGACCCGCTCCGAGCTTCCGGATCTTCTGATAGGCCGCCCGCAAGCCGGGTAAGCTCATCACCTTCTCCCGTAGGCGCCAGGTAATCGTCCCGGTGACGGAGCGGAGCGTCTTCGCCCGATGATCGCTTTCCAGCCGGGTGGCCCGGAGCTCCTCCTCCAGCTCTGGCAGCCGGTCAGCGCATCGAGCTTGCCGGAGCTCCTCCTCCAGCTCCCTCACCCGGAGGTCGAGCCACTGCCGCTGTTTGTCGAGGTCTGCGGCCACGTTCTTGAGGTGAGGGGTCCAGCCGGCCCAGCCGCGCAGATAGACCGCGGCGGCCCGGGATTCCTCGGCAGGATCGGCAGGCCCCTCCCGTCCGTACTCGCCGATCACCTCCTCGTAGAGGGCGACGAGACGGTCGAGAGCGGGCTCGAGGCCCGCCTCCTCTCGGACCCGCCGCGAGACCTCGGCGGCGTCGCGCGCGTCGTAGCGCTCGATCTCCTTCAGGATCAGGTCCGGAAGGAGCGGGCGGCGCAGGGTGCGCAGACCGAGGTTCAGCCGGCGCAGGGCGTCGAGATCGGCGCTGGTGACCATCTGCCCGAGGCCGCGATAGTCGCAAAGCACCACCGCCGTCCCCACCGCCAACGCCTCCAGCGCGCTCTTGGCCTTGGCGAAGACGAGGTCGTACTCTGCGATCGCCTCGCCTGGATCGACCAGGGACCGGCCGACGCCCGAGCCCACCACGTCCAGGGGGAGGCCGGCGCGCCGGCAGGCCTCCTGGACCGCCGGAAGGTGGGTGTCCTCGCGCGCATAGTTGCTGAACAACAAAGCCCGTCGCGGGCGCTCGGGAAGGGGACCGCGCGGTGGAAACCTGTCGAGGTCGGCCCAGTTCGGGAGGACTCGGACCCGCTCTTCCGGGATCCCATGCTCGAAGAGGACGCGGTCGCGATTCGTCCAGTCGACCGCGACGTAGCGGCGGATGCGCGAGAACAGCGGCGGGGCGTCGTGCCAGACGGCCCAGTCGTGCGTGGCGAAGATTCCGGGTACGCCGGGGAAATGCAAAAAGGCCGTCATCGCCTGCTGATGGTGGTGCCCGTGGATCACGTCCGGAGGAGCCCCGAGCCGGGAGAGATCGTCGACTACGGGGACCGTGGCGGCGCGGATCTCCTCCGCGATCTCGCCGAGATCGGGACTGTAGACCAGGGGGGTGTGCCCGCGCCGCAGGAGCCCCAGAGCAGCCTCTTTGATATAGACCTCTGTCCCGGTGCGGGATGCCAGGGTGATGTTCGTGAACAGGATACGCAGGGGCCGGCTCATCCGGTGCGCCCGAGCTCACGCAGGACCCTGGCCAGTGGCAGGAAGTGCTCGCGGAACCGCAAGACCCGGGGATAGCGGCCCGCTGCGACCTGCCTCTCGCCATAGCTCTCGTAATAGGGCGGCTCCTCGATCAGGGCCTCGAGCCAACCATAGACGCGGAGCTCGTGGCCGGGGTGCGCGATCACCAGGGCAACCTTCGGAAATCCGGCCATAGGGCGAGAGTTTAGTGGAAGACCCAGGAAGAAGAGTGCCAGGCGACGGGTACGAAATAGCTACGGCTCCAACCGTACTACGGTGCGGCACCGGCGATCTCGTCTGCCGCCTTGATAATCAAAGTTACCGATTTACAAGTTCTCGGCTGGGGGAGTACCTTCCGCTTCGGTCAACATTGCGGGCGACAACGCGTCCGCAAGCTCCAAGAAGGAGGTCCCTGTGACGTCACACTCGTCCGTCCTTTGTCTGCTCGCGGTCCTCGTTGCGGCTTTGGCCTTGGTTCCTGCGCCCGCTGCGGCGGCGCCGCCCGGCTGTTTCTGCGGTGGCTTTGAGCAGACTCCTCAGGATTGGGGCTACGGCTCCGACTGCTCCCAGGCCGCGGCCAACCTGTGGGCGCAAGCCGAGCAGTACATCGTCTGCGAGGACATTCCCTCGACCTGCGGTCGCCAGAACGTCACGACCGCCGGCTGCCATTGGGATGCCTACACAGGCCAGTTCCAGGTCGACGGCTACGTCAAGTTCCGCTGCTGGATATGCGACTAGCGATTCGATTTCCCTGCCCGTTCTCGGAACGGGCAGGGGCTTCGGCGCGCTCAATGGCGACGGTTGAACCCAACGATCAGAACGGCGTCACCGATTGGCAGGCCGCGGGCGCCGAGGCGCAGGCTTCGTTGCCCGTGGGGTGTGCGGTCACCTGGTAGAAGTAGGTGTTGCCGGCGGCGACGTTTGAGTCGGAGAGGCTGCCGCCCGCGAAATCGTTGACGATCTTGGTGAAGCCCGCGTTGCATCCCTGCTCGTTGCGGAAGACGTCGAACACTCCCGTGCCGGCAATGCCCACGGTGACCAAAGCGGCCCCGGCGGTGAGGGTCACCGTCGGCGCCGCGGGGGCCGCGCAGCCGGCGAACGAAAGGCTCGCGCCCGGATCGGTGGTGCAGGCGATGCCGTGGCGGTTGAACGCGGCGAAGAGCGCGCCGCCGTGGGGAGTGCCGTTGGCAAGGTTGCCGTCGTCGTCGTCCACCGCGCGCATGGTCTTCCACCACGAGCCCGTGTTGCAGCCGTTCGAGGTGAGAGTGCCGCCGCGCCTTGTGCAGGCGAACGAGCTGGTGGCCGAGTTGCGCGACAGGTACCAGAGCCGGTCGAGCACCGTCCACGCCGCGCCGGTGCCGGGGCTCGGCAGGTCGCGGTTGGCGAAGTCCCAGACCGCTTCGGACGGCACGTACGACTCGCAGTGAACCTCCTTCTTGCAGGGACCGCTGCCCGCCGAGCAGTGGACCGCGGTGAAGTTCGCGACCGTCGCCGGGGTGTTCGAGACGTGCTTGGCGAAGTCGATGTCGCGCACCCCCGTGCAGGACGTGCAGGCGTCGCCGTAGCCGCTGCAATTGCTCGCCCGGAAGCCGGGTCCGATGCAGGAATCGTGAAGCTGAAGCGCCGCGGTCAGGTCGCCGTACGACTCGCCCGTGCCCCCCTCGGGCGCCATGCCGGTGCCGTCGTTCTTGTCCAGGCCATGACCGTATTCGTGAAGCGAGACGGCGGCGATCTCTCCCGTGTTGCCGCAGCCGCCGCCGGAACGGAAGAAGTTGAGCGTCGTGCCGTTCCAATAGGCGTTGCAGGTCTGGTTCAGATTGACGTTGACCCGCAACTGCGCGGGAAGCCAGACGTTGGCCGGCAGCCAGCCGCGGCCGACTTCTTTGATCCGATTGACGTGGTAGTACTGGGTCCGCGAGGAGTGGGTGTTGCCCGCGCCGCCGTGGCCCGGCGTGGTGCAGTTGGTGCCGCCCGAGGTGCCGAGGGCGATGTTGCCCGCCGCGTCCGACGCTTGAGAAATGGCGCCGCAGGTGTCGACGATCCGCACGTAGGGACCGGCGAGCGTCGTGGTGACGACCCCGCCGAGGAAGTTGTAGGTCCCTTCGGAGCTGGCCGAGCCGCCGCTCGAAAGGTTCGCGTAGGGCATCGCGTGCACGGTCTCGGGCGTGACCGTCGGCGAGATCATGAAGACGCCGCCGGTCACCCGCGCCGTGGCGTAATCGTTGACGTCGGCGAAGTCGAGCACCGCCCCGGTCGTGGCGTCCACCCGGGCGCGCCAGGTGCCCATCGTGCCGTCGCGCCGGAACGTCACGTCCCAGACCTTCACCAGGCCGCGGCCTTTGCCCGAGTCGTACCCCTCGTCGAACCGCTCGTCGACCCCGTTGTCGGGCAGCAGATGCAGGCTGCCGCGGTCGATGAATCGATCGCCCGAGGTGAAGCCGCCGATGTAGGAGGCCACCGCCGTCCGCGCGTCGTCGCGCGACAGAACGTTCTGCGGCACGCGCGCGCCGGGGGCGGGCAGGTTCTCGGTGCCGAACTGGATCAGGTTGCCGTTGTTGACCCGGAAGACGACGCGCGCCCCTTCGACCGTCAGGCCGCCGCGAACGAGGTCGAAATCGACGAACCAGAGGTGCGAGGCGGGCTGCCCCGAACGCCCCTGATTCAAGCGGAGGGTGGCGGGGGAGACGCCGAGCATGCCGGCCACCTCGGGCAGGAAGCCGCGCGCGATCTTCTCCATCGCGGCGAGATCGATCTTGCCCGCGCCGCCGGTCACCCCCGCGAGATCCTCAAGTCGCAGCGAGTTGCCGCGGCCGGGAATCCACGGCCGGCCGGTGCCTTCGACGAACGCGATCCTGCCGGTGCGCCCGTCGAGCGAGGCCTGCCAATCCCCCTTGGCGGTCGTGCGGAAGCCGTCCCAGCCGACCTGGGCGAAGAACGGCAGCACGCCGGGGTGCCGGTCGAGCGGGGCGATCGACTCGGAGAGCGCCAGGCGGTCGCTCTGGATCGCGAGCGAGCTCAAGACGTCGTTGCCCTGCTTGGCGACTTGGCCCCGCGCCGCCGCGGCGCCGAGGAGCAGCGCGCAGCCGAGCGAGGCGAGAGGGAGGAAGCCGAAGCGACGGATCGTGCTCATTCTCTTCTCCTTGGATAAGGTGGGCATCTATGAAGAGAGTGCGGGAAGAGTAGGGATTGGGACGAAGGCGCTTCAGAGGGCTGGAAGATCCAGGAACGGCAGCTCCCCGCCTCGGCGTCGACGAGAAGCTGCCCGAGATTTCTAGCAGGGGCAGAGACTGAAGCAGGTTTCGTAGTTGGTATTTCCGCACGTCGGGCAGTTGGTGATGCAGGCGGTGCGGTCGATGGTGTTGTGGCAGGCGAGGCAATCCGTTTGAGCCAAGGTTATCCCGCCGACCACAGGTCCAAGATCCAGCCGGCTCACCGACTCCTTGCTCAGGTGCAGCTTCTTTACACGCTTCTTCATGCTGTTCTCCTGTCAGGCCGCGGGACCAGGAGCCTCGCAGCGGTTAAGGGTAAAGATCATATTCTAAGAGCGCAATCGCTGGGTCGGCCGAAGGGGCTCCGGCAGGGCTCCGTCGTAGTCCCCTGGTAACGCTCGATTCTTGAGGGGGATAGGCCCGGCACTGGCTTTTCCGCAGAGAATCTGTTATTCCTTCTTCGTGCGATCCGCCCGCCTTGACGAGCCAACAGAGCCCGAGAACCTTC
>DASYKS010000094.1:0-45031 GCA_035995205.1 Thermoanaerobaculia bacterium
CGAGCCCGGGAGCTGGGTCTTCGCGTTGAGCTGTTGAAAGCCGGTTCCGACGTCGACACCCCGGCCGATCTCGTCCGGCTCGCCGAGAGCATGAGAGACGGCGACCTCGGTTGCCCGCGAACCCGGGCGCTGCTCGAACGGTGGGGGATGCTGGCGGAAGCACCCCAGGAGGTTGCCCAGTGAAAGTCCTGACCGCCGAAGCGATGCGCGCGCTCGACCAGCGGGCGATCCGCGAGATCGGAATCCCCGGCCCGGTGTTGATGGAAAACGCCGCGCTTGGAGTGGTCGAGGCGATCTTCGAGCGCTACCCGAAAGCCTCTTCGGCGGCGATTTTCTGCGGCCCGGGCAACAACGGCGGAGACGGCCTTGCCGTTGCCCGGCGGCTGGACGCGCGCGGTTTCGAGGTCCTGATCTTCCTGGTCCTCGGCGGGCGCGAGCTGAGCGGCGACGCCGCAACGCAGCTTGCGATCTGCCGCCAGCTCGAGCTCTCGATCGAGGATGTAGGGCCTACCTCGGACCTTCCCGCCGCGCTCGATCGCGCCAGCCGCTGCGACCTGATGGTCGACGCGCTGTTCGGCACCGGCCTCGACCGGCCGCTCGAAGGTTTTCCCGCTCAACTGGTCGAAGCGCTCGGTGAGACGGGCAAGCCGATCGTGGCGGTCGACGTGCCGAGCGGTCTATCCGGCAGCCGCGCGGATCTTTTCGGGCCGCACGTCAACGCGGATCTCACGGTCACGTTCGCCGCGCCGAAGATCCCGCACGTTCTCTCGCCCGCGGCGGAAGCCTGCGGCACGCTCGCGATCGCCGAGCTTGGGTTTCCCTCTTGGCTGATCGACGAGGCGCAAGGCGATCTCTTCCTGATGACTCCGGAGGATCTCGCCCCCCTCCTGCCGCGCCGCGCGGCGGACGCCCACAAAGGAAGCGCCGGCCACGCCCTGCTGGTGGCGGGATCGCCCGGCAAGGCGGGAGCCGCGATCCTCGCCGCACGCGCCGCGGTTCGTGGGGGAGCGGGTTTGGTGACCGTCGCCGTACCGGAACCGATCCTGCCGACGGTCGATCTCGGCTCGCTCGAATCGATGACCCTCGCGGTGCAGGCGAATGAGGAAGGAGAGCTGGGAACGGGAGCGGCGGACGCGGCCCTCGCGGCGTCGGACGGGAAGAACGCGCTCGCGATTGGCCCGGGCCTCGGCCAGAGCGCGGCGGCCCGAGAACAGATCCGCCGGATCGCCTTGGAGGCGGGGCTGCCGTTCGTGCTCGACGCGGACGGCCTGAACGCGTTCGCCGGTTCCGCCGCCGATCTAATCGGCCGCCGTTCCCCGGCGATCCTCACCCCTCACCCGGGGGAGCTGGGGAGGTTGCTCGGAGTCTCGGCGGCCGAAGTCCAATCCGATCGCCTGACGGCCGTGCGTCGCGCCGCCGCGGAAACCGGAGCGATCGTGGTGCTCAAGGGGCACCGGACCCTGATCGCGAGCGAAGCCGGAGTCTGGATCAACCCGACCGGTAACCCCGGAATGGCGACCGGAGGAGCGGGAGACGTCCTCACCGGCTTGCTCGCCGCCCTTCTGGCCCAAGGCTTGGAGCCGCTCGACGCAGCCAGGCTCGGGGTGTACCTCCACGGCCTCGCGGGCGATCTGGCTTTTGATCAGGTGGGGACCGAAGATCCCGAGTTGGCCAAGCTCACCGCCTCCGATCTGATCGACCACCTGCCCGCGGCCACCCGTCGTCTCGCCGAGGAGTGAGCGAGATGGCCGGCCGGCGCTACGTCTCGGCGAGCGAAGAGGAAACGGTTGCGATCGGACGCCAGATTGCGGCGTCTCTGCCGCCCGAAGGAGCCCTCCTGCTCGACGGAGATCTCGGAGCGGGCAAGACCGTGCTCACGAGGGGCGTGGCCCTTCACCTAGGCATCGATCCGAACGAGATCCAGTCGCCCACCTTCACCCTGATCCGTGAGCACACCGGAACCGGAGGGCGCTTGGTCCACGCCGACCTCTATCGCCTGAAACCCGAAGAAGCCGACTCGATCGGCCTCGAAGAGGTATTGGCCGGCCCGGGCCTCAAGGTCATCGAGTGGGCCGAGCGGCTGCCGTTCGAAGTGCCGGGCGCGGTGCGCTTTGCGCTCCGGCGGTTGGGGGAAGGGAGCCGGGAGATCGTGGAAGAGTAGGCCGTCCGTAAGATGTGGGCGTCTCGGACCGGGCTGATGCGGCAAGCCACCCGCTGGCGTAGGCCGTACCCCAGCGGGTAGAGTCCGCTCTCCCCGGGCGACGCCCGGATCATTTCCGGAGGATGAATATGGCTATTCAGAAGGTGGGCGTCCTCGGCTGCGGCCTGATGGGCGCCGGGATCGCCGAGATCGCGGCGAAGGCGGGGTTGACGACGGTGGTTCGAGAAGTGAACCAGGGGTTTTTGGACAAGGGCCTTTCCCGGATCCAGGGCTCGCTCGGCAAAGCGGTCGAGAAGGGCAAGCTCGACGCCGGAGCGCGCGACGCGGCTCTCGCGAATTTGACCGGCACGACCGAGTTTGCCGACCTCGCCGATTGTGACCTGGTGGTCGAAGCGATCGTCGAAAATGTCGATGAGAAGAAAAAGACCTTCGCGGCGCTCGACGAGATCGTGAAGCCCGAGGCGATCTTCGCCTCCAACACCTCGTCACTCACGATCACCCAGCTCGCGATGAGCACGAAGCGGCCGGATCGCTTCGTCGGTCTCCATTTCTTCAACCCCGTGCCGGTGATGAAGCTGGTCGAGGTGGTGCGCACGATCCTCACCTCGGACGAGGCGTTCGAGGCGGCGTTCGAGTTCGCGCGGAAAGTCGGCAAGGAGCCGATCGCGGCGCGCGACAATTCGGGCTTCATCGTCAACCGGCTGCTCGTCCCCTACCTGCTCGACGCGATCCGTGCGCTCGAAGAGGGGGTGGGCTCGGTCGAGGACATCGACAAAGGGATGCAGCTCGGCTGCGGCTACCCGATGGGGCCGTTCACCCTGCTCGATTTCGTCGGCCTCGACACCACCCTCTACATCGCCGACATCATGTTCGAGGAGTACCGCGAGAAGCGTTTCGCCCCGCCGCCGCTGCTCAAGCAGATGGTGCTCGCCGGTCGCCTCGGTAGGAAAAGCGGGCGCGGGTTCTACGATCACGCGAAGAAGTAGAACTCGTCTGGCGCATACGGTACGGGGGCAGACACGTAGGTCTGCCCCTACAGATTCGTGAAATCCATGATGGTAGGGGCGCACCTGTGTGTGCGCCCTGTTCGTATCCCTATCGCACGTACCCCAAACCGCGCAGGCGACTTTCCTCCTCCGGGGTGAGGTCGCCGCGCTTCGTCGGTCTCGGCAGGTCGCGCCGGTCGGCGAGAAAGCGTTGGAGCAGCCCTTCGAGCTCCTTTTCTTTCGGCAGTCCCTGGCCCGCGCGATTGACGTTTTCGCCCGGATCGGCGCGCAGGTCGAACAGCGAAGCGCCGTCGGGGAAGAACCGGGTGTTGCCGCTCGAAAGGATGTACTTCCAGTCGGCCGTCCGCACCATCAACCCCAACCGCCCGGCGTGCTCGGCGAACACCGCGCGGCGGCCGGTGCGCCCCTCGCCGGTGAGCTTCTTCAGATCCTCGCCGTCTTGCGGCGGAATCGGCAGCTCGAGCGCGGTCAGCAGGGTCGGAAACAGGTCGATCGTCTGAACCAGGCCGTGGATCGGCCGGCCGGTCCGATCCCTTCCCGGCCAGCGGATCATCATCGGCACATGGGTCGTCGTGTCGTGAAGACCCACGTGGCGGAACGACACGCCGTGCTCGCCCAGGCTCTCGCCATGGTCGGCGACCAGCACGACCAGCGTGTTATCCAGCAGGTTCCGGCTGCGCAGGAAATCGAGCAGCCGGCCGACCTGGCGGTCGAGGTAGGCGACCTCGCCATAGTAGAGATCTTTGCTTGCGCCCAGCACATCCTCTTCGAACGCGCGCGGGCCGGGGGTCCGGTAGGGGATCCAGGTGGCGACCGGTCCAAGACCGGCGGGAGCGCTCGGTTCGTAGCCGGAGGCGAACGGCTCGGGGGGAGTGTGGGGAGTGTGCGGATCGAACAGATGAAGCCAGATGAAGAACGGTTTCGCCGCGGTGGCCTGCGGAGACCCTTTCGGGTCCGGTGAGGCTTCGCGGCTCGTGCGGGCGGCGAGCCAGTCGATCGTCATGTCGACGGAAAGCTCGCCCGCGAAGTGCTCGCCCGCCCGGGTCATCTCGTCGAATCCCTGGCCCAGGCCTGAATTCACATCCTGGAGATGGCTCGCGGAGAGCACCGCCATCGTGGCATAGCCCGCCTGGCGCAGGTGCTCGGCGAGCGTGACGTGCGTGCGCGGCAGAGGAGTCTCCAGATCGTAGACGCCATGATTCTTGCCGTACAGGCCGGTCATGATCGAGATGAAGCTCGGGTTGGTGACGTTGAACGCGGTGTAGGTGTCGAGATAAACGTCGGACTCCGCGCTCAAGGCGTCGATCTCGGGCGTCAGGCTCGGCGTTCTTCCCCAGGCGCCGACCGCATCCGCACGCAGGGTGTCGACTCCGATCAGCAGGATGTTCGGCCGTTTCGGCGCGAGCCGCCCGGCCGGGGCCGGTAAAGCGTGCCGCCCGTAGACCGCGGGACTCCCCCAGAGCAGGCCGGGAAGCTTTCCCCCGGCGCGCTCGCCGGTCCCCAGCACCTCGAAGCGGAGATCCACCTCATTCGCTCCGTCCACGTCGCCGGAGGCCCAACGCGCCAGATCGATCGTCACGGTCGGCGGGGCGAAGGTCCGAATCGGCGGCGCTACGGCCCGGTAGACCTCGATGGCCGGATTTGTAGTCTTTCCGGCTACCGGGCCCACCGTCACGCGATAGGTGCACGCGCAGGGGCGCTCGAAGCCGAGCGGCACGAACGAGAGATAGGGGGCCTTTCCGAGCTGTACCCGCCAGCGGACGCGCGAGGCCGCGACCTGCTCGATCGCGCGGATCTGGCCTGCGGGGCGGTGGGGGAAGTTGACCAGCTGCGCCGCGGGCACCTTCGACATATCGCGTACCTCGGCCGCGCCGAGAAACGAGATCCGCTGGGTCGTAGGATGAAACCAGCGGTTCGCGACTGGGGTAACCTCGACATCGGGTTTGAGCGACCAAAGATCGATCCGCTCCCAGGCGTCCGGCGCCGCGGCGGTCCGTGACTTGCAAGCCAGCGGGCCGAAGATGCAGAGCCCGACGCCCACGAAGAGGGCGATTCGGCGTGCAGTGCGAGAAGGAACGAACAGACGTCTCACGGCGCGGCAGTCTAACCCGCCCGTGTACCGACAGATGACCGAACGGAGATTCGAGATGACCCGAGGTGCCTACCTCTTATTGGTTCTAGCGCTGATCGCTCCGGCCAGCTTGCTCGCCCAGAAGCCGGCGCCGAAGCCGTCGGATTCCTCCCCGAGCCCGGACGCCTGGGAGACCCTGCGCGCCGTACGCGCCGATCTGGTGGAGGCCGGGACGTTGGAGGCGAGCTTCTCCCAGACCTACGTGCCGTCCGGCTTTACTTCCGGAGAGAAAGAAGCGGGCAAGCTCGCGCTCGCACTGCCCGATTGTCTGCGCTGGGACTATCGCGATCCCTACCCGAAGAGCTTCCTCCTCTGCGGCGGCAACGCCTGGGCGTGGAATCCGCAGGATAAAACAGGCCGTCGCTACGGGGTCGACCGCAAGACCGAACCGGGGCTCGACCTGCTGCTGCTCGGCGTCGACGACCTGAAAACCCGCTACAAAGCGGCGGCGCGCTCGCTCAACGGCGGCCGGATCGAGGTTTCGCTCGCGCCGAAAGCGAAGATCTCGCCGATCAAAGACGCGATCCTGGTCGTCGAAAGCAAAGGCGCCGCGGGAGATCGCCGCCTGGTCCAAGTCTCCTACCGCGACTCCGAAGGGAACCAGACCCGCTTCGACCTCACCGACTACCGCGAAATCCCCCGCCGCGGGACCACTTTCTCCCCGCCGTCCGGCATCAAGTGGGACGACGAGCGGTAGAGAAGCTTTTCCCCGGGAGCGCCGAGCACCAGCTCGGCACCGAAGCGGCCAATGTCGCCAAAATGGCGAGCGGGTGCTCGGCGCTCCCGGGAGAGGCTCCTGCTTCGTTCCCCTGTACCCGCTCGGGACAGCCGCTTGTTCGCGTCGGCACAAGCAAGCGGGTATACTTGCTCCGCTAGGGAATACCTCGAATCATGGCCGCCGAAAACTCTTTCGACATCGTCTCCACAGTAGACTTTCAGGAGATCAAGAACGCGGTGCAGCAGGCCGCGAAAGAGATCTCGACCCGTTACGACCTGAAACACGCCGGGGCGACGCTGGAGCTGGAAGGCGAGGAGATCGTGCTCGAAGCCTCCGACGAGTTCAGCGTCGGCCAGGCGCTCGAAGTGCTCAAGACGAAGCTGGTCAAGCGCAGCATCAACTTGAAGTCGGCGCGCTACGGCAAGGTCGAGCCCTCCGGCGGCGGCCGGGCCAAGCAGCGGATCACCTTCCAGCAGGGCATCCCGATCGAGACCGCGAAGAAGATCGTCGCCGAGATCAAGAGCCGCAAGCTCAAGGTGCAGGCTTCGATCCAGAGCGACACGGTGCGGGTCTCGGGCAAGGCGCGCGACGATCTGCAGACCGTGATCGCCATGCTGCGCGGTCTCGACGCGGACGTCTTGGACGTTCCACTCACCTTTACCAATTACCGTTCGCTGTGAGCAGCTTCCGCTCGCTCCGAGGGCGTCTCGCGCGGCCGCTCCGGGCGGTCGCCTGCGTTCTGGTTTTGGCTCCCGCGGTCCCCGCCACGGGATTCGCGCTCGGGACCGGCGACAAAGTGGCGATTTCCGGCAAGGTGACCGACACCGGAGGGCACCCGCTCGAAGGGCTCCGCGTCGTGCTCGAAGCCTCGCGCAAGAGCTTGCGGCGGAGCGAGAACGAGGTGCGGCGGGTGGCGGCGAGCACGGACCGGGAGGGCTCGTATACCATCTTCTGGCCCTGGGACCCGTACTTCAACCGGTTCGAGATCCAAGTGGGCGTCGCGATCCGGCGGGGCAAGGAAGAACGGTTCGAAGTGTTCGAGCGCCAGAGCCTGTCGGCGAGCCAGATGCAGAGCGGTGGAGTGACCTTGCCCCTGATCATCCGCGAGGGCGACCGGCTGAGGAAGCTCCGCTCGTTCGAGACCCAGGTGCAGTCCGAGGACGAACGGCGGGTGTTCGCCGAGCTCGGCCAGCCCGACGAGGTGCGGATCGTCGAGTACCCCGACCGGCGGGAGTCGACCTGGTGGTACTTCGAGAGCGGCCGCGCCTACCGTTTCGAATCCGGGCGTCTGGCGCAGGTCATTCATTTCGATCCGATCCGGAAGTTTTGAGCCGCTTTGAGCCTTGATACCGAGAGAGAACCCGACGTGGCGACCGATCCTCACCTGCTCGACCTGGCGACTGATCCCTTGGCTCGCCCTTTGGATCGTCCGGCCGCCGGTCCGCCGGTCTCGCCCGCGCGCTTTCTCGGCCTGGTGGCCGACAAGCTCGCCGCGACCGAAGAGGTCTTCCGCTTCCACTTGGGCTCGGACGTGCCGTTCATCCACCAAGCCGGCGTCTACATCGCCGACGGGGGCGGCAAGCGGGTGCGCCCCGCGCTGCTGCTGCTCTGCGCCCGCCTGCTGGGACACGACGGCCCGGAAGAGATCACTTATGCCGCGGTGGTGGAGTTCATCCATACCGCGACTCTGATTCATGACGACATCATCGACCACGCCACCTTGCGGCGCGGCCAGCCGACCCTCAATCATCTGTGGGGCAACAATCAGACCGTCCTGCTCGGCGATTGGATCTACACCACGGCGATGCGCATGGCGCTCTCGCACGGCCATCTCGAAGTGGTCCAGCGCCTGTGCGACGCGACGCTCAAGATGACCGAAGGGGAGCTGCTCGCGCTCGCTCGCCTGGGCGCGGCGGACCTCACCCGCGACGAGTATTTCGAGATCATCGACCGGAAGACCGCCTACCTGTTCGCGGCGGCCTGCTCTCTCCCCAGCCTGATCCCGCCTTTTCGCCCCGAAGCGGGCCATGTCCTCGCCCGCTACGGCCGCGCGCTCGGCACCTGCTTTCAACTGGTCGACGACCTGCTCGATTTCACCGCGCGCGAGAGCGAGCTTGGCAAGCCCGTGCTCTCCGACCTGCGCGAGGGCAAGCTGACGCTGCCGATCCTGCTACTCCTGCCCCGGGTCGGTCCGGCCGACCGCCAGCGGATCGAGACGGTGCTGGCCGATCGCAGCTTCGACCGCGTGGCGCCCGAGGAGATCCTCGAACAGGTGGTCGCGGCGGGGACGATCGAAGAGACCGAGCAGCTCGCCGCGGATTACGCGCAGGCGGCGCGCCGGGAGCTGGAGTTCTTTCCCCCCTCAGAGGTGCGGGAGGCGCTCGAGCTGGCGCCCGACTTCGTCCTCCACCGGCGTTCGTAGCGGCGGGGGAGCGAGGCCGAGCAGGCCCTTCGGCGGGCCGGTGGGTTGTGCGACCCGGTCTTCCGGGCCGTCGGGGGACAGAACGCGAGCCGCTTCGATCTTCAGGGTCCCGACGATCTCTACCGCTCGGAACCGCCGCACTTGCGGCTCCAGCCAGACGCTCTGATTCGGCATCAGAATCACGGAGATCGCGGTAGGGTCGATCTCGCCCCCCTCCTCGACCCGCAGAACGGCGACCTGGATCGCCTCCTGCGGCACGACTTCGAGCGCCAGGCGCCCGACCGTAGGCTCAGCCCCCCAGTCGAACCGGACCGCGCGCCCGGCCACTCCGGAGCGCGATGGCGCCGAGGTCGGAGGATTCAGCGTCGGCCGCTCGAAGCGGAGTGGCTGCACCGCCCCGAGCCTCGGCCTGCCCCAGCGGCCGGTCGGCGGGTACGACCAGGAGTAAGCCGGGGTTCCCCCTTCGAGCGGACGGAAGCCGCGTAACAGGTTCGGATCGTCGCGGCGGAGGATCGTCCACGAGGGGTCCGAAGCGAGCAGTTGGCGTCCGTTGGAGCCCTCGTTCAAGCTGAGCAGAAAACCTCCCGCGCCATGGTCGCTGCGCAGCTCCGCGAGCAGGCGATTCGTTCCGACCTGGAGCAGGGGAGTCACCTCATAGCCGTCGAGCGGCGCGCCCGCCGCGAATCGGCCCGCGCCGATCCGCCGGCCGTTCAGCCAGAGCACGTATTCCGGGTCGGCCTGCATGTAAAGGACCGCGCGCTTCGGCACCGCATCGAGCGTGAAATCGCGCGCCGCCCAGAACGCCGACGGAACTTTCTCGCGCCGGGAGTCGCCCGACCAGATCCACTCCGCCGCCCGGGTGGGCAAGGTGCTGCGGGCGTAGGCGGCCCGGAAAACAGGCGCCGTACCGGCGAACGCGAACGTCGCCGCGATCCCGGTGAGGACGAGGAGAGAGGGCCGAAGGCGCACCGTCGAACTGTACCAGCTCAATTCACATACCCCAGCGCCCGCAGCCGGTCCAGCGTCTCGCGATCGACCGGGGCTTCGCCGCCGTCGGTTTCCGGCTGGGCCTGGGCGATCCAGGCGAGCAGCCGGCCGCGCAGCCAGTCGGCCTCGATGTCGCCGCGCCCCGCGAGGTTGATCCGTTCGCCGGGATCGGCGGCTAGGTCGAAAAGGTACTCGGGATCGCGCGAGCGACCCGCTCCCTCGCCCATGCCCCAGCCGAGCCCCGTGCGCGGTGCCCAGATCAGCTTCCAGCGCCGCGACTGGGCCGAATAGATGCCTCCCTTGACGCTCGATGCGGCGGCGAAATGCAGCGGTTCCCCTTCGGGGATCGGCAGCGGCCGGCGGAGCAGCGAGCGCCCTTCGGAAGGTAGCGCCTTGCCGTCCGGTCCGCGCAAGGAGCAGGCGTCGACGAGGGTCGCGTGCAGGTCGCGGGTGTCGGTCGGCTCTTCGATCCGCAACGGCTTGACCCGTCCGGGCCACCAGAGCGCGAGCGGAATACGCAGCATCTCCTCGTGGAGCGTGTAGCCGTGGAGCACGCCGCCATGGTCGAAGAGCTCTTCGCCGTGGTCCGCGGTCACGGCGAGCAGCGTCTCGCTCGGCGGCACGATCGTCGCGAGGGCCTCGACGAACCGGCCGAGCTGGTCGTCGGCATAGGCGACGCTTCCCTGATAGAGGCCGCGGAGGCGCGCGCGGTCCGCGTCATCGGGATCGAGCCGACCCTGCTTGATTCCGGTGAGCGTTTCGGTCGAGCCATTGAGGGTGGAGCGGTTGTTGGCCGGCGCCCAGCGCGACCGGAACGGCGGGGGCGGATCGTACGGGTTGTGCGGGTGGATCACATGAAGATAGAGGAAGGCGCGGCTCCCCGGCGGCAGGGCGCGCAGCCAGGCGAGCGCCGCGGCCTGAACCCGTTCGGCGTTGTCGTTGTAAGGCGGTTTGGCCGTTGCCGAATAGCCTTCGATCAGCACTTCCGGGGCGTCGTGCTCGAAGCCGCGGTTGGTCGAGTAGGCGGGGCTCACGTAGACGTTGCCCGAAAACAGCGCGGTATGAAAACCGGCGCGGCCGAACGCCTCGGCGAGCGTCGGCCCGTCCTCGGGGCCAAGCTTCCAGCCGCCGCGCGAGAGGAAAGCATGGCCGGTGAATAGAGTCTTGGTCGACGGCAACGTGTTCGGTGAATTCGCGCGCTGTCTCAAGGCGACGAGCCCCTCGCGGCCGAGGCGGTCGATCGTCGGTGTGATCCCGGGCGGACCACCGAACGCGCCGACCTGATCCGCGCGCAACGCGTCCATCACGTAGATCACGACCAGGCGCGCCGGGGGACCGGGCGCGAGGTCCGCCGTGGGAGGTGCCGGAAGCCCCGGAAGTCTCGGAGCCAGCTCCGGCGGACCGGCCCACGCAAGATCGCGCCAGCGGCCCGGTGGGCCGTCGCCCCAGGCGTCGAGCCGGACGCGGACCAGACCTTTGGCGCCCCGCAAAGGGAGTCGAAAGCCGCGCTGCCCACGCAACCGGTTCCAGAAGCTCGCCGACCAATAGAACCGGCGGATGTTCGAGCCGTCCTCCCGCTCCAGCGTGAGCTGCCAACGCTGATCCGGCCGCGGTTTCTCCGGCGGGACGAACGTGCCGAGCAGCTCGGTCTCACCCGTCGCCCGGATCACCGTTTCGACGCGCGAGGTCCCCGCCTGGATCAGATCGTGCCCTTCGACCGTGAGCGCGCCGGACGGTTGGATCGGGCGGACCGCCGCGTTCACGACATTCGGAATCGCGGGCGTCGCCGAACCTCCGGGACCCGAAGGAACCGGGATCAAATCGATCGTCATCCTGCCGAGCGGCAGATCGGCAGGGATCGGGATCTCCAGCGGATCGCGCCAGGGAAACGTGCCGAGATCGCGCTCGACCGCCCGGACGCGGACACTCCCTCCGAGCAGGTCCCCGTCCCGGAGATCCAGGATCAGCCGGCGCTCTTCGGCCACCAGACGGACGATCTCGATTCGTCCTCCATCGGAGGTGGGGGCGAGGGCGACGCGATCCCCATCCCGCCACGCCTGCCAGCCGGAAAGGAACCGGTTACCGGAAAGCGAAGGCGGCAACGCGATCGTGCTCGCCTCGGTTTGAAGATCGGGGGCGTGCTGCGTGTCGAACAGCGGCCGAACGGCAGGATACTCGGACGGCCGCTCGTCGCAGCCAAGGGTCAGAAGAGAGAAAACGCCGAGAGAGCCGAGGAGCGAAAGCGTAGAGAGCAGGCGCATGCGAGCCGCTATCTCGGCACAGGTCGGGGGTGCGGGTCAAACCAGTGCCTCACCCCTCACTCCACCCGCTTCCACACCAGGTCGTTGTTATCGCGGCGGTCGATCAGCTCGGTCACCTTGCCGGAAGGGTCACGGGCGAAGACCTTCTCGCCGCGGGTGGTTCCTTTGCGGAAGAAGGTGTCTGCGCTCGCGGCCGACAGCTCTTCTTTCGCGCGGCCGGTGCGCTGGCCGAAGAGGGTGTCGCCTTCGCGGGTGACCTCGTAGAGCACGCCGGGCGCGAGCTGGTAGCGGCCGACGTAGGCGTCGAGCGTTGTGCCGTCGACCGAGGCGACCTTCCGCGGGCGAGGGATCACCAGGACCTGCGAGGCGATCAAGCGCCATTTGCCGTCGCGCTTCTGAAAGGTGTCGGTCGTCCGGTACTCGGAGTAGAGCGCCTGGTCGAAGACCTTCTCGTCCTCGCGGTCGAGGTGGGTGAGCACAGCAACGTCGCCATGGACGTGTACCTTCGGCTCGGCGACCCGGATCTGCCCCGAGTAGCCGGCAGGCAAGGGCCTCAGCTGGTCGAGGATCTCGGCCTTGGTGGAGATGGCTCCTTCCTCGTCGGTGAGCGTGAAATCCTCGGCGAGGATCTCGTCCCAGACCGCCTTGTCGCCGAGCCCTACGGCATCCATCCGCCGTTGGGTGAGTTGCACCAGCTCATCCTCGACCGACGCGGGGGCGGTTCCGGTCCCTGCCGCCTTCGCCGCGCGGATCTGCGCCACGACGTCCTTCGCCAAATCGTTCGGCAGCGGGATCGTCAAGTTGTACTGCTGGACCTTCCAGGCGCCGTCGATCTTTTCCAGCACGCCGCTGCCGCGGCATTCGCCGTAGCTCGCGCTGTCGAGCAACTCGTCGAACCAGGCCACCCGGCCGTCGGCCGAGAGGTCCACGTGCCGATTGCGCGGCAGGAAGGTCCAGGCGGTGCCCTTGGCAAAATAAGGATGGGCGAACGCCTGGAACGCCGTCTTGTCCCACCGCTCCGTCGCGTCCGTACCCAGGAACACGCCCGCGGGGGCGAACAATGCGAAATAGGTCTTCTCGTCCGCCTTCGCGGCGGCGGCATGGAAGGCGTCGAGCACCTGCTCGACCGCGGCGGTGGGAGAGGTGGGGGTCTCGGTGGCTCCGAGAGAGGGGACGAAGGCCAGGCAGAGAAGAAGGGCGAGGGTCGAGCGCATAGGGCAGCCTCCGGGAGGGTGATTCCGCGCGGGATTCTCGCATCGAACCTCGGGCCGTTGCCGGAGGAGCCGCTGTCCAGTCGTGTCTGGCTCGCTGTCCTCCAGTCAACCGGGGATCGAGCCGGCTATACTCCGGCCCCCATGGCGACCTTGACCGATGAACCGAAAGTAGCTGCGGAGGGCGTGGCGGCCGAGGTGCGACGTCGCCGGACGTTCGCGATCATTTCTCACCCCGACGCGGGCAAGACCACGCTCACCGAGAAGCTGCTGCTCTATTCGGGCGCCATCGAGCTGGCCGGCGCGGTGCAGCAGAAGGCCCGCCAGCGCCACGCGCGCTCGGACTGGCTGGCGATGGAGCAGAAGCGGGGCATCTCGGTCACTTCGACGGTCTTGCAGTTCGAGCACGCCGGCCGGTGCGTGAACCTGCTCGACACCCCCGGCCACCAGGACTTCAGCGAAGACACCTACCGGGTGCTCACCGCCGTGGACAGCGCGGTCATGGTGCTCGACGCGGCGAAGGGGGTCGAGCGCCAGACCCTCAAGCTGTTCGAAGTGTGCCGCCGCCGCGGTCTGCCGGTTCTCACGTTCGTCAACAAGATGGACGTCCCCGGACGCGATCCGCTGGAGCTGTTGGACGAAATCGAGAGCGTCTTGGGCATGGCGGCCGTACCGCGCAACTGGCCGATCGGAGCGGGGGCCGAATTCCAGGGCGTGTATGAGCTCACCAGCGGGCAGATCCTCCGGTTCGAGCGTTTGGCCCGCGGCGAGCGCGCGGGGCTGGTGGGCACCGCCGCGCTCGACGATCCGGGGCTCGACCTGCTGGTGGGCGAGCGCCCGGCCCGCGAGCTGCGCGAGGCGGCGGAGCTGCTCCGCGGCACCACTCCGGAGCTCGACCGCGAGCGCTTCCTCGCGGGCCGGCAGACGCCGGTGTTTTTCGGCAGCGCGCTCAACAACTTCGGCGTGCAACCGTTCCTGGAAGCGCTGGTCGATTTGGCACCCTCGCCCCCGCCGCGCGAGAGTGATCGCGGGCTGGTCGATCCCGAGACCTCCGGGTTCTCCGGGTTCGTGTTCAAGATCCAGGCGAACATGGACCCGCAGCACCGCGACAGCATGGCCTTCCTGCGGGTGGTCTCCGGCCGCTTCGAGAAGGGCATGGCGGTCGATCATTCTCGCCTTGGTCGCCGTCTTCGCCTGCCGCAGGCGCACCGGGTTTTCGCGCAGGAGCGGGAAACGACGACCGAGGCGTTCGCGGGCGACGTGGTCGGCCTGGTGAACCCCGGACTGTTCGTGATCGGCGACACGGTGAGCGACGGCCTGGGGCTGACCTTCCCGCCGCTGCCGCGGTTCGCGCCCGAGCTCTTCGCCCGGCTGCGCCCGGAGACGACGGACAAGAACAAGGCGTTTCAAAAGGGTTTGCGGCAGCTCGAAGAGGAAGGGGCGATCCAGGTTCTCTACGAAACCGATGCGATACGGCGGGAGCCGATCCTCGCCGCGGTCGGCGAGCTGCAGTTCGATCTCGTGCAGTCGCGCCTCGAACAGGAGTACCGCGTCGCAACCCGGCTGGAGCGGCTGCCCTACACCTCCGCGCTCTGGGTGCGCGCCCAGCCGCGGCAGGCCGCCGAGCTGGACTGGCCGCTGCGCGGCGTGCTGCGGGTGGAGGATCGGACGGGTCAGCTGGCCGCGTTGTGCGAGGGGCGGTGGGTCGAAGACCTGCTGATCGAGAAGAACCCGAAGTTCGAGCTCGCCCGGATCGTCGACGAACGCACGGCCGTCACGCCCTGACGAGACCGGACGGGTCACCCCGGCGACGTTGGCCGTGAGCCCGATGTTTTGAGCAGGAAAGAAGGGGCGGCCGACTCATGGCCGCCCCTTCGGTTCGGGATTTCGCGACACCTCGACCGTTGACACGCGGCGCGCACGCTTCTAGAGTGCTCTTTCGTCCCGCAAAACCTGTACCTTGATTATAGGGAGAGAGTTGACGCCATGAAGAAAGTTCTCATCGCCGCACTCGTCGCGATCTTGTCGGGAGGCATCTCGGCCTTCGCCGCGGAGATCTTTCTCCCGGCCTCCAACCTCAGGGTCGATAAGTTCATCCCCTTGGCCGAGCTTTCGCAGCATCCTGAGCTGATCGTCATCCGGGCCGTCGACCCGCTCGCGATCTACTCGAACGTCACCGGATTCTCCGGGATGGCCTTCGCTCAAGGCGCGGCCACCGGCGGTATCACCCGCATGGTGATGGACGACCTCACGTTCACCACCAACCCGGGGGTGAGCAACGTCACCATGCTCCGCTTCTCGGTCGCGAACCTCAATACCACGTCGCAGTCGGTGCGCGCACGCGTCCGGTTCTGGGTGGCTGACGGTCCCTCCTTGGGAGCCGGCTTGGCGAACGCTCCGGGTACCTACTACACGGCGGGCGGCGGCTTCAGCTTCAACCCCCTTACCTTCGCTCCGGGAGTGACCACGCTGACCGGCAACGTCGCACCGGGCTTCCCGGTCCCGGCCGGCACGACGACCACCCTGTGGGCGGGCCTCACGTTCGACAACGTCGGCACGACCACCGGCGCCACGGACACCGAGATGAGCAACTTCGGCCAGGCCATGTTCAACCCGATCGACCTCGGCTCTTCGACCAACACCCTATTCGAGACCACCGCGGCCGGCAGTTTCTTGGGCACCAACAATCCCCCCGGGGCGGCGCTCAACTTCGGCGGCTCACCTCTGGCCAACCAGGGTTGGGAATTCGTGGTCACCACGCTGCCGATCGGGCTCACCGACTTCTCCGTGGATTGAAGTAGCGAAAGCGGCGGGCGCGACGTTGCGCCCGCCCCGGTCTCTCCTCGGGGCGCCGCCGGTCAGATCCGCGAGGCGTCGACCATGTACTGGCCGCCGAGGGGAACCGGCGCCAGCAACCTCTCCAAGTACCGCCAAAAAGCGCCGCGCCAGGGGAAGAAGTGGATGTAGCGGGACTCCATCTGGCCGAGGCCGGCCGCGGCGAGCCGGCGCTTCGCTTCGGCCTGTGACAGCAGCACGGCATCGCGATCGAACTCGCAGCGATTGACCACCAGGCGGGTCAATGGATTCCACGGATTGTGCTCGCACAGGGTGAGGATGCCGCCGCGCCGAACGACCCGCGCCGCCTCCGCCAGGAACGCCGCGCGCCGGTCGGGCGGCACGTGGTGAAGGACGCAGACCGCGATGACCAGGTGGAAGCTCTCGTCCGCGAACGGGAGCTGGAGGCCGTCGGCGGCGATTCCTCGCGCCCCCGGCGCGGCGGCGAGGCTGGCGATCGAAGGATCGATCCCCCAGAGGTGGGTCAACAGGGGGCGCAGCCTTTGTTGCAAGAGTCCGACGCCGCAGCCGATCTCCAGCACCCGCACCGAGCTTTCGGGCAGCCGGCGCCGCACTTCCAGAATATGCCGCACCTTGGCCTCGAAGAAGAAATCATGCTTGAGGCCCGCGACCGCCAGAGCCCGGTTCACCTGTGGCGAATAGTCCGCGCTGTGCCCGTCGAAGTTCACGCCGGATTCCCCGGCCGGGAATGAAAAAGAGCGTCCAGTCCCTCCTCCAACGGCCGAGCTCGGAAAGCGAGATGGCGGAGCGCGCTTTCGACGTCGTGGTCCTTGGGGCTCAACAGCCGAGCGACCTGATCGGCATAGATCGGCGGTTTATCCAAGGGCAGGAGGGCGAGCGTTCGGGCGGCGAGATCGAGCAGGCCGGCCGGTATGCGGAGGGTGAAGGGGCGGGTCCGGAAGTAGGCCGCGAGACGCCGGATCAGCTCAATTTGAGTCATCTCTTCGGGGCCCGCGAGCTGGAGCACCGCGCCGGAGCTCTCCGCCGAGACCGCGCGGCAGATGCCCTCGACCGCGTCGTCCAGATAGATCGGCGCGACGTGCGCGCGACCGTCGCCGACGATCGGAATCCAACGGCCCGAGCGGCAGCGTTCGATCAGGTCGGAGATCCCTTCGCCTCCCGTGCCGTAGACCTCGGCGGGGCGCAGGACGTTCCAGGCCAGCCCCGATTCTCTGACGATCTCTTCGGCGTGCATCTTGGAGCGGCTGTAAGCCCCGCCCGCCGGAGAGATCGCGCGGGTGCTCACCAGGGTGAACCGCCGGACGCCGGCCCGTCGGGCTTCCGCGATCAGATTCCGCGTGCCGGCGGCGTTGACCTCTTCGTAGCGAGCGGCCCGGTTGGAGTGGGTGACGGCAGCGAGATGGAGGATCTGGTCGCAACCCGTACAGGCGCCGGCGAGCGACTCCGGCCGGGTCAGGTCGGCGCGCACGGATTGCCAGCCGACGGGCAAATCGGGGGAGGGGTTGCGATGCAGCACCGAGCCCGTGATCCCTTGCCGGTGCAGTTGGGCGAGCAGGGGTCGGCCCAGTTTCCCCGGGCCGGTCACCAGGATTCTCACCCTTTGCCTCGGTGCCGGAGCTCGCGGATCCGATAGCGCAGAAGATTGCGCAGGAACTGGGCGACCGCCGCCAGGTTGACGAACGAGCGCCGTCCGGTCAGGCCGAGGAACTCGGTTTTCACCTCGCCGACGCGAAATCCGAAACGGCGGGCCTGGATCATGATCTCGGCGTCGATGAACCAATCGTCCGATTGCAAGGTCAGCCGTTCGTAGGCCGCACGAGTCAAGATTTTCGGCTTGGCGTTGACATCCCGCACATTCAAGCCCGGGAACAGAACGTGGAAGATTCCGTTGAAGACCCGCGAAAGGAGCTTGCGCGTGAGGCCGTCGCCGCGGCGCGTGCGATAGGTTTTCGCCAGGTCGAGATTCTGTTCGCGCAGCAGGCGGTAGACCCGAACCAGATCCTCCGCCAGGATCTGGCCGTCGCCGTCGATCACCGCCAGGTGGTTGCCGGTGGCGAGAGCCAAACCGGTGCGCATGTCCCAGCCCATCATTCCCTGCTTGGCGACCGTCGAGCAGACGATGCGAGGGTCGTCGGCCGCCAGTTGGCGCACGACTTCGGGAGTCGTATCGTCGCTGCCGGCGACGTAGTTGCCGACCAGCACCAACTGATAGTCGTCGATGCCGGCGTCGAGCAGCACGGCGCGGACGTGCTCGGCATGGGCGCGAGCGCCGTTGCCGGACCAGTAGCAGAGGATGACGACGGAAAGTTCTGGATTCACCCGCGCGCTCGCTTTCGCCTCACCGGCGGGAAATCCTGCAACCAGGAGGTCCGCGCCCTTCGTCTCGCGTGCGCGCGGGATCGTCTCATCCTCATCGCAGCAGCACCAGCGCGCGCTGTCGCGGCGTGAGAGGGCGGTGGATGATTCGCTTGTCGGGACGATACAGGGTCGAGGCGCTCCCGGCGCTTTCGAACAGATCGTCGCCGCGCGGGTCGGCGAGCAATCGGTAGACCCCTTCTTGCTCGTCGAAGTCCATGAGCACCAGCTTATCGTAAGGATATTCGTCGGGCGGGCAGGTACCCGCCGCGAAGCAGGCCGCCTTCAGCTCGCGCCAGCATTCGAGCGCGTCCGGCGCGGCGCGGCATCCGGCCCCGCGTTCGGGCGACAGGCGCAGGACGTGAATGGCGGGATTGTCGTAGAGCAGGATGAGCCAGCTCTGCGCGAGGTACTCGGCTTCGGTCGCGATATAGCGATCGGGGCTGTGCCCGCCGCGCAGGATGATGGAGGTGCCGGGCACGAGGGCGGGGGCGTTGGTGACGATCGACAGAAGCTCTTTCTGGTGCAGCCGCCAGGTGGAAACCCATAGATCCTGACGCTCCAGGCCTCCCCAGACGCCAAAACCGACGAAGCAAATCGGCACGAGCAGGAAAGCGGCCCGAAAACGGGGCCAGCGATGCACCGCCCAGCCCACCGCGACGGCGAGCGCGAGCGAGGCCCAGATGCGCGAGAGGATGTGCGTTCGATAGTGAATCTCGGCCATCTGAAGGCCGGCGTACGCCGCGTTCGCAATCAGCGCCATCAGAGAGAATCCACCGACCAGCGAGAGCACTTGGGCCGTGCTCGCCGACGGAGGAACCTGAGGCTGAGCCGCCCGGCGAGCCCGGAATGCAAACCACAGCGCTCCGACTCCCGCGGCGAGCCCCATGGCCCAGAGGGGGATCACCGCCGGTGGCTTCAGGTACCAGATCGGGTGCGCGAAAGCCCAGCGCCAGGGTTCGAAGTTCTCGCACCAAAGTTCTCCGGCTCGCGCGACCCGCTCCGCGAGCGGCATCGACTTCATCGCCACCACGCCGTACCCGACCGTCCAGTGAAGGAACCGCCACTCGGCCCGGGCCGCCGGAGCGAGCGTGACGCCCCAAGCCAAGATGAAGAGCAGGAGCCGCCTCCAAGCCCGTGGGCCGCCTCGCCAGAGCAGCAGCAGCGGGACGAACGGCACGGCCGGGAACGCGACGTCCACGGTCCAAATGCTGATCGCGGCGGCCGCACAAGAGAGCGCGAGCCAGCCCAGTCGGCCGCTTTCCAGATAGCGCAGGCCGCAGCCGATGGCGAGCAGGAGCGCGAGCGCGGCGATGTTGTAGCCGAGCGCGGTCAAGTTGTCGGTCAGGTAGTCGCTGGTCGCGGTGAGCGTCAGGCAGATCGCGAGGAATCGGATCAGCTCGTGCCCGGGAAGCAGCAGGCGGGTGATCCAGCCGGTGGTGAGCCCTTGGCCGAGCCAGGTCAAGCCGAAGAGCAGGTGCAAGGTCCAAACCGGCTGCGGCGTTTCGAGCGCCAAGCGGAAAGGCAGGGAGTACAGGAGCCGCAGGGGGGTGGAGACCGGAGTGAACAGGGCGGCCCAGCCGTGGCCTTGAAAATCGCGCGCCAGCCGCAGGAGCAGCGTGTCGTCCTGCCACAGACCGCGCAGCGGCACCGTCACCCCCCAAACCAGCAGGACCAGGGCGAAATAGAGCGCGGCGTCGGTGTCCAGACCCGCCAGGAGCCGGCGCATCGAGGAAGGGAGCCGTGCGGGCGATGGGGCTGCGGGTCGCTCTTCCATGTCGGTTCGGTTGGCGTCGGGAGCGCGGGAATCTGTCCCGGTTCAAGTGAAGAACCGGAGGACGAGACCCGCATTGTCGGAGATGACCTGCGGCAGTCGAGAAGGCGTCGCGATTCTACCAGCGGTTCTAGGGCTCGCGCGAACCGCGTTCGCCGGATGGTAGGATCGAGCCACAGTCCGTCTTTAGCTTCGCGATTCGAGGGCCTTTCATGGGTCATCTGCTGTTCAACTTGTCCAGCCTGGGCCTGTTCGGCTACCTGCCGTGGATTCTCAACCTGGTGGCGATCGTGGACGTCGTCCGGGTCGGCGCGAGCTGGTACTGGATCTGGATCATCTTGATGTTCCCCGGGCTCGGCGCCCTGGCCTATTTCGTGGTCGTCCGGAGCGGCTGGCTCGGCGGCCGGGGCCGGTCCCTCTCGCCCGTGACGGCGCGCCGGTTCCAGGCGCGTCGGCGCATCCGGGAGCTGAACGTCCAGCTTACCCATTGGCGCGGCCCGGCGGTCCTGGCGGAGAAGGGCGACGAGTTGCTCGTCTTGGCCAAGTACGAGGAGGCCCTCCAGCACTTTCTGGAGGCGCAAAAAAATGGCGCGGCGGTAGAGGACGTCAACTTCGGCCTCGCCCAGGCCTACCAGATGCTCGGCCGTTTCGCGGAGGCGGTGCCGGTGCTCGACGAGCTGGTACAAGCCATGCCGGACGCCTATCTCGGCCGAGGCCTGATGCAACTCGGCCGCAGTCTCGACGAGAGCGGGGAGAAAGAGCGCGCCGAGCAGGTGTTGCGGCAGGTTTTGGCGCGCCGGACCGTCATCGAGGCGCAAGTCCGGCTGGCCCGCCTGCTGCTCGCCCGCGGCGAGAAGGACGAGGCGCAGCAGATCCTCGCCGAGGTCAAGGCCGACGCCGCCGTTCTGCCACGCTACCTGCGTCGCGAGCATGGCGCCTGGATTCGCGCCGCCCGCAACCTGCGCTCCGCAACCGCGCGCCTGCCGCGCCCCTCGATCGAAGGCGGAGAGAAACCCGGCCGCCGCCTACGCCTCGCGCTCGCCGCCGCCGCGGCCTTGATCCTGGCCCTCCTGGTCGGGCGATACGTGATGGCTGAGATCGGTCGATACGAGGAGCTTCAGCAGCAGCAGATGCAGCAGCAGAAAGCGCCGGCTCCGGAAGCGGAATCCGAGTAGCTCGCAGTGGGGCGTTTAGAATCTCCTTCTTTCTCCTTGTAACAAGCTCCCGCGGCAACACGCCTGAACCTTCTGGAAGCTGCGGTGAGCCGGCGGCCGTACCCGTCGAAAGACCCTCCGAAATAACCGCCAAAGGAGACTGCACATGAGTGAATACCAGCTGAAAAAGGCACGCCCCGGCGTGCGTTCGTTGACCTTGGCCGTTGGGACTACCACCAACTTCAAGGATCTGGTCAAGATCCTGGAGAGGACGCTCACGGTTCCGGAGCTGCCGGGGATCAAGGGCTGCGCCCCTTGCCTGTCGGGGCTCGACCGGGTGTTGATCCAAGACGAAACCCTGTCGACTCTTCGCTGAACCTCTCTCTGCCCGCTCACCGCCCGCTTCCGCATGGGACCGAGAGGAGAGGCCGCGATGCTCGACGAATTGACCAAGATCCCCAAGCTGGGCGTCGGGTTGGCGTATCAACCCGCGCTGCGCCCGTTTCTCGAAAGTCGGGGCGACACGTTCGATTATCTCGAAGTGGTGCCCGACATCCTATGGACCGATCTCGGCGTGGGCAAGACGCCGCGTTACCTCGACGACTCGGGCGGGATCGACTACCTGCGCCGGGTGGCGGGCGGGCGGCCGGTCGTGCCGCACGGCATCGGCCTGTCGATCGGCACGGCGCACCGTTTCAACCGCGGCCAGCTCGACCAGATGGAGAAGTGGCACGGCTGGTTCCAGTTTCCCTGGCATAGCGATCACCTCGCCTGGAATCTTGCGGAGCACGGCGTGGACGAGCTGAACGCCGGGGTGACACTGCCGCTGCCGCGCGACCGGGAGACCCTCGAAGCGCTCGCGCCGCGGGTCGCCGAAGTGCGCCGCCGGCTGCCGGTGCCGTTCCTGCTCGAAAACAACGTCTACTTCTTCTCCATGCCCGGTGAGGAAATGAGCGACGCCGAGTTTCTCAACACCCTGTGCGCCGAGACCGGCTGCGGCCTTCTGCTCGACCTGCACAACGTCTACTGCAACGCCAGGAACCACAAGACCGATCCCTACCGCCTGCTCTCCGAGCTGGATCTTTCGAACGTCGTCGAGATCCACGTGGCGGGCGGCATGGAGCACGAGGGCTGGTATCTCGACGCCCATTCGGGGCCGCTGCCCGAGCCGGTCTGGGAGCTGCTGCGCTACTGCCTGCCGCGATGCCCGAACCTTGGCGGTGTCACGTTCGAAATGTTCGGCTCCTGGTTCGTGGAAATGGGAACCGAACGTCTGGCCCAGGAGCTGTCGGCCCTGCGGGAGGCCTGGCACCGCTGGCAACCCGTCCCCGTCCATTTCGCGGAGGTGGCGGCGTGAGCGCCACGGCTTTCCAGGCGATCTTCGCCCGCCTGGTGATCGATCCCGACTTCCGCGACGACGTGCGCGCGCGGGGAGAAGCGGCGCTCGACGCCGAGCTGAGCGACCTGGAGCGCGAGCGGCTCCTGTTCGTCGCCGCCGATCCCGGCATGGACGTCACCCGTACCCTCCACAAAGGGTTCCGGCTCAGCAAACTGATGGGCCAACTGCCGCTCACCTGCGCCGCCCTGGGAAAAGAGGCGCTGCCGCGCGAAGTCGCCGAGTTCTGGCGCCGGAACCCGCCGGTGAGCTTTTACTACTTGGCCGAAGCCGTCTCCTTCTGCGATTTCGTCACCCAGCGGCTGGACGACGGAATGGAGCCCCCAACTCCGTACCTCGCCGAAGTCACAGCCTGGGAACGCGCCGGTTTGGAGCTGCAACGCCCAAGGCCGGAAGGCGAAGCCACGCCGCTCCAAGTCGTCGAGTTCAGCCATGATCCGCTACCGCTCTTGGACGCCCTCGGCCGCGGCGAATCGCCGACCCTGGCGGAGCGGCCCTGCCTGATGATCGGTGGCAACGAAGACGACCGGATCGAGTGGCGGCTGGTCGAGGAGGAAGCGGCGGCGTAGGCCGTCGGCGCCGAGGCTCCCGTCCCTCCGCAGGCCGGTGCTACCATTCCGCTCGATGATCGAAATCGAGGACATCTGCGAGCCCGAATGGGCGGAGTGGTATCGGATGACTCCTCGGGAACGGTGGGAAGAGAGCGCCAAGCTCTGGCATCACTACGTGGCCATGGGAGGTTCGCTTGATCCCGAGCCCGATCCGCAAAGCCCTTTCTACGATCCGGAAACATCGGGTCGACCACCTGTTGATGGGCGGCCAGGCTTGCGTGTTGTACGGCGCAGCGGAGTTTAGCCGCGATCTCGACCTGGTCCTGCTGCCGGATCCGGCCAACCTCGATCGACTGGAGGAGGCCCTCGCCGAACTTCAAGCCGTGGTCATCGCCGTGCCCGTCGCCCTATCGCTGGAGCATCTGACCGAGGGGCTTGCCGTACATTTTCGCTGCAAACATCCGGAAGCCGAGGGCCTGCGGACGACATCATGACCCGTATGCGCGGGGTCGAAGCGTTTCCGGTGCTCTGGGCGCCGCGACGCCGAGTATTGGGCACCCTTGCGGCGGCGTATGGAGAGCTTGCGTCGTCGGTCTTAAGGTCCACCTCCAGCCCCGCTTCCGCAGAGTTACTACAGGACGAGTGCCTGCCGAAAAATGAACCAGGGAGATTGTGCGGCGCTTTCGGGGCGGAACGATCTCGCCGAATCTGGATCTGGGCGCGAGCCCCGCGAACGCCCCCAGACCCTGGGAAATCATTTTTTAACTCCCAGAATCAAATTTTACGGCCCAGAATGATTTCCGAGCCTCGAGAATCGAACTCTCACCTTAAAATTTGATTCCTGAGCTTCCCGAATCATTTTTTAACTTCCAGAATCGAATCTCAACCTAGGAAAACAATTCGCGGAGTTAAAAAACGGTGTGCGACGGTAAAATATGATGCCTGGAGTTAAAATGGGATTTTCCTGGGTAAAAAATGGTTTCCCGAGTTAAAATCCGGCTCTCCAGCTTAAAAAACGATTCCCGACGATAAAACGAGGTTCCTGGGCTCCGCGAATCGTCTTCTCGGCTCGGGTCGCATTGTGGGGCGTAAGAAATCCCGCGGGAAGTTGCCGCCGCTCGCTCAGGGCCGAAGGCCCGGCCGATGACAGCCCAGGCCAACGGCCTGGGTTATCGGTTCATCCGAAACGCAAAAGGGCTATAGGCCCGCCCTATTTTCGTGCGCGAGCCTATGGGACGGGCCTACAGCCCTCCCGGTGGGGATATAGGCGCCGACCTGGGGCGTTGCTCCTAGGCTCTCATAGGGCGCGCCTTCGGCGCTCAGGAAAGGCTGAATCCCCTATCCGCTCGTAGCCCGGCCCGCCCTTTTGCTACGCTTCCCGCATCTCCCGGGATACCCTCGCCGCCGTGACCCGCTCCCGATCTACTGGATTCCATTCCCTGCTCGTCGCTTCGGGGATTCTGCTGTCGCGGATCGCGGGGTTGGTGCGGGAGCAGGTGTATGCCCATTTTCTTGGGACGTCGCCGGCTTCGGGGGCGTTCAAGGCGGCTTTGCGGATTCCCAACCTGCTGCAGAACCTGTTGGGCGAGGGGGTGCTTTCGGCTTCGTTCATCCCGGTCTATGCCCGGCTTCAGGCGGAGGGGAAGACGGAGCTGGCCGGGCGGGTCGCCGGGGTGGTGGGGGCGTTGCTCGCTTTAGTGGTCGGGGTACTGTCGGCGCTCGGGGCGGTCGGGACGCCTTGGCTGGTCGATCTAGTGGCTCCGGGGTTCCACGGCCACGCGCGGGCTTTGACGATCGACATCGTGCGGATTCTCTTCCCCGGCACCGGGCTGCTGGTGCTGTCCGCATGGTGCTTGGGGATCCTGAACAGCCACCGGAAGTTCTTCCTCTCCTATGTCGCCCCGGTGGTGTGGAATGCGGCGATGATCGCGACGCTGTTGATTTTCGGCGGGCGGCGGAGCGGGGGGGAGCTGGCCGTTCTGCTCGCGTGGGGAATGGTTGTGGGTGCGCTGCTTCAACTTCTGCTTCAGCTGCCGTTCGTCTTCCGCCACGACCGCGAAATCCGCTTTGCTTTGAGCACCGGTCTCGCACCCGTTCGTACCGTGTTCAAGAATCTGGGGCCGGTCGCCGCCGGGCGCGGCGTGGTCCAGCTTTCGGCGTATGTCGACAGCATGCTCGCGAGCTTCTTGGGCACCGCGGCGGTGGCGGGGCTCAGCTTCGCCCAGACGCTCTATCTGCTGCCGATCAGCCTGTTCGGCATGTCGATTGCGGCGGCCGAGCTGCCGAACATGTCGGGGGTCGCGGGGAGTGCCGGAACCGAGGAGGAGATCGCTCGGACGCTCCGCGGGAAGTTGGAGATTGGCCTCGGCCGGGTCGCGTTCTTCGTCGTGCCGACCGTCCTGGCGTTCCTGCTGCTCGGCGACCTTTTGATCACCGCCCTGTTCCAGTCCGGCAAGTTCACCGCGGCCGATTCGCAGTTCGTCGCCTATGTGCTTGCCGGCTCGACGGTCGGCCTGCTCGCCGCCTGTTTGGGGCGGCTCTATGCCTCGACGTTTTATGCCCTGGGCGATCCGCGGACTCCCTTCCGCATCGCGATCATCCGGGTCTCGCTCACCGCCGCGCTCGGCGTGCTGTTCGCGTTTCCGCTTCGGCCGCTGTTCGTTGTTGCGCTCTTGAAGGTGGGGCTTCCGATCCCCGCGGTCGAAGGGGGCGCGCTCGCGCTTGGCGCGGTGGGATTGACCGCTTCCGCCGGGATCGCGGCGTGGATCGAATTCCTGCTCCTGCGCCGGAAGCTCGGCGCGCGGATCGGCCGGGTGGCTCTTTCGGGTTCGCTCCAGTTCCGGCTCTGGGGCGCGGCGCTGGTCGCCGGAGCGGTGGCCTTCTCTCTGCGGCCAATATTCGCCCAGCTAGCCCCCGCGGGGCGTCTCGGCTCGATCGTTCTCGCCGGGCTCGCCGCCGGTACGTTTGGGACGATCTATTTGCTCATGGCTTTCCTTTTCGGAGTGCCTCAGTTGAGCGGTCTGATCCGGAGACTCCGGAAGCCGTAGCAGCCCCTCCTGGGTGCGCGGGCCTCCGGCCCGCCTTTGCGGGGGAGACGCCCGCGCACCCAGAGCGCCTTCTTGAAACCCCGGGAACCAAATTAATCCCCAATGGGTCTAAGCTCTCGATGAGGCCCCGAGTGGTAGTGGGATCGGGGCCGGGGAGGGCCCGGTGAGCGTTGCCTTGATCTCCACCTCCGCAACGGTTCGGGATGCCGAGCTCGATCTGGTCGAGCGGCACCGGGCCGGAGACCGCTCGGCTTTCGACGAGGTCTACTCCCAGTTTTCCGAAATGGTCTGGAACGTGGCGCTCCGCTTGGCGGGCGACTCGGACCGGGCCGCCGACCTGTCGCAGGAGGTCTTCCTGCGCATCTATCGCCACCTCGGAGGGTTTCGCGGGCGCTCCGCGTTGCGCACCTGGGTCTACCGGATCGCCTTGAACCACTGCCGCGGCCGGTTGAGCGGCGGTAACCGCTGGTCGTTCCGCCGCCTGTTCGAAGAGGGGGAGGAAACCGCCGAGCCGCTGCCCGACCTGGGGCGCGATCCGGAGGATCTGGCGGTCGCTTCCGACGACGGCCGTCGGGTCGGCGAAGCGCTCGCGCACCTGCCGATCGAGTTTCGCGAGGCGGTCGTTCTGCGCGACCTCGAGGGCCTGGCTTACGAAGAAATCTCCGCCGCGCTCGGCGTGCCGATCGGCACCGTGCGCTCGCGGATCGCGCGCGGGCGGGAACGCCTGCGCGATTTGCTGGAGAGCGGATCATGAATCGCCTGTCGAATCACGTCACGTCCGAGCTCGCCTCGGCCTATCTCGATCGCGAGCTGCCGCTGCCCGAGCGGCGGCGGCTCGATCTGCATTTCGAAACCTGCGCCGACTGCCGGGCGCGTCTGGATCGTCTCCGCGGTACGGTGGCGCTCCTCACCAAGGTGGCGCGCTCCGCGCCCCCGGTCGACCTCAGGGAGCGGGTGCGCTGGGGTGTCCTCGCCGAAGCGGCGCGGCCCACGCCTCGCCGCCTTTTCGCTTTCCGTCTCGGCGGCGGCTGGGGCGGCCTGATGACGTTCGCCACGGCGGCCGTGATGCTGCTGGTCGTCGGCATCGCGCACGACTTCTCCACCGAGCGTGACCGCGCGCTCGCGCTCAAGGCCCCGCGCGGGGTGGTGAGCGTCACCAGTCCGGGATTCCTGTTCCAGCCGCAGACCACCAGCGAAGTCGCCGGCCGGAGGTTCGTCTGGAACGACGACAACCTGTGGGTGGAAGAAGGGATTCGGGAGCGCGCGCCGCGCCGGGTCGTGCGAGCGTCCAGCCCGGCGGGCCGGCGCCTGCTCGCCCGCTACCGCGATCTCGGCTATCTGATCTCGGGCGGCGAACGGGTGCTGCTGCGCGAACAGCGCGACACGCTGGAGCTGTGGAACGGGAGTTAGCTCGGATTACTCGAGCGATTGGCGGGTTGCGCGAGGACGGAGCGCAACTGTCTGAGCCCGGAGGGCGAGTTTGAGCACCGCCCGCAGTGCGGACCCGCCAATCGCCCTAGGCCGCCGGTTCGGTCGCCGACTCGATCGTGTCGATCCTGTACTTGATACCGTCGAGCGTGATCTCGCCGCCGATGCGTAGACCCAAGATCGACTTGCCGAGATCCGATTCGTAGGAGATCACGTCCGCTTCCGGCTGGCTCTCCCAGGGGCCGAGCAGGGTGAGCGTCCGGCCGCCGACCAGGTGGGCGCGGGTGCCGATCCGGATCTCCGACAAGTCGGTCGGCTCCTCGATCGGGCGGACCCGGGTGAGGTCGCCATTGAGCCCCGAGGCGCGGGCGTTCAGGTACTCGTGGCGCTGGCGGGCCGATTTGTACTCGAAGTTCTCGCGCAGATCGCCGTGGGCACGCGCCTCTTCGATCGCCTTGCGGTTGTTCGGGATCTCGACGGTGAGGAGGTTGTGCAGTTCGATCCGCTTCTCCTCGATCGAATCGCGGCGGGCGTAGAGCGGCGCCTCTTCTTCCTTGCGGAGCGAAGCGAAACGCAGCTCCAAGGCGTTGGCCAGCTGTTTCCTCTGATACGGCTCCAGGGCGGCGGCCCGTTCCACCGCGTCGAACGCCTGGGGCGCCTGGGCCTCGGACAGATGAGAAAGCAGGCGCGGCACCGTGCTGCCCGATTCGACCAGGGCGAGCAGGCGCAGGCGGACAGGCAGGAACTCGTCGCGATTGAGCGAGGTGAAGATCTGTTGCATCAGGCGCAACGGGTTCCGGGCGCGCAGCGACTCGTCGGTCGCGGCCCTTTCGGCGAGCCAGGCGAAGGCGGCCGGCTGGCGGTGCGGCTGGGCGAGCAGGCCGTCGAGGATCCGCTCGTAGTCCTTGGGCGCCGCGACTTGCAGACCGTCGGCGAGCAGGTCGAGCGCCCGCGGGTCCTGCTCGATGCCGAACAGATCGCGGAAGATCTCGGGCCAACGCTCGCTCTTCTCGCGCCACATCGCGTAGGCGCGCTCGCGCAGCAGCCGGTCTTCGATGCCGCCCGCCAGGTGGCGCGGCTCGGCGTCTTCGAGCAGCGACTCGGGCGCCCAGACCACACCCTCCGGCGCGCCGAGCATCCGTTCGAGATTGAACCAGATCTCCCAGGCGAGGCCCGGCTCGGTCGCTTGCGCGATCTCGGCCAGGCGGCCGAGGTCGTCGGCCATCTTGCGCGCGAGCGCGGGGTCGCGCCCGGCGTCGCGCCGGAACAGCTCGATCTTCCGCCGCGGATCGGCCTTGGTGTAGGCGCGCCAGACGTCGTCCAGCGCGTCGGCGCTGGTATCGGCCCAACGGTAGGTTTGCTTGCCGGTGCCCGCGGCGACCACCTGCTGGTGTTTGCGGGCGGCGTTCCAGAATCCGGTCCACTGCGCTTCCGAGACGATTCCCGCCAGCGCTTCGCGGATCTCGGTCGCGTTGAGCGGCCGGCCGAAGCTCGACAGCACGCCGTGCAGCAGCTCGGACGGCTGCTCCTTGACCAGCGATTTGAGCGTGTCGGGCTCTTCGAGCTTGCGCCGCAGGATGTGTCCGGGCTCCAGCGGGCGGAGCAGCTTCGCGGCAGCCTTGAAGCCGACGTTCATGCCGCGGATGCGCTCGAAATCGACTTTGAAGCTTTCGAGACCCAGGTTGACCTCGACCACCCGGCCGACCCCTTTGCCTTCCATCATCACCACCGAGCCGACGTCGAACGCGAGCAGGCTCTCGAAGCGCTCGACCTTTTCCCAGGTCTTCGGCAGGTCGTGCGTCGCGCGGGAGAGACCCGCCGCCTCCGCGAGCCCGGCAAAGCTCGGCCGCATGCCGTGGATGCGCTTGAGCGTCGCGAGGATCGCCGCGTGGAGCTTGTCGTCGGCGACGTAGATGCCGCCCGCGCGCGCGAGCAGCTTCAGGCGCGCGCGCCAGAGCTCCTTGGCCTTCAGCTCGTCGTCGAGCATTTCGAGCAGAGTCGCGGCGCGCGAATCTTCGCCGTTGCCGGTGAGGGCGCGGGCGACGCCGACGAAATAATCCAGCTCTTCGGGGGAATCGGCGGTCTTCGCCAGCCAATCGGTTTCGATCGCTGAGAAGTCGCCTTTGGACAGTTGGGTCTGGGTATTTCGAGAGATCGACATAGGGGACCGCAGACGATAGCAGAAACGGACCCTCGACGGCGGTAAGCTTTGCGCGTGGAAGCGGAGCCTCTGCGCGAATCGCCCGACCCGGGGTCGGAATCCGTCGCTCCCGGAAAGGACACGGAGCTGGGCCGCAAGCTGCGCGAAGCGGCGCCCGACGAGCTGGTGCGCCTGCTGGCCGAGCGACGCGACGAGATCGGCCCGGGCGAAGCGGTCGAAGCCCTGCGCAACCCGTATCTCTCGGACGAAGGCGCGCGCGCGATCGCCGAGCAATCGAACCTGGTCTCGGCCTACGAGGTGCGCCGCGCGCTCGCCCTGTCGCCGCGCGCGCCCGAGGTGGTGGCGCTCAACCTGGTGGTCGGCCTCTATTGGGTCGACCTGCTCGCGGTGACCTTGGAGGTGCGGGTGCGCCCCACCGTGCGGCGGGCGGCCGAGCTGGCGCTGCTGACCCGGCTGCCGCGCCTGGCGGTGGGGGAGAAGATCGCGCTCGCCCGCCGCGGCGGGACCGGCGTGATCGTCGCGTTGCGTTCGGATCCGACGCCGCGGGTGATCGCCGCGCTGCTCGAAAACCCGCGGTTGATCGAAGGGCTGCTCGCTCCCGCGCTCGCGAGCGATCGGGCGTTTCCGGCGCTCCTCCAAGCGGTCGCGGCGAACCCGCGTTGGGGCGCGCGCCACGATCTCCGCCTGTTGATCTGCCGCAACCCGCGCACGCCGATCGCGGTCGCCCTGTCGTTGCTGCCCGCGCTGCGCAAAGACGAGCTGCGCGGCTTGGCCGGCGACTCACGGCTCGCCGCGCCGTTGCGCCGCCGGGCCGAGCTGCTGTGCGGGGCGAAGGAAAGAACCTAAGGGACTCCAAGGACTGCAAGGATCTAAACTTCCCAAGGCCGTCCGTACCTTGGAGGCCTTGCAGTTTATTAGGTCGTCCTTTCGTCCTTTGCCCCGATCTGCATTTGACCCGCAGGGAGCGGGCGCGTAGAGTCAGGGTCGAGTGGCGGAACAATCCTTCAAACGACGTCGTCTTCCCCAACGCGGAGCCGAATCCGAATTGCCTCCCCCGGTCGAGCCGCGGTCGCGCGGCGCCAAATCGAGCCTTGACGGCACGCCGTCGGCGCCGGCTCCGCCCATCGATCGCCCGGCGGACGGCGATCCGGCTTCGTTCGGCATCTGGCTGCGCCGCCAGCGCGAAGCGCGCGAGGTCGGTCTGCGCGAGATCGCCGATCGCACCAAGATCAGCCTGCGCTACCTCGAAGCGTTGGAGGAAAATCGTTTCGCTCTGCTGCCGGCGCCGGTCTTCGCCCGCGGGTTCCTGCGCGAGTACGCCCGTTACGTCGGCTTGAATCCCGACGAGGTGGTCAACCATTTCCTCGCCGCGCAGGGTCTGGAAGGCAAAGAAGGGAGCGCGGGCGCCGACGGGGCGATCTCCTCCGGGCCGACCGTGTCGCTGTCGCGCTCGTCGTCGTCCGCCGGCTGGAAGCGCGTGCTGTTCTTCGCCCTCGCGACCACCGTCGTGCTCGGCCTCGTGGCCCTCGCCGCCTGGTTCGCCGATCAGCGGCGCGCGCACCCTGCCGAGCCGCCCGCTTCGGAGGCCACCAATCCCCCGGCGGGCCCGGCAACTCCGGGGAACGCCGCATCGACCGGTCCGGCGCCGCAGCCCGCCCCCGCGCCGGTGGTGCCCGCGGTACCCGCCCGCGCCCTGCGCCTGACCCTCGATTTTACTGGCGACTGTTGGATCGACGCCGTGATGGACGGCGGCGAGCGGCACGTGAGCGAAAAGCGGGTGCAGGGCGAGACGGTACAGCTCGATGCCGATCGCACCATCGAGCTTACGCTCGGCAGCTCGGGCGCGGTCGACGGGCGGCTGAACGGATTGACCTTGCCCCTTCCGCGGCGCTCGGGTGAGGTGGTCCGGCGTACGATCGATCTCGACACCCTGCGTCAACTGCAGAGCGAGAAAGAGTCGCACTGAGCGTGGCCGAAGGCGGCAACGCCCTGATCGAGCAGGTCCGGTCCGGGGGCAACGTAGAGCTTCGCCGCCTTGCCGCCACCGGGCTGCTGCCGCTGCCTCCCGAAGAGCTGATCCCGCTGCAAATCGAGCTCGCCCGCTCGGACGACGCGGAAATCGCGGCGCTCGCCGACGGCGCGCTCGCGGCGCTCGACCCGCGGATGCTCGGGCGGTTGGTCGCCCTCACCCCGGTGGTCGGGGTGCTCGAATTCTGCGCCGAGCGGCTGCGCAATCCGGTGGTGCTGGAGGCGATCCTGCACCGGCGCGACGTGCCGCGGCCGCTGCTGGTCAGTATGGCGCGCTGGCTGCCCGCGGACCTGCAGGAGATCCTGATCCTGCGCCAGGACGCGATCGTCGAGGAGCCGGCGATCCTCGACGCCCTGGAGGAGAACCCGCAGCTCGCGGTCTATACCCATCGGCGCATCCTGGAGTATCGCCAGCACCTGTTGCCGCACGCGATCGCCGCCGCCGCGATCCCCGAGATTTCGGAGGAGGCGTTCGTGGCCGCGATCGAAGCGGTCAAGGCCGAGCCGGCGGCCGGCGAGTTCGACGACTTCACGGGGCTCTCGGAAGGGCAGATCCGCCTCCTGCCCGTACCGGCGCGGATGCGCTTGACGCGCGGAGCGTCCCGGCCGCTGCGCAACATTCTGATCCGCGATCCGGTGTCGCTGATCGCGGTCAGCGTGCTCACCAACAACGGCGTCCCGGACACCGAGGCCGAGCAGATCGCACGCAACCGGTCGGTGTGCGAAGAGGTCTTGTCCGAGATCGCGACCCGCCGGGAATGGACTTCGAAGTACCCGATCGTCAAAGCCTTGGTGCAAAACCCGCGGACGCCGGTCGTCCATTCGATGCGGTTGGTCGCCCGGATGGCGGTGCGCGACTTGCGCGACCTGGGGCGCGACCGCAATATTCCCGACGTGGTGCGCTCGACGGCGCTCCGTTTGTATAGAATCAAGCTTCAATAAACGCCGAGCCATGGCCAAAGATTTCTACGCGGTCCTCGCCCTGCCCCGGAACGCTACCGAGGAGCAGGTTCGCGCTCGTTTTCGCGAGCTCGCGCGGCAGCGCCATCCCGACCACTTCCAGGGCAAGGAGAAGGAGCGGGCGGAGCTGGAGTTCCAGGACATCACCCAGGCGTTCAACGTCTTGTGCGACTCGGCCCAGCGTCGCGAGCACGACCGCGAGCTCGTCCGTCCGGCCGAATCGGCGAAAACGGTCGATGCCCGCAATCTCGGCCGGGTTTTCCTCCAGCGCGGGATCAAGGCCTACCGCGAGCGCGATTTCGCGGTCGCGGTGGAGAATTTCGATGCGGCGGTCCAGGAAGACCGGGGCAACCCGCAGGCCTGGCATCATCTGGCGCTCGCCTGTTCGCAGGCTCCCGGGCAGATCTCGCGGGCGCTGATCGCGATCGAGCGCGCCTGCCAGCTCGCGCCGATGAACCCGGGATATCTCAAGCTCGCCGGACGGCTCGCCGCCGAGACCGGCGACGCCGAAAAAGCCGAGCGGTTCTATCGCGAGGCGATCAACTGGGGCGGCGACGATCCGCAGGTCGCCGCGGCCCTGGACGCCCTCGCTCCCGCGCGGCGGCGCGGCATCTTCGGACGGAGCGGCTGATGTTGAGAGTCAAGGCCTGCGGACTTTCCGATGTCGGGTTGACTCGGCTGCACAACGAGGACTACTTCGAGATCGATCCCGAGCACCGCCTGTACGTGGTCGCCGACGGCATGGGCGGCCACAACCACGGCGAGGTCGCGGCGCAGGTGGCCGTGCGCGCGATTCGCGACTCGATCGAAAAGAGCGCCGGCGACGGCGTTCCGCTGGGCCCCGACGGCGCGCTGGGCCACGGCGCCCGGCGGCTCAAGTCGGCCCTGAAGGCAGCCCATCACAAGGTGCTCCGGGCGATCGAGCAGGACGACTCGCTCTCGGGCATGGGCACCACCGTGGTCGGCTTCCTGTTCGGGCGCGATGCCGGCGCGGTCGCCCACGTCGGCGACAGCCGCGCCTATCGCCTGCGCAACGGACAGCTCGAACAGCTCACCCAGGATCACACCTGGGTGCACGAGCAGGTGGTCGCGGGCTTCCTGTCCAAGGAGCAGGCGCGCTCCCATCCGCTGAAGAACGTGGTCACCCGCGCGCTCGGCGGCGAGGCCGAGATCCTGATCGACGTCCGCGAGCTGGAGATGGTGCCGGGCGACCTGTTCATGCTCTGCTCCGACGGTTTGACCACGATGCTCTCGGATCGCGAGATCCGCGATTGCCTGATGAGCGGAAAATCGCTCCACGAGATCTGCCGCGCCCTGGTCGCCGACGCCAACGCCCACGGCGGCACCGACAACGTCACGGTCGTCCTGCTGACGTTCGAACCCGATCCGGACGAGACGCTGCCCTAAGTTTTGGTCGCGCGGCGCAGCTCCGCGAGCAGAGCAAGGGCGAGGGTCTGTGCCGCCGGCACGATCGCGAGCTCGCGCCCGTCGAGGCCTTGCAGAGGCAACCACGCGGGAACCTCGGCCGCTTCCGCATCGATCAACAGCCAGCGCACCGCCAGGCGGACGACGAAATAAACCGCCGCGAGCAGCAGCCAGACCATCAGCCAACGGAGTGCGGAAGGACGCGGCGCCGGGCGCCCCTCGGCGTCGATTCCCGGGCCGCCCCCGAGCGCGCGTCTCACGGTTTGGCCGTGCCCGCTGTGCCTGGAATACCACCGTCCGAGCCGCCGGGGGCCAGCAGCTCCTTGAGCAGCGGCCGGGCGGCTTCCCCTTCGACGCCGTCGAGCATCCAGAGCAGGTAGCGGACGTCGACGGCGACGTTTCGCGCGATCTCGGGATTGAAGCCGAAATCGTTGGCGACGTTTTCCCAGACGCGGTCGAAGTTGATCCCGACCAGCTCCCCCTTGCCGTTCAACACGGGGCTGCCCGAATTGCCGCCGGTCGTGTCGGCGTCGGCCAGGAACGCGACCGGCACGTCATGCAGGCGGGCATCCGCGAAGCGGCTGGCGGGAGCCTGGGGCGCGGCGGCGAGCACGCGCTCGGGCGCCGCGAACGGCTCCTCCCCGGTGTTCTTCTCGACCATGCCGGCGAGCGTGGTCTGCGGCTCCAGCCAGACCCCGTCGCGCGGCCGGTAGCCTTGGACGTGGGCGAAAGAGACGCGCAGCGTGCTGTTGCCGTCCGGCGCGATCGGTTTGCCGGCCCAGGCGGCGACCCCTCTGCGCCAGGCCGGGCGCAGGCGCGAGACCGCCCCTTCCTGGGCGTCGCCGCGCTGTTTCAAATCGAGCAGCTCGCGGTCGAGCGCGAACGCGAAGTCGAGCAGCGGATCGTGGCGGCTTTTCAGCTCCGCCTCCGTTTCGCCGGCCATCTTCGCGCGCTCGGCCAGGTCGGCGACCTTCGAGCCGGAGAGCAACGCCGCCGCCCGCGCGCGGATCGCCGCCGCGTCCCTCCCGCCGCCCGCGCCGTCGAGCAGCGCCTCGACCGCGGCCGAACGGCTCCCCGCGGGCAGGGCGGCAAACCGGCCGAGCCAATCGGCGAGCAGAATCTCCTCGGTCGGAGGGTGCATCTTGGTCTGGTCGAGCTTCAGCCGTTCCGCGATCCGCTCGGCGTTGCGCGCCATGTAGTCCGGCTCGCGCTCCAAGTCGGGCTTGGCGCGCTCGCCCGCCCAGCGCACGAGCGTGAGCGCGAGGTCGAGCGGCTTCGCCCCGCCGCGCGCCTGGGAGAGCAGGAAGTCGCGGTCCCAGGTTTTGATCTGCTCGGCGATCCGGGTTGCCAGCTCCCCATGCGCGGCGGCGGCGGAAGCGGTCGCGGAGTTGGTCGGATGGCCGGCGATCCAGGCGAGGATCTCTTTCTCCTCCGCCTCTTTCTTTGCCAGCACCTTGCCGCGGGCGAGCCCCGCGACCTGGCCACGCGCGCTCTTCTCCCGGTTGGCGAGCGACTTCAGCCGATCCGAAAGCGCCAGACGCGGGGCGTCCCCTTCGCTCGACGCCGCCTCCATGACGTCCATCCAGGCGCGGTACAGCTCGGCCCGGCGGGGATAGAACAGCTCCGCCCGTTCGCGCATCTCGGCCGCGATCAGCGACCGGTAGGTGGTGCCCGGGTAGCCGGCGAGCATCACGAAGTCGCCCGGCTTCACGCCCTGGGCGGCCACCGGGTACCAATGGCGCGGCCGGTAGGCTTGTTTGCCTTCGCCTTTCGGGGCCGGCGAGCCGTCCGCCGCGGCCCAGACCCGCAGCAACGCGAAGTCGCCGGTGTGGCGCGGCCAGCTCCAGTTGTCGACCTCGCCGCCGTATTCGCCCACCGCGCGCGGCGGCGCGTAGACCAGCCGCACGTCCGGGTATTCGATCGTCTCGATCAGCCGGTACGAGACGCCGCCGTCGAAGGCGGCGAACCGGCAGCGGCGACTCGGTTGCCGCTCGCACTCGGCGACCAACTCTTTGCCCTTGCGCTCGATCGCTTGGAAGCGCGCGAGATCGTCGGCCCCTGTCGGCACGCTCGCTTCGACCGCCGCGGTCACGTCGGTTTCGCGGTGGGGAATCGCGGCGCGCACGCCGCCGCCCGGCAGCTCGTCGGCTCTGCTCTTGGCGAGAAAGCCGTGGGTGATCAGGTCCCGCTCCGGCGTCGAATGCTGTTGCAGGATCGAGAACACGCAATGGTGGTTGGTGATCAGCAGCCCGTCGGGCGACACGAACCCGGAGGAGCACCCCTCGATCCCCACCGCCGCTTCCAGCAGCCCGCCGCCCGTTTCGCTCCAGAGCGCGGTCGGAGGAATTTCCAGCCCCTGCTCGCGCAACCACTTCGCGTCGATCTGGAGCACCTGCTCCGGCGTCCACTTCCCGTCCAAGGCGTACCCCTCCGGGGCCGTGAACAGCAGGCCCAGCAAAACCATCGCTCGCGTCGTCTTCATAGCGGCTTACTTCACCAACAAGACTGGGCAACTCGCGAACAGGGCGACGCGGTGGCTGATCGTGCCCAGGCTCGTGGGTTGGTCGGGGCTCGCCGGGTGCGAGGAGAGGACGATCAAATCGGCGCCGCGCTCCTGGGCGTAGGTCACGATCTGCTCGGCGCGGGCGCCGAAGACGACGTCGGTTTTCACCGGGACTTCGAGCGCGCGGAAACGCTCGGCGGCCTTGGCCAGCTCGGCCTCCGCGCGGCGCTCCAGACGCTCGTAAAAATCGCGCATCTCTTCGAACGGAATGCCGCGGATGGTTTCGACCACGTGGAGCAGCAGCACCTCGGAGCCGTCGCGCGTCGCGAAATCGATGCCGACCTTGACCGCGGCCTCGTTTTCGTCGCTGAAGGCGAGGGGTATCAGAATGCGGTGGAACATGGGGCAAGGCCTCCTGATCGTTTCATCTTGCTACTGGATTCGTCCGAGCGAACGCAGCCGGGCCAGATGCGCTTCGATCTGCCGTTCGGCCAGCAGCCGCGCGGCGTCCGGCGCGTCGTCGTAGACGGAGGGGACCATCTCGGCGGCCGAGCGCAGGCCGTGCCCCCAAGCGGCGAGCACCTTCTCCTCGCGGCGCAGGCGGTGGGCGACGTACTCGGAGAGCTTGCCCACGGAGTCTTCGATCGCCGGACCGTGGGCGGGGAAAAGCGTTCGCGGGGCCAAAGCGATCATCCGTTCGAGCGAGGCCAGATAGGCGGTCATGTCGCCTTCCGGCGGATCGATTACGATCGTGCCGATCCCGGCCACCAGGTCGCCGCAAATCAGCGAGCCTTGGGCTTCCTCGAAGAAGCAGAGGTGGCCGCGCGCGTGCCCCGGCGTGTGCAGCACGCGGAAGGTCATCGCCTCGCCGGAGGCCTCCCCGAGCGCTTTACCGGGAGAAAGGCCGGCCAGCTCGATACGCTGGTCGTCGGCCAGCTCGCGGGCGATCGTCAGGCGATTCCCGAGTCGCTCCGCCGTGAGCGGGTGGGCGGCGATCGGAAGCCTGAGCCGGCGCTGCAGCTCGGCGGCGCCCGCCACGTGGTCGGGGTGATGATGGGTGAGCCAGATTTCGACCACCCGCCGGCCGTCCTTCTCGCGGGCGGCGGCGAGCGCCGCTTCGAGCCGGTCGATCTCCTCGGGCAGATCGGAGCCGGGATCGACCAGCACCGCGTCGCCGCGACCGAGCAGGTAGGCGTTCGTGGTGGCGGCGGGCGGCAGAGTCCGCGTCCGGAGCGGCAGCATCGCGATGCCGTCGCGCATCTCGATTTTCCGCATCGGCCCCCAGTCCGCCTCGGCCGGGTCGAGCAGCCGGGGGAGCCCGCGCTCCGGACCGTCCTCGGCGAGCACGCGCAGGATGTGCAGGATCGGCGGCGCCGCGAGCACCTCGGCGCGGCGGAATCGGTCGTACGCCGCGGCAGCCGAAATCCACTCGCCGGTCGCCAGCTCGCCGGGGATCACCTCCGGCTGCTCGGCGAGATCCGCCGGCCATTCGAGCAGGAAGAACCGATTGTCGAAGCGCATCGGCGCAAACGGCGGCGTGAGCCAGCGACCGGCGAACACCAGCCGCGACGCATCGAGCTGGGCGTCGGTCTCGTCGAGCTGAACCCCGAGCTGCTTGCCGTCGGCCAGCTGCGCGCGATGGGCGGAAGCGAGGTCGAATTCCGCCGGAAGCCCGAACGCCACCAGCAAGCCGACCTCCTCGAACAGCTCCCGCAGAGCGCAGGCGAGCAGCCCGGGCACCAGATCGGGATCGGTGTCGCCCAGCCGCAGCGCCTCGGGAGGAAGCGCCACGGTTCCGCCCTCCGACATGCCGGCCGGCAAACCCCGCACCGGCAGCGCCGCGTCGCTCTTCGACAAGCCGCCTCCTGGGAACGCGTGCCACCCGCCCATGAACGCCAGCTCCGCCGACCGGCGCACCCAGTAGACCTCGATCTCCCCACCGCCCCCGACCCGCCAGGGCACCACCGAAGCCGAGACTCGCGGCGGCTGCGCGGGAGGGACCGAAAATCCGAGCGGATCGGCAAGGAGCTTTTCGTAGAGCGAGCGGAGCAATCCGGGCATGACGGGTTTGTATCATGTGCCGGGGGAGGGGGGAGGATGGCGATTCCTGGAGAGGTCTACAATAGAGTTCGATCGATCGATGCTTTCGGGGAGGTTCTGGGATGCGCGGAAAAGCTCTCTCGTTCTTGGTCTCGTTCGCCCTCGGGTCGGGGTTTGCGCTGCCGCTCGGCGCGGCGGAGGTCTGGCGCGGCCCGTCTTCTCTGGAGGTGAGGGTCGAGGATTCCTCGGGCAAGGCGATCCAAGGGGCGAAGGTGCGCCTGCTCTATCAGGCGATCGAGCCGAAGACCGGCCCGGCGATCGTTTCCACCGACGAAGAAGGCGAGGCGTACTTCTTTTCGCTCGCCGAGGGGTGGTGGGCGCTCGAAGTGACGAAGGACGGCGCGTTGACCATCCATTCCGAATTCGTGCTCTCGGGCGAGAAGAAGCCCGCCGTGCTGTCGACCTTCCAGGAAAACACGGCGGGAGCGTCCCTGACGATGCAAGTGCGGATCGGCCGTCCACGGCCTGGGCGCACGGCAGGAGCGCCTACAGGGGGGCCGCAGGTGACCAAGCCGGCCCCGACTCCGGCTGCGCCGGCTGCTCCTTCTGCGGCTCCGGCAGCACAGCCCGCAACGCCGACCGCGGCCCCCGCAGCGACTCCGGCGCCGAGCGTTCCAAGCACGGCTCCGCAGGCTCCGGCCGTCGCGCCTCCTCCGGCGCCGGCCGCCCCGCCTGCCGCCGCACCGGTCGTGCCGAAGGCCCGGCCCACCGTTCCGCCCGCTACGGCGACTCCACCTCCGGCTCCACCGACGCAAGCCGCTCCGACCCCCGCTCCGCCACAGGCTGCCCCGACTCCGGCACCGACTCCCTCGCCCGCGGTCGCTTCGCCACCGAAGCCGGCCGCCCCGCCGGCTCAGGCCGCTCCCCCGGTCCCGAGCGCCCCGCCGTCCACTCCGGCTCCGACCGTCGCCGCCCCGCCGGTTCCGACCCCGACTCCGGCTCCCTCGGCACCCGCGGTGGTTCCCGCGCCCGCGGCTCCCGCAACCCCAGCCGCGGCGCTGCCGGAACCGAAAGCCCAGCGCCGCTCGTACGCCGAGCGCTCGTGCATCGAGTGCAAGGCCGGCGAGGAGGCGCTGTCGATCGAGGTCGCCGTGCCGCCGGGGAGCACGCCCTGCGGCGAGGGGCTCGACGATCGTCTGCGCGAGCGCGATCCGGCCAAGGCCGAAGCCGGCCTGCCGCCGAGCTGCCGCCTGCTGCGCATCACCCTGCCCCCGGAAGCCCGCTTCACCGGCTACCGCTACGAAGTGGAGGACGGCGGCGCCTCCCGCGACTGCCGCGCCGGAGCGGACTGCCCCGTGGGCACCTGCCGCTTCCCGCTCGATCCGGGAATTCGCAAAGGACCGGCAGGAACCGCGTTCACCGCCGCCTTCGAGAACACCTCCCCCGACCGCGAGCGGCGGGCGATCTTTACGGTGTATTTCGCTCCGGAGTGAGGAAGGCGTGAGACACGCGCCGACGCGTCGGCGATCGAAAAAACGGCGACACGTCGCCGCACTCCAAAAGGGTCTCTAACTTCGGAGCGCCCGCTCCACCTGCCCTAGATCGACGTCGATTTCGATCGGCCGGTTCGCTCCCGGCGGGGGCGGGTCCATGTCGCGGTGGTAGGAGATCAGGATGCCGGGATCTTTGAGCACGTGGCCGGTGAGGACGGCGACGACGCGTTCGTCGGGGCGGAGGGTGCCTGCGGCGACGAGTTTCTTGACTCCCGCCACGCTCGCGGCGCTTGCGGGCTCGCAGCCGACTCCGGAGGCGTCGATCGCGGCTTTCGCTTCGAGGATCTCGGCGTCGGTGACGGCGATCGAAACTCCGTTGGTGTCGTGGATTGCGCGTACCGCGCGGTCCCAGGAGGCGGGGTCGCCGATCTTGATCGCGGTGGCGACCGTTTCGGCTTTCATCGTCCGGCGCTCGCGGAACCCTTCGGCGAAACCTTGGGCGAACGGAGAGGCTCCGGCGGCCTGGATCGCCGCGAGGCGCGGCAGGCGATCGATCAGGCCCAGCTCTCGCGCTTCGACCAGCGCTTTGCCGAATGCCGAGGTGTTGCCGAGGTTGCCGGCCGGCAGCGCGATCCAGTCGGGGGCCTGCCAGCCGAGCTGCTCGAGGATTTCGAGCACGATCGTCTTTTGCCCTTCGAGCCGGAACGGGTTGATCGAGTTGAGCAGGTAGACGTCCAGCTCGCGGCTCGCCTGCTCGATCAGACGCAGGCAGTCGTCGAAATCGCCGCGCACCAGAAGGGTTTTGGCGCCGTAGGCGAGCGACTGCGCGAGCTTGCCGAGGGCGATCTGGCCGGCCGGCACGACGACCAGCGCGGGGATGCCGGCTTGCGCGGCGTAGGAGGCGAGCGCCGCGGAGGTGTTGCCGGTCGAGGCGCAGGCGACCGCCTTCGCTCCCACCCTCCGGGCTTGGGTGACCCCAGCGGTCATGCCGCGATCCTTGAACGATCCGGTCGGGTTGTGCCCCTCGTGCTTCATCGTGAGGTCGGCGACTCCGGCAAAACGGGCGACCGCGGCGCGGCAGAGGAGCGGGGTGTTGCCCTCCGGGTGGCTCACGATCTCGTCGTCCGCGGCTCCGGGCGCCACCAGCTCGCGGTAGCGCCAGACTCCCGAGCCGGACACCCCGCGGCCAGAAGCGCGGCGCTCGGCGAACAGCGCCCGCAGTGGGGTGCCGCGGAGGGCCGGGGCCGGCTGGCGCGCCTCCAGCAGGCCGCCGCAATCGCAGCGCGAGCGGGCGTCGAGCGCGGACAGCTCGGTGCCGCAGGCGGCGCAGACTTGAATCGTTTCGGTACCGGGGGCGAAGATCATCCGTCGTCTCCTGGAATTTCGCGCGCGCCCTGGCGATCGACCTCGGCGATTCGCACCGTGCAGCCGATGCCGCGTCCGGCGTAAGCCTCGCGCATCGCCTCGGCGATCCGCTCGGCCGTCGCGCGGTCGCCCGCGAGCGCGAACGCCGTCGGTCCGGAGCCCGAGATCGAGGCGCCGAGCGCGCCGGCGCCAAGCGCCGCCGCTTTGGCTTCGACGAATCCGGCGAGCAGGGGAGCGCGCACCGGCTCGGCGATCCGGTCGTCGATCGCTCGGCCGATCAGCGCGAGGTCGCCGAGGCAGAGCCCCGCGATCAACGCCCCGGTGTGGGCCAGCTGGTGGACCGCGATCGCGCGCGGCACGTCGCGCGGCAGCACGCGGCGCGCCTCCGCCGTGCGCATTGCGGCGTCCGGGGTTGCGAGCACGACGAGCAACTCCGCGGGCACCGGCAGGCGGATCGCGTCGATCGGATCGATCGAGCGGACGAGCACGGCCCCGCCGAGGAGCGAAGGCGCCACGTTGTCCAGGTGGCAACCGGCGACCGCCGCCTCGCCCGCGAGGCTCGCGGCGAGCAGCGCGCCCTCGTTGAGCGGCGCCCCCAGCAGGAGGTGGACCGCGACGGCCGCCGCGACCGCGGAGGCGGCGCTGCCCCCCAGCCCCGCCGAAAGCGGCAGGCCCTTTTCGATTTCCAGCGCCATGGAGATCTTCGAGCCCGCGCGGCGGAGCGCGTCGCGCGCCGCGATGCCGGCGGAATTCAGATCGGGATCGAGCGGCAGGTCGGGGTGGCCGGCGGAGAGGATGATGACGGAGTCCGCGCCGGGTTTCGATTCGATCCGCCGCGCGGTGACGGTATCGCCGGCTCCGGCGACCGCGAGGCCCAAGGTGTCGAACCCGGGGCCGAGGTTGCCGATCGAGCCCGGGGCGAAAACGCGCGCGTACGTCCTTGCCGCGCCGCTCACGGCTCGCCCGCCAGCTCGAACAGGTCGTTGAGAACGCCCGCCGCGGTGACGCCGAGCCCGGCGCCCGGGCCGGTGATCACCAGCGGGTTCGTCTTGTAGCGCGCGGTCGTGAACACGACCTGGTTCGCGGTGCCGTGGAGGGCGGCAAACGACGAGGTGGCCGGGACGGCGACGAGCGCCACCGAGAGCTTCCGCCGGGTGACGGTCGCGACGTAGCGCAACGCTTCCCCTTTCGCCCGCGCCTCGTCGCCGCGCCGTTTCCAGATCGGATCGAGCTCCGGCAGACGGGCCAGAAACTCCTCGCGCGATAGATCACGCGTCCATGCCGGAGCGAGCGGCTCGACCGCGACGTCACCAATCTCGCCGTCGAAGCCGAGCAGGCGGCCGAGGATCAGCGCCTTCCTCGCCACGTCCATGCCGGAGAGGTCGTCGCGCGGATCGGGCTCGGTGAATCCTGCGGCCATCGCGGCGCGCAACGCTTCGGAAAAGCGCCGGCCGAGAGAGACCTCCGTGAGCAGGAAGCCGAGCGTGCCCGAGAAGCATCCTTCGATCCGCTCGATCCGGTCGCCCGATTCGAGCAGCTTGCGATAGGTGTCCATGACCGGCAGCCCTGCCCCCACGGTGGTTTCAAAGCGTAGGTCGCGGCCGAGCGCGCGGGCGAGCGCGAGCAGCTCCGCCGCCTCGCGCCGGGGACCGGAGAGCGGCCGTTTGTTCGCGAGCGCCAGACGCATCCCCGCTTCGAGCGCGGAGGCGAGCAGCGGGGCGGTCTCTTCGGCGGTCAGATCGGCGAGGATCGGCCGCGCCAGCGCGTGGCGGCAGATCTCGGCGAGGGCCGCCTCCGGCGTTGCCGCGTGGCCGCCGGGAGCGGCGGCGAGAGCGCCCCCCTCGGCTTTCGCCTCGGCCAGTTTGCGCAGGGTGGCGCTCGGAATGCCGTGCGGCCGGAAGACGTAGCCCGAGCGATCGATCACCGCGACGACGCGCACCGGCGCGTCCTTGAGCTTCGCGAGCAGCAGGGCCAGCTCGCGGCCGACCGCGCCGAAACCGAGCAGCACGACGTCCGCGGGCAGGGCGCTCGGCCGCGCGTGGGCGTGGCCGCCGCCGATCTTGTCGAGCTGAAACGCGGCATGGATGCGGCGGAGCGCCTCCTCGGTCTCGCGGTCGTCGACCACCATCGAGAGGTTCAGCTCGGAGGAGCCTTGGGCGATCGCGACGACGTTGATCTCGGATTCCGCGAGCGCGCGAAAGGTCCGCGCCGCGGTCCCCGGCGTGCCCGGCATGCCGAGGCCGACGACGGCGAGTGTCGCGACCCCCGCGCGCACTTCGACGCCGTCGATCTCGCGGCGCGCGATCTCGTCGCGGAACGCCTCGGAGAGAGCGACCCGCGCGCGCTCCGAATCGGCGCGCGGCACGGCGAAGCAGATCGAGTGCTCGGAGGACGCCTGGGAGATCAGCGAAACCGAGATTCCCTCGTAATGGAGCGCGCCGAAAGTCCGCGCCGCGATGCCGGGCACGCCGAGCATGCCGCTGCCGGCGACGGTCACCAGCGCCTGGCCGCGCACGGCGGAGAGAGCGCGCACCGGCTGCGAGCGCTTCTTCGGCCGGCCGAGCGCCGAGATCTCGGTGCCGGGCGCCTCCGGGTCGGCGAACGGCTTGACGATCAAACGAACCTGCGGCGGCGCGCCGCGCGCTTCGGTGCCCGCTCCGCCCAGCGGTGTCGAAAGCGGGATCAACGCCCGCGGGTGAAGTACTTTCGCGCCGTAATAGGCCAGCTCGGCCGCCTCGCGCAGGTCGAGCTTCGGCAGCACCCGCGCCGCGGGCACGATGCGCGGATCGGCGGTCAGCAGGCCGGGCACGTCTTTCCACAGCACGACGCGCGAGGCGTCGAGCGCCCGGCCGAGCATCGTGGCGGTCAGATCGGTGCCGCCGCGGCCGAGCGTCGCGAGCCGTCCTTCGGGGCTCGCGCCCAAGAAGCCCGCGACCACCGGCGAGATCCCGCGCGCGAGCAGCGGCGAAAGGACCCGGGAGGCGGCGCGGTCGGTCGCGGCGAGATCGGGGGAGGCGTTGCCGTACCGGCCGTCGGTGACGATCACGGAACCGGGCTCGATCCATCGCGCGCGATCGCCGGCCGCGGTGAGCGCCGCCGCGAACAGTCGGGACGAGAGCAGCTCGCCGCGGGCGACGATCGCATCGGAGGTGCGCGGCGACAGCTCGCGCAGGATCGCAAGCCCGCGGGCGAGCGCGCCGAGCTCGGAAAACGACGCGGCGATCTCCGCGAGCAACGCGTCGCGGTCGCGCCCTTCGCGGGCGAGCGCCTGCGCCGTTTCGAGATGCCGCTCGCGCAGTCGCTCGACGATCGCGAGCGCTTCGATCTCGTCGCCCGCAAGCGCCCGGGCGCCGACTTCGAGCAGCGCGTCGGTCACGCCCGCCATCGCCGAGACCACGGCGACCTTGGGGCCGGTTTCGTCGCGAAAGATCTCGACCGCGCGGCGGATCGAGACCGAATCGGCGAGCGCGGCGCCGCCGAATTTGTGGATCGAGCAGGAGACTTTGGCGCGGACCATGAGAACGGCGGACCTTATACGCTGCAAGATACCCCGTCCAGCCTGGACCGAGTGAACGGCCGCGAGGTTGCGTTGCGGGCGAGGCTCAAAACTCGCCCTTCGGGCTTCAAACAGTTTCG
>DASYKS010000095.1:0-1628 GCA_035995205.1 Thermoanaerobaculia bacterium
ACCTTTTCCTGATCGCCGTCATCGCTCTGGGGTTCGCCCTGTTCGCCGACCTGCACCTCTGGGAGGTCTGCTACGTCTTTCTCGGATTGCTCATCGGCGCCCTGCTCCGCGACATCGGATGGTTCCGGGCCATCGGCAAGATCTGGCCGTTCTCCGAGAAGGTGACGGATTGGGGCAAGGTGCAGGGGCTTGCGGACGGGAAGGACGTAGACTGACAGGGGCTGAGAGATCTGCCGCCGGTTTTACATCGAAGGGAGGTTGCAATGGAAGCCGCCTTGACGGCGTTGGAGACGACCGGAACCATTGATGAGGATCACGTGCTGAGACTGGACGAAGCCTTGCCGCTTCCCGGCTCAATGAGGGTGCGCGTCATCGTGCTGTACCCCCTGCCCGAAGAAGAGGTACAAGAGGAAGCCGCTCAAAATGCCGCCTTCCTCGATCTCGCGGCCCCGGAGGAGGATATCTACTCCCTTCAGGATGGAGAGCCTTTCGGTGACCAGGCATAAGGTCGTGCTTGTCCCGTTTCCATTCGATGATCTTTCGAGCACCAAAGTTCGACCGGCGGTCTGTTTGACGGAGCCAATCGGCCCCCACCGCCACGTGGTCCTAGCCTTTATTACTAGCCAGATTCCGAGCCAACGACTCCAAGCCGATCTTTTGCTGGATTGTCGCGATCCCGACTTTGCGGCGACGGGTCTCCGCGTCCCTTCGGCGCTTCAGCTTCACCGGTTGATGACTGCCTCGACGCGACTGATCAAACGGCAACTCGGGCAGCTGTCATCGGAGGTCGCCCGAGGATTGCGCATCCTGTTCGACCTGAATTGAGCGGCCCATCGCAGCCGAGACGCGCGCGTTCCTCGAGTCGATCAAGTGGCCCGGCGGAGCCTATAGTTGGACACTTGTCGATCATGGGCGTCTGGCCTCCCCTGGGCCGCCTTGACCGGCATGCCGGCGCTCGCTGTCGTCCGCCCTTGACGCAAGTTGCCTAATGGCTGCTCACGCGCCAGAATACGTAGATCGCGAAAATCTTTATCCGCCCGATCGCACGGGCGACAAAGGGGAAGTCCATGGTCACTCAGCGATTCAAGATTTTGCTCGCGGCAACGATGATCCTAGCCATCTCGGCGTTAACGATGTCTGTTCTCGCGCAAGCCGGGGAAGCGGAAGCCCAAGCCACCGCGGTCATCCAGTACAAGCTCGTGCCGATACCTTCGCCCATTACGCAGGCACAGCTTCAGAGCATCTTGACGACGCAGGGCAACGGTGGCTGGCGGCTGCTCGGACCTTACGCAGTTGGAACGGGGCCGATCCCAACCCAGGAAGTCCTCGCCTTCTCGAAACCATGAAGCGCGTCGGCCACCGCGCGGTTCGGACGGGTCGGCGGCCGAGGCTTCGAGAAGCGATATTCTTTCTGCGCATGCCATGAAACGACCCAGCGATCAGCTCCTGGCGAGACGGATGCTCGAGACCCGCGATCGTGGGTTCTCGGTTGGCCGCCTCATCCGCCGCAGCGCCAAGCGCTACCTTTTCCTGATCGCCGTCATCGCTCTGGGGTTCGCCCTGTTCGCCGACCTGCACCTCTGGGAGGTCTGCTACGTCTTTCTCGGATTGCTCATCGGCGCCCTGCT
>DASYKS010000096.1:0-133272 GCA_035995205.1 Thermoanaerobaculia bacterium
GATCTTGAGTGCGATCGAACAGCACAACATCGAACCCAAACCGTTCATCTGGACTGCCAAGGCATCCGACATCCTCGAGAAAGTCACCCGAGCCCGCCGGAGCCTCGATAAGGTCGCATCCGCTTGACGCACTACACTAGGCGGATGCGCCGGAGCCTGATCAACCCCAGCGGTGGTGGTGTTGTCCGAGGAAACAACCGACACCCGCCCGCTTCCGGCCCCAAGGGGGTTAAGGCCGGGGAGCGGACGGGTGCCGCACTCACAGCTCCTACGTTTCTTCAGCTATCTCTATTCGTGTCCTGGATCGGCCGCGCTCGCGCGCACCACCCAGGACACGGGCGGTCAATCCATCTGTTTGCGCAGCACGGTCGGGATGTCGTAGTCGTCGACGTTCGACCAGTTCGGGCCGAAGCCGCCCGGATCTTCGCCGCGGCCTTGAGCGATCACCTTGCGGTAGAACGGCACGTCGAGCTCCGGCTCGGGCTCCGGCTTGTCGAAGATCGGCGCCGCCGCGAGGCTCGGCACGGGCGAAAGCGGCGAGAGGTTCTGCGGCGGCACCGCCATCGGCCGGTGGACGCCGAGCACGGGCTGGTTCGCCCGGGCGCGTAGCCCTTCGACCCGGTCGAAGCCGGTCGCGATCACGGTGACCTTCATCGCGTCGTCGAGAGAGGGATCGATCACCATGCCGGTGATGATGTTGGCGTCCGGATCGACCGCCTCCTGGATGATCCGCGCCGCTTCGTTGACCTCGTGGAGCGTCAGGTCGTGGCCGCCGGAGATGTTGATCAGCACGCCCTTGGCGCCCTGGATCGAGGTCTCTTCGAGCAGCGGCGAAGAGACGGCGCGCTGCGCCGCCTCGATCGCCCGGCTCTCGCCGCGGGCGACACCCGTGCCCATCAGCGCCATGCCCATGCCGGTCATGATCGTCCGCACGTCGGCGAAATCGACGTTGATCTCGCCCGGCACCGTGATCAGGTCGCTGATACCTTGGACCGCCTGGCGCAGCACGTCGTCGGCGATCCGGAACGCCTCGGTGAGAGGAGTGCCGCGCTCGACGAAATTGAGTAGGCGCTCGTTCGGAATCGTGATCAACGTGTCGACCGAAGCGCGTAGCTCTTCCACCCCGCGCTCGGCGAGCTGCATCCGGCGGCGACCTTCGAAGCCGAACGGCTTGGTCACGATCGCCACCGTGAGCGCGCCGATTTCCGACGCGAGCGAGGCGAGGATCGGCACCGCGCCGGTGCCCGTTCCGCCGCCGAGCCCCGCGGTCAGGAAGACCATGTCGGCACCGTCGAGCACTTCGAGAATCCGTTCGGTATCTTCCAGAGCCGACTTCCGGCCGACCTCCGGATCGGCGCCCGCGCCGAGGCCTTTGGTCAACAGGGTGCCGAGTTGGATCTTGGTCCGCGCCCGGCACTTGGCGAGGGCTTGGAGGTCGGTGTTCGCCGCCACGAATTCGATGCCGCGCAAATTGGCATCGATCATTCGGTTGACCGCGTTGCCGCCCCCTCCACCCACGCCGATGACCTTGATCCGAGCGGGAACGATGTCGAGGCTCGTCATCACGATCGTCTGCTCGAGCTCCTCGTTCGCTGCATCCTGGTCGTCGAAGAGAATCATGCGTTGTTCCCCCTTGGTTCGTTTTTCCGCTGTGTTTCGTCCGTCGTTTTTCGTTCGAGAGGTTCTAGAGCAGATCCGAGAACATGCCGCGCAGGCTGCCCATCACGCCGCGCACCGAAAAGCCCGCCTTCTTCTTGAGCGCCTTGCCCTGCCGCGACTCTTCGGCCGCGAGGCCGTAGAGCAACAACCCCGAGGCGGTCGACCAGCTCGGGTTGCTGATCACGTCGACCAGACCGCCGAGCCCGCGCGGCAGGCCGTAGCGCACCCCGGCGTCGAACATCTGCTCGGTCAGCTCCAACAGTCCATCCAGCTGCGCGCCGCCGCCGGTTAGAACGACGCCGCCGCGCAGGCTGTCCTGCGAGGCGTGACGCATCAGATCCTCGCGCAGCAGGCCGAACAGCTCCTCGGCGCGCGGCTGGAGGATCTCGCACAGCTCGCGGCGCGGCACCACGCGGGAAGAGCCTCCCGCCACCGTCGGCACCGAGATCCCTTCGTCGTCGGTCACCATGCTCGCCATGCAGCAGCCGTGCTTGGTCTTGATCTTTTCGGCTTCGGCAAACGGCGTGCGCAAAACCATCGCGATGTCGTTCGTGAAGTGCCCCGCGCCGATCGGCGCCACCGCGCTGTATTGAATTTCGCCGTCGGCGAACAGGGCGTACTCGGTGGTTCCCGCGCCGACGTCGATCAGCAGCGAGCCGAGCTCCCGCTCGTCGGGCGTGAGCACCGCTTCGGCGGTCGCGAGCGGCTCGAAGACCATCTCGATCACCTCGATGCCGGCCCGGTTGACGCAGGTCAGCAAGGTTTTCGAGCGGGTGATGTTGCCGGTCACCAGATGGACCATCACCTCCAGCCGGCTGCCCAGCATGCCGAGCGGATCGCCGATGCCCCCCTGCTCGTCGACCAGGAACTCCTGCGGGATGGCATGCAGGATCTCGCGGTCGGAAGGCAGAGCGGCGGATTTCGCCGCGTCGAGCACGCGTTGGATGTCCGGCCGCGCGATCTCGCGATCCTTGCGCGCCACGGAAACCATGCCGCGGGCATTGACGCTGCGGATGTCGGCGCCCGAAATGCCGACGTAGGCGCGCGAGATCTCCTGGCCGGCCATCACCTCGGCCTCCTCGCTCGCCGCCTTCAGCGCCTCGACGGTCGCTTCGACGTTGACGATATTGCCTTTGCGCGTGCCTCGATTGGGCGCGAGGCCCTTGCCCACGACCTCCAGGCCGCCCTTGGCGTCCCTTTGGCCGATGAGCACGCCCACTTTGGACGACCCGATGTCGATCGCTACGAAATACGGTTCCGGTTTCGCCATAGGCCCGACCCTCAGCTTGCCAATCTCGAAGCGGCTATGCCCAAGCGCGCGCCGGCCGACGCGCCTTCTGCCGCAGGTTGCACCACGATCCGATGGGAGAAGCGCAAATCCACGGCGGCGAGCGTCGGATAACGCTCGGCAAGCCTTGGCAGCAACGCCTCCAACCGGTGGACTTTGTCGATTACGTCGCCGTCGCGGACCAGCAGAGGAAACGGCAGCACGCCGATCCGCAGACGGAAATCTTCCTCGCCCAACACTTCGATCTCGGCCAACCGCGCCGCCCAGTCGGGGTTCGCCTTGCCCAGCTCCGCGGCGACGCCCAGCGCACGGGCCACGCCGTTGGGAACCGGCGCGGCGAAACTGACGACGAGAAATCCGCCCGCCGCGTCCGGACCGCCGTTCGGCTGGGTCAGAGCGCGCTCGCGGGCGATCTCTCGCGCCGCCTCGGCGGCGGAGAGCGGCGCGATCGGCTTGCCGGTCGCATCCGCCCAAAACAGCCGGCCGCCGCTGCGCAGGAAGACCGCGGGCGTTTTCTCTGCCACCCGGACGCGCAATCGGCCCGGCAGCTCTTTGGCGATCTCCAGCGAATCGACCCAAGCGTGGGCCGACAGCCGTTCGGCCGCCGCGGAGAGGGGCAGCAGCGGCAGGTTGCGGCCCAAGAGCGGCGCGAGTCGGGCGCGGATCCAGGCTTCGCTCACCCGGCCGGCGCCCTCGATCTCGATCTCGCGCAACGCGAACTGCGGGGCGGTGGCCACCCAGAGCCCGCCCGCGAGCGGTATCCCTAGGATCGCGAGGGCGGAGCCCAAGGGGCGCATCAGCTTGCGCCACAGGCTCCGCCGCTTCCTTCGCGGCGGACCCTGAGAGCGACGGAAGGGGATCACCGTGGCACCCGGCCCTGTGCCGCCCGCGCCATCCCCGGGCCTGAGCGGACCGCCGGCCTCCGGGTGCCCGCCCCCTCCGAAACCGTCGGGCCTCATGACGCAATCTCCGCCACGGGTGCCGCGAGAGGAGCGGTTTCCGCCACCAACTCGCGGCCCAGTTTGTAGATGTCGCCCGCGCCGAGCGTGATCACCAGGTCGCCCGGTGCGACCTCCGCGGCCAGCAGGCCCTGGGCGTCGTGCCAGGACGGGCAATAGACGACGTTGCGATGGCCGCTTTTCGCCGCCTCTTCGACCACCCGTTCGCCGGTGAGACCGGGGATCGGCTGCTCGCGCGAGGCGTAGATGTCGGTCACCACCGCCCGGTCGGCGCCCAAGAGGGCGCGGCCGAACGCCTCGGCCTGATCCTGGGTGCGCGAGTAGAGGTGCGGCTGAAAAACGGCGTGGACCTTGCCGCGCGGAAAGCTCTGGTGCGCGGCTTCCAGAGTAGCCGCGACTTCCGTCGGATGATGCGCGTAGTCGTCGACCACCGTGGCGCCGCGCCAGGTGCCGATCGTTTCGAACCGGCGGTGGACTCCCTTGAACGACGCGAGGGCCGCGGCGATCGCGGCGAATTCGAGCCGCAGCACGAGCCCGACGCCGATCGCCGCCAGCGCGTTCTGGACGTTGTGACGTCCCGGCATCGGCAGCTCGATGCTCCCGAGCAGGCCGCGCTCCCGGCTGCGCACGCCGAAGCGGACCCCTCCGGAGGTTCCGAACGTGGGCTCCAGATCGACCGCCGCGAGATCGGCCTGCGGCGCGAAGCCGTAGGTGATGATCCGGCGCTCCGCGATCCGCGGCAGGATGGTCTGGACGTTCGCGTCGTCGAGACAGACCAGCACGCGTCCGAAGAACGGCACCCGGTTGGCGAAGGCGACGAAGGCGTCGAGGATCGCCTCCATCGTGCCGTAGGTGTCCAGATGATCGCGGTCGATGTTGGTGAGCACCGCGATGATCGGCGCCAGCGTCAGGAAACTGCGATCGAATTCGTCGGCCTCGGCGACCAGATACTGGCTGTGGCCGAGGCGCGCGCCGGTGCCGAGCACGCGGACCCGGCCGCCGACGATGACGGTCGGATCGAGACCCGCCTCGGTGAGCACCTGGCCGACCAGCGAGGTGGTGGTCGTCTTGCCGTGAGTGCCTGCGATCGCGATGCCGTATTTCAACCGCATCAGCTCGGCGAGCATCTCGGCGCGGCGGACGACCGGAATGCCGCGGCGGCGCGCTTCGCGGATCTCCGGATTTGCTTCGGGCACGGCGGAGGAAACGACGACCACGTCGGCGCGCTCGACGTTTTCGGCCGCATGGCCGAATTGAATCGTGGCGCCGAGCGAGGCGAGCCGCTCGGTCGCTTCGCCCGCGGCCTGATCGCTGCCCGAGACCTCTAAATCGTATTCGAGCAGGATCTCGGCGATGCCGCTCATTCCGGCGCCGCCGATGCCGACGAAATGGATGCGCGAGAGGTCGGCGAATTGGGCGAAGCTCATCGCGCCCCTCCCGACCCGCCAGAGCGAGCACCCCGCGCCACCGCTTCCAGCGCGTCGGCGATCGCCGCGACGGCGCCCGGACGGGCCAACGACCGGGCCGCTTCGGCGCGCCGCGCGAGACCCGGGCGATCCGCCAGCAGGTCGATCAATTTAGTTGCGAGCCGGGCGGCCAAGCGCGCGGCGAACGGCTCGCCCGATCCTTGCGGAGTCCCTTCGACCAGCACCTCCGCCGCTCCCGCCCGTTCGAGCAGGCGGGCGTTTTCGATCTGGTGACCCTTGGCGATCGTGAGCGGTAGAAACAGCGCCGGCCGGCCGGCGGCGCAGATCTCGGCGACCGTCACCGCCCCGGCGCGCGAGACGATCAGGTGGCTCTCGGAAAGCGCAGCCGCGACGTCCTCGATGAACGGCACGACGGCGACCCGCGCGAGCGCGCTCTCGTCCAATCCCGACGCGCGGTAGGCGGCGAGCGTCTCGTCGACGTTTTTCGCCCCCGCCTGATGGCGGATCGTAAGATCGGGGATCTCTTCGAGCAGCCGGCGCGCGGCTTCCGGCATCGCGCGGTTGATCTGGCGCGCCCCCTGGCTGCCGCCGAGCACGAGCAGCCGCCGCGGCCCGCCGGGCAATTCGCTGGGGGCCGCGAAAAACGCCGAGCGCACCGGCACGCCGGTCACCGTCGAGCGGCAGGCGAGGTCGCGGCGGGTGTCTTCGAACGCGACCGCCGCCGCGGTGGCAAAGCGGGCGAGCATCCGGTTCGCCACTCCGGCGCGGGCGTTCAGCTCCAGCAGCAGGATCGGCCGTCCGGCCAGGCGCGCGCCGACCACCGCGGGCGCCGAGGCGTAGCCGCCGGTTCCGAGCACGGCGTCGACGTCCAGCCGTTTGACCAGCGCGCGCGCCGCGACGCTCGAACGGACCAATGTCGTGAGCGCGCCGATCTTCGCGCCGACCCCCCGGCCGAGGAACGCCTTGGCGGGCAGCGGGTGGAACGGCCAACCCTCTTGCGGCACCAGGCGCGCTTCGAGCCCCGCGGCCGAACCGGCGTAGCTGATCGTCCAGCCGCGCGCCGCGAGCTCGCGGCCGACCGCGATCGCCGGAAAGACGTGGCCCCCTGTGCCGCCGCCTGCGAGCAGGGCGTGGCGGCGGCGCGGAGCCGAGGGAGAGGTCGAGTCGCTCATCCGTGTTGCGACAGGTTGAGCAGCACGCCGCAGGCGGTCATCGTGACTACCAGAGACGAGCCGCCGTAGGAGATGAACGGCAACGGGATGCCCTTGGTCGGCAAGAGCGCGAGCGCGACGCTGATGTTCAAGAGAGCCTGGAGCACCACGACCAGGGTGAAACCCCAGGCGAGATAGCGGCCGAAATCGTCCGGCGCCTTCGCCCCCGCGACATAGCCGCGCCAGGCGACGATGCCGAACAGGCCGATCACGAACAGCGCGCCGGCCATCCCCAGCTCTTCGCAGACGATCGCGTAGACGAAATCCGATTCCGGATGGGGCAGAAACCAGAGCTTCTGCAGGCTCTGCCCGGCGCCGAGCCCGAAGGCGCCGCCGGAACCGATCGCGATCAGCGATTGGAGCGCCTGGAAACCGGAGCCCAACGGATCGCGTTCGGGGTCGAGGAACGCGAAGAAGCGCTCCCGGCGGTAGGGCACGTTGATCACCAAGGCGTAGAGGAGAGGCACCGCGACCGCGAAGCCCGCGACCACGTAGCGCCACGAAAGGCCGGCGAGGAACAGCAGGAAGAACACGGTGCTGCCGAGCAGCACCGCGGTGCCGAAATCGGGCTGGATCAGAATCAAGCCGCAGACCAGACCGCAGCCGAGCGCGATCGGCAACAGCAGATCGCGTTCGTTCACCCGGTCGAGCTTCCGCGAGATCTGGTAGGCCGCAAACGGGATCAACGCGAGCTTCGCGATCTCCGACGGCTGGATCGAGATCGGCCCGAGCAGAAACCAGCGCTGAGTGCCGTTGAGATGGCCGGAGAACAGGACCGCGACCAGCAGCAGCGTGATGCTCGCGAGCAGACCGTAGACCACCTCGACCCGGCGCAACACCCGGTAGTCGATGTGCATCACGACCGCCATCGCGATCAGACCGAGGATGCCGGCGACCGACTGCTTGAGCAGGAACGGATTGATCCCCGCGGCGCGGTCGCGGGCGAGCGCCGCGCTTGCCGAATAGACCATCACCAGGCCGAAGCCCGCGAGCAGGGCGACCGCGCCGAACAGCAGCTTGTCGAAGGCGAGCTTCTTCGCCATCAGTCCGGTCCTCCCGTCGAATCGCCCACCTCGTCGGCCTCGCCGAGCACCCGGCTGAGCACCAGCTCCTGGAACACGTGGCCCCGGTGCTCGAAGTTGCGGAACTGATCGAAGCTCGCGCAGGCCGGCGACAGCACGACGACTTCGCCCGATCGGACGTTGCCGGCCGCCGCTTGGACGGCGCGGTCGAGCGTTCCCACCAAGTCGAGCGGCGCGGCGCCGGACAGGACGCGGGCGAAGTCGTCGGCCGATTCGCCGATCAGATAGACCCGGCGCGCCTTCCTGGCGACCAGCGGCGCGAGCAGCGAAAGATCGGCGCCCTTGTTGCGGCCGCCGAGGATCAAGTGGACGCTGCCGTCGGGGAAACCTTCGATCGATTTCATCGTCGCCGCCGGGTTGGTCCCCTTCGAGTCGTCGTACCAGACGACGCCGTCGTGCTCGCCGACCCGCTCCAGCCGGTGAGGCAGGCCGGAAAACGCCAGCAACGCCGAGCGGATCGCGCCCGCGCCGGCGCCGAGCGCGCGGGCGAGAAGCGCCGCGGCCATCGCGTTCTCGACGTTCTGCAACCCGGCGAGCGGCACGTCCATGACGGCGAACAGGGGAGTCTTCCGGCCGTCCGGCTCGACCTCGACCACCCAGCCGTTTTCGAGCTGGCAGCCGTCGGCGACCGGTCCCGAGCGCGAGAACAGCCGTCGGCGCGCGGCGGTCTCCACGTCGAGCGTCAAAGGGTCGTCGGCGTTCAGCACCGCGACGCCGTCCGGCCGCATGCGGGCAAACAGTCTTTTCTTCGCGTCCGCGTAAGCCGCGAGGCTCGGGTAGCGGTCGAGGTGGTCCTCGGAGATGTTGAGCAGCGCCGCGGCGTCCGGACGGAACCGGTCGATCCCTTCGATCTGAAAGCTCGACAGCTCGACCACGAACGCCCGGCCCGGCGCCTGGGTTCCCGTCTCGGCATCGACCCGATCGACCCGGTCGGAAACCGGCGTGCCGATGTTGCCGCAGACCTCCACCCGGCGACCGGCCGCGGAGAGGATCGCGCCGAGCATTTCGGTGACGGTGCTCTTACCGTTGCTGCCGGTGATCGCGGCGAGGTTTACCCCCTCGGCTTCGAGCGCGGGAAACGCCAGCTCGACCTCGGCGATCACCGGCAGCCCTTCGGCCCGCGCTTCATGGATCAGCGGCTGGTCCATCGGTACTCCGGGGGAGACGACGACCGCGTCGAGTCGATCCAGCAGGCCCAACCGCGTGGCCGAATCGGCGCCGAGGCGCAGCTCTACCCCCGGATCGTTCGCGAGCGAGCCGAGATCGAGCTCCTCCGCGCGCTTCTGGTCGACGCCGATCACCGCGACCCCCCGGCGGCGCAGGAAGCGCGCGGCCGCCAGTCCTGAAACTTTAAGCCCGTAGACCAGCACCCGCTCGAAGCGGCCTTCGCCCCACGGGGCGAGCAGGGGTAGATTCATCTCGGTCATCGCAGTTTCAACGTCGAGATGGAAATCAGCGCGAACAGGATCGAGAGAATCCAGAACCGTACGATCACCTTCGGCTCGGCCCAGCCCGACAGCTCGAAATGGTGGTGGAGCGGCGCCATGCGGAACACCCGCTTGCCGCGCAGCTTGAACGAGGCGACCTGGATGATCACCGACAGCGCTTCGAGCACGAACACGCCGCCGACCACCACCAGCAGGATCTCCTGTTTGGCGAGCACGGCGACGCTGCCGATCGCCGCGCCGAGCGACAGCGAGCCGACGTCGCCCATGAACACTTCCGCCGGATGGGAGTTGAACCAGAGGAAGCCGAGCCCGGCGCCGACCAGGGCGGAGCAGAACACCGCCACCTCGCCCACCCCGGGCACGTAGGAGATCTGGAGGTAGTTGGCGATCACCCGGTTGCCGCCGACATAAGTGAACAGGGCGTAGGTTCCCGCCGCGACGGTGGTGGCGCCGATCGCCAGGCCATCCAGCCCGTCGGTCAGGTTGACCGCGTTGGACGCTCCCACCAGCACCAGCACCACGAACGGCACGTAGGCGAGGCCGAGCGGGAGCACCAGGCGCTTGAAGAATGGGAACGCGAGGGTGGAATCGAACTCCGGGATCGCCCACAGGGCGAGGCCCAACCCGAGCGCCGCCACGATCTGCAGCAGGAACTTGGTGCGCGCGGTGAGGCCGAGGTTGCGCCGCTTCTTGACCTTTAGATAGTCGTCCAGGAAACCGACGAGGCCGAACGCCACCGTCACCCCCATCGCGAGCCAGAGATACCGGTTGCGCAGGTTGCCCCACAGCAACGTGGGCACGATCAGCGCGAACAGGATCAGCAGTCCCCCCATGGTGGGGGTGCCGGCTTTCACCTGATGCGCCTGCGGCCCCAGCTCGCGGATGTTCTGCCCGACCGAGAGCCGCCGCAGCGTGCGGATGAACCAGGGGCCGAGCAGCCAGGAGAGAAGGAGAGCGGTGACGATCGCCGCCGCCGCCCGGAACGTGATGTAGCGGAAGACATTGAAGATCGCGAACCGGTCGTGGAGCGGATAGAGCAGCTCGTAGAGCATCAGGCCCTTCCCTCCCCGGCTGCGATCAACCGCCCAGTCATCCGATCGACCACCCGATCGAGGCGTACGCCGCGCGAGCCCTTCACCAGGACCACGTCTCCCGCCGCCAGATGCTCTGCGGCCCAATCCGCCGCCGCCGCGGCTTCGGACAAGTGGACCGCTTCGGCGCCGCCCGCCGCCGCTCCGGCGACCAGCTCGCGCGCCAGCTCTCCCACCCCTACGACGGGCGAGAAACCGAGCGCGGCGGCTTGGGCGCCGGCCTCGCGATGAAACGCCGGGCCGTCGGCCCCCAGCTCCAGCATGTCGCCGAGGATCGCCACGCGGCGGCCGGACCGGCCGTTTGGCCGATTGCTCGGAAAAATGCCCGCGGCCCCGGCGAGCGCCTTCCTGACCGCGTCCGGGTTCGAGTTGTAGGAATCGTCGATCAGGAAGGCGATCCCGCCTTCCAACTCCAACCGATGGACCTCGCCGCGCCCTATCGCGCTCGGCATCTCGGCGGCGACTTCCACGATCTCTTCGAGCGGCACGCCGATCGACCAGGCGGCCGCCGCCGCGGCGAGAAAGTTCTCGACGTTGTAGGCGCCGTGAAGCGCAAGGTGGACCGGCAGGCGCTCCCCCTCGACTTCGAGGGTGAAGCGGGTGCCGAGGCCGTCCGGCTGGGCGAGAACGTCCACCGCGCGAAGGTCGAGGGGGCCGGGTTCGCTCTGGCCGTACCAGATGATGCGCCCCCCGCGCTCCTCTCGATGTCGGCGGGCGATCCGGGCAATCTCCGGGTCGTCCGCGTTGGCGACCACCCAGCCATCGCTCGCGAGACCCGCGAGCAGCTCGGCCTTCGCCTCGGCGATCGCGCGCACCGAGTCGAAGAATTCGAGATGGACCGGACGGACGACCGTGAACACCGCGAGGTCCGGTCGCGCCAACAGCGACAGCTCGCGCAGCTCGCCGGCCGACGACATGCCCATCTCGGCGACCATCCATTCGGTGTCGTCGGGGACGTTGAGCAGGGAGACCGGCAGGCCGATCCGGTTGTTGAAGTTTCCCGCGGTGCGCGAGACCCGGAACCGGCGCGCGAGCATCGCGGAGAGCAGCTCTTTGGTCGTCGTCTTGCCCGCGGACCCGGTGATCCCCGCCAGCTGCTCCGGCGCGCGATCGCGGAGAGCGCGGGCGAGCTCGACCAGCGCGTCGCCGGTGTTTCCGACCTCGATCAGAAACCCTTCCGAGCCGGCGGGCAGGCGCACCAACGGCTCGCCGCCCCTCCTGTCGACGCTTTCGACCACCGCCCCCGCGGCGCCGCGGGCCAACGCCTCGGCCACGAACGCCCGGCCGTCGGCCCGCTCGCCGCGGAAGGCGAAGAACAGCTCGCCGGGGCGGACGGCCCGCGAGTCGATCGCCGCGCCGCCGAACCGCGCCGCGGGATCGCCCGCGGCGAGCCGGCCGGCCATCGCGAGCGCGGCTTCAGAGGCCGAGGCGTACACCGAATCTCTCCGTGAGCGCCCGCTCGATCTCTTCGTAATCCGAAAACGGCAAGCGGCGGTCGCCGATCGTCTGGTCGCGCTCGTGCCCTTTGCCCGCGATCAGCACCGCGGAGCCTTCCTCCGCGGCGGCGATCGCGGTGCGGATCGCGTCGCGCCGGTCGGGGATCAACAGGTAGTTGGTCTTACCCGTCGAGCGCAGGCCCTCTTCGACCGCGGCGAGGATCGCGTGCGGATCTTCGCTGCGCGGGTTGTCGGAGGTGGCGATCGCCAGATCGGCCAGCTCGCCCGCGACCCTGCCCATCACCGGCCGCTTACCCGGATCGCGGTCGCCGCCGCAGCCGAAGACGACGATCGTCCGGCCGGGCACGATTTCGCGGACCGAAGAGATCGCGGCGGACAGGGCGGCATCGGTGTGCGCGTAGTCGACGATCGCGGCGAACGGCTGGCCGCATTCGACCGGTTCCATCCGTCCGGGAACCGGCCGTTGCGCCGCCGCGGCGGCGACGATCGCGGAGCGTGGGATCGCGACCGCCGCGACCGTCGCGACCGTCGAGAGCGCCAGGGCGCCCGCGATCGCCCCGACCAGGTTCGACAGGTTGTACCGGCCGAGCAGGGGCGAGGCGATCTCGAATTCGTCCTTCAAACCGCTCTTGCCGATCGCCACCGCGATCGTCGCGGCCAGACCGTGGCGATCGAGCTTCGCGTCGCGCACCGTGACGGTGGCCTCTCCGCCTTCGACGCTGTAGGTCCAAGCGTCCGGCAGATCGGCCGCCAGCCGGCGGCCGTACTCGTCATCGACGTTGATCACCGCGCGCCCGCCCGGCTTCAGCCGATCGAAAAGACGGCGCTTCGCGGCGAAATAGCTCTCCATGTCGCCGTGCAGGTCGAGATGGTCGCGCGACAGGTTGGTGAACAGGGCGAGGTCGAACGCCGCACCGTCCGCCCGGCCCTGTTCGAGCGCGTGGGACGAGACCTCCATCGCCACCGCCGAAGCCCCGGCTTCGCGCATGGCACGGAGGGTGCGAAACAGGTCGCTCGCCTCGGGCGTCGTCCGCTCTCCCGGAAAGCTCTTCCCGCGCAGGCGGTAGCCGAGCGTGCCGATGAAGCCTGCCGGGCGCCCTGTCTGTTCGAAGATCGCGGCGAGCAACGACGCGACGGTCGATTTGCCGTTCGTGCCGGTCACCCCGGCGAGGATCAGCTCACGGTCCGGATGGCCGTAGGCCCGCGCGGCGAGCGGCCCGAGCAGCGCGCGCGGATTCGCCGCCGACAGCCAAGGGATTTCGGCCGCGAGGCCCGCGGGCCTACCTCCGGGAGCGAGCACCGCGACCGCGCCGCGCTCGACCGCCTGGGGCACGAACGCCCGGCCGTCGAACCGCCCTCCGGACCAGGCGACGAACAGATCGCCGGGCGAGACCGCGCGCGAATCGTGGCTCACGCCGGAGATTTGCGGATCGCTCGGCAGATCCATCTCCGGAAGGCCGAGCCCGTCGATCAGCTCCGAGAGGGGTAGCGCGCTCATTTCGCGCCTCCGGGAGCGACGGGGGCCGGGGCGGCCGGAGTGATGCTGATCGAGCTGGCCGGGATCGGTCGAACCGCCGGCCGGCCGGCCGGTTGGGAAGCCGGCGTGGCGGGTGCGGTGGGGGTATTGGAGGCGGTCGCGGGAGCCGGCGTGGTTGGGGCCGTAGCGGGGGTCAAACCCGCGGTCACCATCTTCGGCATCGCCTGGCCGTCCGGCCACTCGGGGCGCGTGCGCTCCGGGCGAACGCCCAGGTAGAGCAGCACCTGGCGGGCGATCGCGCCGAACACCGGCGCCGCCACCTGACCGCCGTGGTATTCGAAACCCTGCGGTGCGTCGATCGCGACGACGCCGACGATCTGCGGCCGGTCGCCCGGCGCGAAGCCGACGAAGCTCGGCACGTAGTGGTTCCGGTCGTAGCTTCCGGCGAGCGGAATCTGCGCCGTCCCGGTCTTGCCCGCCACGTTGTAACCCGCGACGGCGGCGGATTTGGCGGTCCCCGCGGTTACGACACCTTCGAGCAGGCGCGTCAGCTCGGCCGCGGTGGCGGCCGACATCGCCCGCCCGACCGGCTGGATCGCGGCATGGAGCGGCTCGATCTGCCCCGCGCCGCCGGTTGAGGCGACGATGTACGGCTGAAGGCGGACGCCGCCGTTGGCGACGGTCGCCGCCGCCACCGCGAGTTGGAGGGGAGTCACCGAGACCCCCTGGCCGAACGAGATGTACGCCTTGCTGAGCGGAAAGCGCCGCCATTCGGACAGCGGGTGCAGAATGCCCGACGCCTCGCCGGGCAGATCGATGCCGGTTTTGCGGCCGAAGCCGAGCGCGCTCGCCATCCCGTACAGCCGCTCGTCGCCGAGCAGCAGGGCGGTCTTGATCATCCCGACGTTGCTCGATTTGGCGATCGCCTCGGCAAAGGTCAAGATGCCGAACGGCTTGTGGTCGCGAATCCGAATGCCGGCGAGCGTGATCTGGCCCATCCCGCAATCGAACGTATCGCTCGCCTTGACCAGGCCGCTTTCGAGCGCCGCCGCCGCGGTGACGATCTTGAACGTCGAGCCCGGCTCGTAGAAATCGGTGACCGCGCGATTGCGCCACAGGTCTTTGGACGTATCGCCGTACAGGTTCGGATCGAAGCTCGGATAACTCGCCAGAGCGAGCACGCCGCCGGTTCGCGCGTCGAGAAACACCGCCATGCCCTTGCGCGCGCCGCGCTCGTCCACCGACTGGGCCAGCTCGCGCTCGACGATGTGCTGGATCGTCGCGTCGAGCGACAGGTGGAGATCCCGCCCCGGCTCCGGATCGGTGAACGACAGCTCGGGGTCCATCACGGTCCCTTTGCGCGCATCGCGGAGAACGGTTCGGCGCCCCGGCTTGCCGGCGACGGTCTGGTCGTAGAGCTGCTCCAGGCCTTCCAGGCCGTGGTTCTCGGTACCGACGAAGCCGAGCACCTGGGCCGCCAGCTCGCGCATCGGGTAATAGCGCTTGCTCTCGGTGACGAACCGGAGCCCGGAGAGGTGGAGGGCGCGGATCTTCTCCGCGGTCGGCGGATCGAGCTTGCGTTTGATCCAGACGAAGTCGCGATCCCTGTCGCCGAGCTGCTTGGCGAGCTTGCCGGGGTCCTTCTCGACCAGCTGGGCGAGCTGGTGCGCCGCCGCGCTCGGATCGGCGATCTCGGAAGGCACGGCGTAGACCGAATCGACCTCGATCGACACCGCGAGCTCGCGGCCGCGCGCGTCGTAGATCGTGCCGCGCGGCGGATCGAGCTCGACCACCCGCTGCTGCTGATTGCCGGCTCGCTTGGCGTAGTGGGCGTGGCGGATGACTTGGAGGTAGTAGAGCCGCCCGGCGATCAGCGCCACCCAAACGAGCCCGAGACCGGCAAGGACCCGGAGCCGCGTCTTCACGGCAGCTCCTCCCAGAAGATCACGCGATCGAGCGCCGGCGGTTCGAGCCCCAGCTCGTGCCGGGCGCGCTCTTCGATCCGCTGCGGGCTCGCGAGATACGCCGCTTCGAGCGAGAGCTGCCGCTCGGTGCGGGTCATCTCCCGCAGCTGCTTTTCGAGCTTGTCGATCTTGTAGCCGGTCGAGAGCACTTCGAGATGAATCCAGGTATACGAGAGCAGACCTATGCCCAACGCACCGACCGCCGCCAGTACCAGCACCAGCTCGCGGAGACGCTTCCTGTCGCGCTCGCGTACCAGGTAGGCGTTGGCGACCGGCCGGGTGAAGGCGTAGGCATTCCTCACCGGATCTCCAGTCTCCGGCCGGCGCGCAGCCGCGCCGAGCGCGAGCGCGGGTTGATCGCGACTTCCTCTTCGCTCGGGCGCACCGGCCGCTTGGTCAACAGCTCGATCGCCTGGCTCTCCGAATGCGGCCGGCCGGTGATCAGGTCGATCTCGCCCCGGTGCAGATCGCGCAGCGTGTTCTTGACGATCCGATCCTCCAGGCTGTGGTAGGAAATGATCACCAGCCGACCTTCGGCATCGAGCTGGTCGACCGCCTGATCGAGAAGGCGCTCCAAGCCTTCAAGCTCCTGATTCACCTCGATGCGCAGCGCCTGGAAGACGCGGGTGGCCGGATCGACCCGTCCTTCGCGGTTCCTCGGCCCGGTCTCGTGCCCCTTGCCGCGGTCGATCGCGCGGCGCAGCTCCGAGGTGGTCTCGATCGGTTTCTCGCGGCGCGCCGCGACGATCGCGCGCGCGATCCGCCGCGATTGCCGTTCCTCGCCGTACTCCCAGAAGATCTTGGCCAATTCTTCCTCCGAGCTTTCGTTCACGATGTCCGCGGCGGAGAGGCCGCCACGGCCCATCCGCATGTCGAGCGGTCCGCCGAAACGGAAGCTGAAACCCCGTTCCGGCGAATCGATTTGTAAAGACGAAACGCCGAGGTCGGCGAGAATCCCCGCCACCCGGCCGATCCCCGCCGCCCCGAGCAAATCGCCGAGGTCGGCAAAATTCCCCTCCAGCAGCCGCACCCGGGGGCCGAAATGCGCCAGCCGTTCCCGGGCCAGATCGAGCGCCTGCGGGTCGCGGTCGATGCCCACCAGCTCCGCCTCGGGGCCGGCTTCGAGGAGCGCCTCCGCATGTCCGCCCAAGCCGAGCGTCGCGTCAACGAAAACGCCGCCCCGTTCGGGGGCGAGCAGCTCGACCACCTCGCGAAGCAGGACGGGGACATGTCGGGCGGCCACGGGCGTTTGATCTCGTCACGCGGTCGTCGCACGGCATCAAATCCCGCCGCGCTCCGCCAGGGCGCGCGAGTCGTCCTCGGTGAACGGCTGCTCTGCCAAGCGGGCGACCAGCCGCTCGTGGTTCCAGACGATCAGGTGGTCGATCTGCGCCATGACCACCACGTCGCCGTTCATCCCGGCGCTCTCCCGGAGGATCTGCGGAATCACCAGCCGCCCCTGGTCGTCGAGCCGCACCTGCTGGCCGAAGTAGCTCGCCCGTTCCAAGAACCGCTGTTTGGACGGATCGGCCGAGGGCATCGACTGGAGCTTCCCCTCGATCTCCTCCCAAACCGGCAACGGGTAGAGTCGGGCGCAATCGCCGTGGATCGAGGTGACGAAAAGCTCGCGCCCGTACCTCTCCTCGACGAACCGACGGAAATCCGTCGGCACCTTGAGGCGCCCTTTCTCATCAATCTTCGCTGGTGAGCTACCTCGCAACATGACCCTCGCCTTTGGGTCCAGCTATTTGGACGGTGATTCTAGTCTCGTTGCTCCACTCCTGTCCAATTTTGTCCACTGGTGGCCACCGAAATGACCACCAGGGCCACCGGAACCCACCCGGGCGAGGCTCGCGCGAGCCCTTGAGAGGCTTTTTGGGGGAGTGCGAGGGTGGTTGTCGAGCCCACGCGACGTGTTTCGTCGACGTTCGGCCTGCATGAAACGGGCGGTAGGGGCGACCAGGTCTTCCCGCCGAGCGGCGGGCTACGGCCTCAGTTCGTGGGCCGCCGCGCGGCGTCGGATGGCAACTCCGGCGGAGGCGGGCCGAGCCTTCGTTCCAGGTCGGCGATCATTCGTTCGAGATTTTCAGCCAACGCTTCGAGGTATTGGCAGAGGAGATCCTCTTCCTCCGTCACCACTGAAACGCGCCGCGTTGCGGCGAGCCCGAGGAACGCCTGCAGAGTATGCCAAAGGTCGACGGCCCCGGCGCGCGATCCGGTCTTGAGCCACGACTCACCGAGGCCCGGCCCTTCTTCTTCGAGCTCCAGCGCGTCCTCGACGATTTTTTCGCACGCCTTCTGAAGCCGAAGGCGCAGCCCCGACCGGGTGAAATGAACCAGGACCGATTCACGAAACGGCGCGAGCTCGGCCCAGTGGCGTTTAAAGGGGTTGTCCATCGCGGAGGTGAGGTTAGGGGAGCCGGGCCCCCAACCGTTCACCCCGGTGCCGTTTAGGGGGTACCTGCGGTCTTCCTTACGCGATATTTCGCGCGCCAACGAACATTTGCGGCGGCCGACCTCCGGGGTATCGTACGCGAGGCGTACCTCAGGGGCTGTAATCGCAAATTTTTGCGAACCTTGGTCTCGTGGCGTTGCGTTGTCTCGCATTGACGGGTGGAAGCACCGTAAGATTGCAGAGACCACACAATTGATTCGACCGAGGAGATCCTCCGTGTCGCAGAAACCCGCGCCACTGCTTGCCGTGGTGCTGCGCAACCTTCGAGTGCGTGCCGGCTGGACGCAAGTCCGGCTCGAACGAGAGGCTTGCTTCAGCAAAGGGTCGGTCTGCCGGCTGGAAAAAGGCGACCAGATGGTGGATCGATTCCTGCTCGGCCGTCTGGCGAAGGTCATGGGCGTTGCCCAGGGAGATTTGGAACGGGCGATCGCGGCTCTGGAGCAACTGCCGGCGGAACCGGCGATGGACGGGGCCGCGGATCTACCCTCCCGGGACCGGCAGATCATCGAAACGGTCAGCTCACGTTTTTCCCGAACCGTTCGCGAGAAGGCCAGGAACCGAATCGAAGCGAAGGTTCGTGCCCGCCGCTGGCGACTCGACCGCGCGGCTGCGGCTATTGCGTGGCAGCGCTTGCGCAAGATGCCCTCCGAAGACCGCAAGCGGATCGTCGAAGAGATCGAGGCCTTTCACACCTGGGCGGTGGTCGAACGACTTTGCGAAGAGAGCGAACGCGCTGCGGCGAACCGTTTGGACGAGGCTCGCGAGTATGCTCAACTCGGGCGTTGCGCCGCAGTTTCAGCGAATGGCGCCATAGAGTGGCGCTGCTGGCTTGAAGGCTATGCCGCGGCTTTCGAGGCTAACGCCTGGTGCGCAGCGGGTGAATTCCGGCGAGCCGAGACGATTTTTCTCGAAATGGACGCGCTCATCGGAGTCGCAGCGCCACCCGCAGAATTTCCGCTCGATCGGACTAGGCCATTGCTTCACCGCGCGGTGTTGCTGATCTATTTGGAGAAGCTTGAGCCGGCGCTGGCTCAGTTAGACAAAGCTCTCGCGACAGTCCCTGGTCCTTTGCCAAGGACGCGCGTACTGATCTGCCGAGCCGCGGTACTCAAGAGAAAATTCCAGTTTCAGGGAGCGCTCGAAGCTCTCGTCGAGGCTCGGCAGTATGCACAGATCGCGGGCGATGTTCGCCTCAGCTGGGCCATCGCCTTTAACGAGGCTGCCTACCTATGTGAAGCGGGTGACGCTTCCGGTGCAGCGGCGCGGCTCGAGGCTCTCCAGGCTGCAGCGTTCGAACTTGGGCGCACCCTTGATGTGGTGCGCCTACGCTGGCTGACCGCCAAAGTCGCCGCCGCGTCAGGTAGGTTGCTGGAAGCATCGTTGGCTCTGGAAGAAGTTTGGGAAGCATTCGCTGCGCGGCGGCTTTGGATCGATTCGGCTCTGGCCGTGCTTGAGCTGGCGAGTATCCAACTGGACAGGGGGCAGACCCGAGAGGTCAAGAAGCTCGCAGTCACTTCGGCGCACGTTTTTGCCGCGCAACCTCTCCCCGAAAAGCTGCTCGCTGCGATTCGCTTGTTTTGGGATGCCGCCCAGCGCGAAGCTGCGTCCGCACAGACCGCGAAGCAACTCATAGAGGAGCTTCGGCGCGCCGGGGTAGCTACGGCCGAAGCTCCCTGATACAGGCGGCTACCCCCCGCAAAGGCCGCCCGGCAAGATCTCGCAACCGACATCGCTCAGCACGGGTGTGTTTTTTTTCTCGCGGGCTAGGGTCGATGCGCAGTTCCCGTCCGGCATGATCTCGCAGCCGACCTCCTTCGATACAGGGATTGGTTTTTCGCCGTATCGGCCATCCGGCTCGATCACGTACCCAACCGGCGCCCACAGCGCCGAAAAGAATCCACCTGCCTTGGCGAGCAGGTTCCCGAAATCCCATGGTGCCGCGGCAGCGTGGCTCGGGAAGGCCAGACCTACGACGAGAAGCAGCAACAGCAGGCGGCGGGGAGACGAAGCGGACATGACCGGCTCCTATCCCGAAGGGGTCTTGCGCCGCGGCCTTCATGGCCGCGCGCACCCTTCGATCGACATCAGAGCTGCGCCGGGGGCGCAGAAATGCAAAATTTCGTGCTGAGGTACCTTCGGTGGGGGTATCTTAGGAGCAACTTCCTCGCGCCGACACCTTTTTTCGGTACGATCTGGTCACCGTAAAGGGCCTAAAGATGAGCGACGCCTTCGAACGCCGGGCGGCCGGGCTGGTCGTGCAGCTGTTTCGCTTCATGGCCGGCCGCCACCAGCACAAGTTGAGCGAACGGACCGGGATCGACACCAGGCGAATCTCTCGCTACGAGCAAGGCAAGATCCGCCCCCACCGCTCGACGCTCGAACGCCTGGCCTCGGGGGTCGGAGTCTCCGCGAATCGGCTCGATCAGCTCCTCGCGCTGTTCCAGACCATCTGCGCCGAAAGCGCCGCCTCGGAGGGCGCAGCCGCCAAACGAGCCCCCGCCGACTCCGAAGAGTCTGATTGGCCGGAGGATCTCGCCGAGCTGGCGGCGGAGATCGCCGAGGATCTCCAGCCAGAGATCTACCAAGCCCTGAAGGAGTTGGACGCGGAGTTGAGCGCCCCGCCACCTCCTCCCACCCCCGAAGAGGCGCGAAGCGCGGCGCGGGCTCTATGGAGTCGGTTCGAGACGTTGCCCGATCGCATCCGCCGTCTGGTGATCGAGCATGGGGAGGAGTATCAGTCGTGGGCCTTCTGCGAGCGGCTCTGCGAAGAGAGCCTCACCGCCGGGACGCGCGCGCCGGAGGACGGACAGAATCTCGCGGATCTGGCGCTCTCCGTCGCCGAGGCCGCCCAAGGATCCGACGTGTTGCGCCAGCGTCTGACCGCCTTCGCCCTGGTCTTCGCCGCCCGCTCCGACGACCTGGCCGGGGAAACCGAAGAAGCCGCCGAAAAGCTCGTCCGAGCGAAAACGCTCTGGAGGCCCGGGGACGGCACCGACGATCTCGACGTCGGGCAGATCGCCGATCTCGTGCCCGCCGACGCGTAGGAGGTCCAGAACACCACTGATCTGGCCCAGATCACCACTGTTCTGGTCCAGATCACCACTGTTCTGGTTCAGGACACCACTGATCTGGTCCAGATCACCACTGATCTGGCCTAGAACACCACTGTTCTGGTCCAGATCACCACTGTTCTAGCCTAGAACACTACTGTTCTGGTCCAGATCATCACTGTTCTAGCCTAGAACACCACTGTTCTGGCCTAGATCACTACTGTTCTGGTCCAGAACACCTCTGATCTGGCTCAGATCACCAGTGTTCTGGCCCAGATCACCACTGTTCTGGCCTTCTGGCCCAGATCACCACTGTCCTGGCTCATAACACCACTGATCTGGGCCAGCCCACTACGAACGCCGGCAAGTCGGCGCGGCGGGTGAGCTCTACTCGACGCCGGAGGCACTTGGCTCTCGGGCTGGGCACGCCACGCCGCAGGGAGGTCAACGCCATGGCAACCATTGAAGATCTCCTCTCCTATTTGTTTAATCGAAGAGGCGACTGGGAGCCTATGCAGTGGCCCTTGCAATTCTTCTGGTCGTCGCCCTTTTCTTTGTTCGGAGTTGCACGGTCGCGGTTCCTGAGGACCCCACGGACCAGGAGGTCGAGCTGGGTGTTCCAGAAGAGATTCCAGGCCCGATGGAAGCAAGGATGGAATGTACCGAGCTCGATCCTATTCAACTGCGGTGCCAATGGGAAGATGACCACGGAGTGATTCATCAGAGCGGTAAACCGAGTGAACATACTGTTGGGCGGATACGGCTCCAGAAGTCCTCTGGCGGGGAGGTCATTTTGAGGAGCCGCTGCGGCGGTCCGCATCAGCTCATCACGGTGACTTGCAACAGCTGGCCACCGATGGCAGTTTCCGACTTGGGCGAGAACGATACCTGCTACTTTGCCAGAAGCTGGCCAATCGAGTATGAGCGGCGTGGTGTCGGCTGTGATCTGCTATCGGGATCTCGATCTTGAACCTCCCCCCGGAGTATGCCGAACCCGAGTTGAGATTCCTGCAAGGGGTCTGAGCGCTTGATTCTCAATACTGGTCGCTGAACACATTTGCCTGGAAAAGCAGGTATGACCGGGTTATACTTGAGCCGTGAAAACGGCCATTTCTCTACCCGACCCTATCTTTGAGTCTGCCGAGGCGATGGCGGCAGAGATGGGCATCTCCCGTAGCCAGCTCTATGCCACAGCCATCCAGGAGTTTGTCCGAGCACAGAAGCGGAATGGCATCACCGAAGCGCTTAACCGAGTCTACGAGAAGGTCGACCAGACTCCCGATCCCTTTTTGGAGACCCTTCAACTGGCAACCTTGACACGGGATCCTTGGTGATTCGGCGGGGGGAGATCTGGTGGGCCTCGCTCCCCGAGCCCTCCGGCTCCGAGCCCGGCTATCGCCGGCCGGTGATTGTCATCCAAACCGAGGAGTTCACCGCCAGCCGCCTTCGCACCGTCCTTGCTGTTCCCGTCACGACCACTTTGGAGTTGGCCGAAGCACCAGGTAACACCTTTCTCCCCAAGAACCTAACCGGCCTTCCCTCCGATTCCGTGGCGAACGTTTCCCAGCTACTCGCCATTGACAAGAATCTCCTGACCGAAATTGCTGGGGCAATACCGCCACGACTTCTCCTCGGAGTAGAAAATGGACTGAGGCTCATTCTCGGGCTGTAGACTACAGTAATTACCTGCAAATCTTTAAGTCTTTACCGCGGAGCGACTCAGATGATGACCCGACAGCGACTTGTCATAACGACCCTCTCGGTGGCCCTGGCAATCTCCGCGCAAACCGCTGCATTGCATGCGCAGGCAGGCCAGCCGGCAGACTCCAGCCCGAGCACCATGACAGAGTGCGAAGGCGTCGACAACTGCGCAACCTGGACGTTCCTAGGAGTGCAGGGAAACGGCCAATGGCGTACCGGCGAGGTGGCAAACCTTTACTTCGAGAGCGTGCGATTGAACGCGGACAAGAGTGTGGACGTAGTGATTCACCGTGCGGACTCAACCGGGTCGGCGGCGGGCCTAACAGCGGTCTATAAAGGCAACTGGCGCGATGGCCGGGTCGGAGGCGAGTTCACTTCGTCGTGGCCCGGTCACTGGAAAAGCAAGGCCGGGAATTGGTATGCCATGACGGAAGCTCCGCTAAGCCTGCCGAACATCCTCCACCTCTGCGCCCACGATCACTGCCTGACCTATACCTGGCAAGACGGTCACTTCACAAACTATACAAATCTTCCTTATCAGGCTAACGAGAAGCGCGTGCTCACCGTCAAGAGCTTCACGCGTGACTCGATTGTCTTTTACGACACCGAGATCGGAAGCTATCCATTGACTGCCACCTGGACAGGTCGGGTCTCACAGGAGAACCACAATATCGCCGACGGCACGGTGGTGATCACCTCCTGGGGAGGCAAGCCAACACAGAACCCGGTTCCGGCTCCCTTCAAGTTGGCCTGGGGCGCTGCACTCGAGTTATTACCGGGAAGCGACGAGGCTTCAGGCCTTGACGTGCGGCAGACGCAACCACAGACGTTCACCGGTGAAGACGCTCTCAATTTCTTGTACTGGATGCAGTTCTTCAAGGGCATGGCGGACTTGCTGGGAGGCAACAACTAACCAAGAAGTGGCAAATCGCCAGAGGGCAGTCTTCCAAGATCCGTCCTTCGTGCCCTCGTTGCGCGAAGCAAAATTCGGTGGGATAATCCCACCATGGCGACGGCAACGGCAGACGCGAAGCGGCGCGTTGTACTTCCTGCGGTAAGCCCCGGGGACATCTTTGATATCCAGAGTCAGGGCGAAGGCCGCTTGCTTTTGGTGCGCCTTGAGCCTCCGAAGCCCGAACCCAAGATGAGCCTGGAGCGGTGCCTCGAAGTGATCGCCGCGACCCCCCTCCGGCCGACGATGACCTGGGAGGATCTGAAAGCCCTGACCCGGGAGCCATGATTCTCCTCGACACCAACGTTTTGATCTACGCCTCGACCGCGCGATCTCCATTCTTCGAGTGGGCACGGCGGACCATCGCCGAGGGCGTCTCGGAGGGTGGAGCGGCTGTCAATGCTGTTTGCCTTTCGGAGATCTGCGTTGGCGATGCCGAACCGGACCTCGTCGCCGAGCGGCTCCGGAGTTGGGGAATCACCCTGCTAGATATTCCGGTTGCCGTCGCAGAACCCTGCGCAAGAGCTTATTTTCAGTATCGAGAGCGACGTCGCACCGAATCCGGTCGCGACTCTCCTTCGATTCCGTTGCCAGACTTTTTTATCGGCGCGCATGCCATGGTCCTAGGCTGGCCCATCGCGACGGCCGACGAGGGACGTTTTCAAACGTATTTCCCTACGGTTGCCCTCCGTACACCCCTATTGGGTTGACCCTGCCAACGACGGGCCGCCGGTCTACCCGACCAACCCCTGCAACAACCCCCACAACGCCGCCACATCCGCCCGCTCGGTCGCGTCCGCGCCGATCGAGACCCGCACCATCCAGCGGCCTTCAAGCAAGGCGGGCGTCAGATAGGCCTTGCCGGAGGCGTTCGCCTTCTCGGCCCAGGCCAGCGTGTGGCGGTCGAGATCTTTCCCTTCGAGGCCGGGGGGCTCATGGCGTAGACAGAGAGTCTGCAAAGCCACGGGGGCGAGCACGCGCCAGTCGGGAGTCGCCTGGACCTGCTCGGCGAGCCATTGGGCGTTTGCAAGATCGCGTCTCAGTCGGGTACGCAGTCTTTCGAGACCTTGTTCGCGGATGAGGAACCAGAGCTTGAGGGCGCGGAAACGGCGGCCGAGGGGGAGGCCCCAATCGCGGAGGTTCTTCACCTGGTCGTCCACCGCGGAGCGGAGGTAGCTCGGCCGGGTGGACATGACGCGGATCAGGTGGTCGGCGTCCCGCACGTAGTAGAGCGAGCAGTCGAAGGCGACGCCGAGCCATTTGTGGGCGTTCCAGACGAGCGAGTCCGCGCCCTCGATGCCCTGCCAGAGGGGGCGGCACTCGGGCAGGATCATCGCCGAGCCCGCCATCGCCGCGTCGACGTGGAGCCAAAGACCGTGCGCGCGGGTAATTTCGGCGATCTCGGCCAGGGGATCGAATGCGGTGGTGGTCGTCGTGCCGATCGTGGCGACCACGGCACAGGGCAGGAAGCCCGCGTCCAGATCGGCTTTGATCGCCGCGGCGAGCGCCTCCGGCCGCATTGCGAAACGTTCGTCGGTTTCGACCTGGCGGACGTTGTCGCGGCCGAAACCGGCGAGCAGCGCCGCTTTTTCCACCGAGCTGTGGCTGTGCTCCGAGACGTAGACCCGCAGCGCTTTGGGCTCCGCCTGGAGCCCGCCGCGCGCGAGACCGAAATCCGTCGTGCGCTCCCGGGCGCAGAGCAGCGCGAGCAACGTGCTGGTTGACGCCGTATCCTGGATCACGCCACTCCAGGCGTCGGAAAGGCCGACCGCCTGGCGCATCCAGTCGGTCGTCACCTCTTCGAGCTCGGTGAGCGCCGGGCTCGATTGCCACGACAGGCCGAGCACCCCGAGCCCCGTGCTCAAGAGGTCGCCGAGCACGCTCGCGAGCGAGGCGTTGGACGGGAAATAGCCGTAAAAGCCCGGGTGCTGCCAGAGGGACAGACCGGGCACCACCAGCCGGTCGACGTCTTTAAGGATCGCGTCGAACGGCTCCGCCGCTTCCGGCGGCGAGGCGGGCAGGCTCGCCTTGATCTCGCCCGGGGCGCTTCGCGCCATCACCGGGCGTTCGCTCAAACCGGAGCGATAGTCGGCGAGCCAATCGACCAGATCGTGGCCGAAGCGGCGAAACTCTTCCGGAGTCACCACTTCCCCCCGTCATCCCGAGCGTGAGCGAGGGATCTGGGTGGGTGGGCGGCCTTAAATTCCGGAGCGGGAACGAGATCCGCGCCACCCAACCCCCAGATTCCTCGCTCTCGCTCGGAATGACGGGCTTGGAGGGGTTCCCTCACGCGACTCGCCACCGCTCTCATCATGTTCCGCTAACGGCCGGGCGGATTTTCCGGCGCTTGGGGTGCGGGGGGCGTCGCCTCGGGGGCCGGGGAAGCCGGAGCCGCGGCCGTCGTCCCCGCGGCTGGCGCGTCCGCCGGAATGCGGTCCGCGGCCTCGAGCGGATCTTCGGGCGGCGCGCCGATCAGGCGCCGGAATTCGGTCGCCTCGGCGGGCGGCCGGGCGACGATCAGCGAGTCTTTCTCCAGCTCCTGCTCGTATTGCGCGAAGCGGTCCTTGAACAACCGGTTGCGCTCGCGGCCCTCGATCTCGGCCTGCACTTCGGGGAACGGGCGCACGTAGGAAGGGCGCCGTTCCACCATCTGCAACAGATGGGTGCCGCCGCGTCCCTCGGTCGGCTCGCTCGAAGCGCCCGGGGCGAGGCTCCAGGCGGCTTGCACGATGTTGGGATCGAGATCGCTCTGCGACAACCAGCCGAGATCGACCACGCCGCTTGCGACCGCCTGATCCTCGAACGGTTTCGCGGCGTCGGCCAGGGTCTGGCCCCCGACCACCGCGGCGCGCACCTGGCTCGCGATCTTGCCCCGTTCGGCCGCCGCCGGGGTTTTTTCCGCGAGGATGACGGCTTCGCGCAGATGAACCTGCTCCGGCACACGGAAGAGATCGACGTTTTTCTGGTAGTAGCGCCGCAGGTCGTCTTCTTCCAGCTTGATCTTGGCTTGCACCTCGCGGCCGACCAACTCGCGAACCCGCAGGTTCTTTCTCAGGTTCTCGCGCAGCTCGTTTTCGGTCATGCCGCTCTGGGCGAGCGCGCCGCGGAACTGCTCGTCCGAGGTGATGTTGAAATTCTCGCGCATCTGTTGCACCGAGGCTTCGACCTCCTGCTCGGTGGCGGTGATGCTCAGCTGGTCGGCGCGCGACTGGAGCAGCAGATCCTCGTAGAGGTTCTTGAACGCCACTTCGCCGGCACTCGCGAGCGCCTGTTCCTTCTCTTGCGGGTCCAGGTTCCGCCGGCTGATCTCGCGGCGCAGATCCTCGCGCGCGACCTCGTAATCGTGTTGGGTGACGATCCGGTCGTTGATCCGCAGCACGATCTTGTTGACCACCTCGGCGGCGGCCGGCGGCGCGGCGGCGAGCCCCATGCCCGCGAGCACGGGCAAGATCAGGAGCAGGGCGCCCGAAGCGGCACGTTGGGGGCGGTGAGAGTCAGCGGCGAGCGGTTTTTTTGGAGTCATTGGGGTCACGGTAGACGCCTCGGTATTCGAACGGGAGATTTCGCGCATAGATGTCCACATTGTAGCGATGCCGCGCCTCGCTCACCAGCTTGCCGACCACCAAGTCCGCTCGCTCGCGGCGCAACCGGCGGCGGATCTCCGCCCGGGCGCGTTCGAGCGGAATGGTTTCGGCCGGGAAGTGCTCGGTGACCTGGAAGATATGGAAGCCGTAATCCGCCGGCACCACCGGGCTGACCTGCCCCGGTTGCAGGCGGAAGATTACCTCGGCAAACGCCGCGGGCAGGTCGCTCGCGGCCAGCTCGCCCTGGTCGCCGCCGCGCTCGGCGCTCGGGTCGCGCGAGTATTTGCGGGCGATCTCCGCGAAGTCGGCCCCCGCGGCGAGATAGCCCAGCGCGCGCTCGGCCTCGCTCCGCCGCTCGACCAGCACCTGGCGCAACCGCACCCGCTCGGGCCGCGCGAACTCCGCGCCATGGTCGCGGTAATAGACGTCGATCTCCGGCTCGGTCGGCTCCGCGACCTCGGCGGCGAGCAGCGCGTCGATTCCGCGCCGGCCGCGGCGTCCCGCCGACTCGCCCGACGGGGCTGCCGGGTCCGGCTCCGGGGGGGCGAGCTTGCGCTCGGTCGCCATGTGCTCCAGCAGCCGCTCGTCGAGGAACTGGTCGAACAGGGCGGACAGCACGTCGCTCGCGAGCAGGCCCGCGGATTGGCCCACGACCTCGGACACGTAGATCCGAAACTGCGGATAGCGAAGCTCCTCCCGGTCGATCCGTGCCACCGCATCGGGCGCCGGGGGCGGCGTTCGCTTGCAGGCGCCGAGATCCGCCAGCCCAAGGCAGGCAGCCAGGAAGATCCTTCGAGAGGACGTGGCGCTAGGCATGGTCGGGAGCGAGTAGAGGATGAGGATCTAGTGGGCGAGGCTCTGAAGCGTCGCGGTCGCGGTCGCCAAGGCCTCTGCGCCCGAGCTGACCGGCAGGGTCAGCACGCCGGTGGGGCTGAAGCTCGCGCCCTGCAAAGTCGACACCAGGTCGATCAGCCGGTCGACGTCGACCCGGGCGTCGCGGCGCAGGCGGATGGTCAGCTCGCGGCCGCGGCTCGCGATCGACTGCACGCGCAACGATTCGGCGACCCGCTTGAGCGCGGCGACCTCGACCAGGGTACGCACGGCATCGGGCGGCGGACCGAAGCGGTCGGCCAGCTCGGCGAGCACCTCTTCGCGCGACTGCTCGGCCGCCGCGATCTTGCGGTAGATCTCCATGCGCAGGTTCGCGTCGGCCACGTAGCCTTGCGGGATCGACATCGCGACCGGCAGATCGATCTGCGCCGACGGCGCTTCTTCGATCGCCTCGCCGCGCAGCTCGCGGACGGCTTCCTCCAACAGCTTCAGGTAGGTTTCGATGCCGACCGCGGCGATCTGGCCGCTCTGCTCGGAGCCTAAGAGGTTACCGGCGCCGCGGATCTCCAGGTCGCGCGCCGCGATCCGAAACCCGGCGCCGAGGTCGGTGAATTCCCGGATCGCCGCCAGCCGCTTCCGCGCCGATTCCGACAGGATGCGATCCGACGGCACCAGCAGGTAGCAGTAGGCGAGCTGGTTGCTCCGGCCGACGCGACCGCGCAGCTGGTAGAGCTGGGCGAGGCCGAACCGTTCGGCGCGATGGACGATCATCGTGTTGACGTTCGGAATGTCGATGCCGTTCTCGATGATCGTGGTCGCGAGCAGGACGTCGAACTGGCGCTCGGTGAAGGCGTGCATCCGGCGCGACAGCTCCGCCTCTTCGAGCTGGCCGTGGCCGACGGTCACCCGCACGCCGGGCACCAGATCACGCAGGTAGGTGAGCATTTTTTCAATCGTCTCGACCCGGTTGTAGACGTAATAGACCTGGCCGCCGCGCTCGATCTCGTGCTCGATCGCCTCGCGGATCACCTCCGGGTTGAACGGCAGGATCGCGGTCTCGACCGCCATCCGGTCTTTCGGCGGCGTCTCGATCACCGACAGGTCGCGCACCCCGGCGAGCGACAGCTGCAGGGTGCGCGGCACCGGGGTGGCCGACATGGCGAGCACGTGGACGTTCTTCTTCGCCTGTTTCAAGCGTTCCTTCTGCGCCACGCCGAAGCGCTGCTCCTCGTCGACGATCATCAGGCCCAGCTTCGGCATCTCGATGTCTTTCGACAGCAGCCGGTGGGTGCCGATCAGAATGTCGACTCCTCCCTCCTTCAGGCGTTTGCCGAGCGCTTTCGTTTCCGGCCCCGAGCGGAAGCGGGAGATCATCTCGATGGTCACAGGGAATCCGGCGAAGCGCTTGCGGAAGGTTTCCAGGTGCTGGTCGGCGAGAATGGTGGTGGGAGCGAGCACCGCGACCTGGAATCCGGCGTCGACCGCCTGGAACGCCGCGCGCATCGCGACCTCGGTCTTGCCGTAGCCGACGTCGCCGCACAGCAGCCGGTCCATCGGCCGCTCGCTCCGTAGATCCTGGCGGATCGCCGCGATCGCCTCGTGCTGGTCGGCGGTCTCCTCGTAGGCGAACGCCGCCGCGAACTGGCGCACCCAATCGGAATCCTCCTCGCCGCCCATCGCGGGCGCCCGGGCGAGCTGGCGCTCGGCATAGAGCTTGAGCAGCCCGTCCGCCATGTCGCGCAGGCTCGACTTGACCTTGCTCTTGGCTTTGTTCCACGAGGTGCCGCCGAGCTGGTCGAGGCGCGGCGCCACCCCCTCGATACCGCTGTATTTCTGTACCTGATCGAGGCGCGAGAGCGGCAGCAGAAGGCGCTTCCCGCTGGTGTACTCGATCTCCATGACTTCGGATTCGATCGCGGCCGGCGCGGAAAAATCGCGCAGGGCGGGCGGCAGGTGTGCCGTGTCCTCGACCCCGCCGCGCACCGAGCGCAGGGCGATGAACCGGCCGATGCCATGATCCGAATGGACGACATAGTCGCCCACCTTCAAGTCGCGCAAGCCGGCGAGAAACGGTCCGAAGCGAGACTTGGAGGCCCGCCGCTGGAGCTTCGCCTGCGGCAGGATCTGCTGCTCGCCATAGAGGGCAATGCCGGCGGCCGGCAGGCGGAAGCCGCGCGAGAGGTCGCCCGCGGCGAGCTCGACGCCGTTCCGGCCGATCTGGATCTCGCGCCCGGCGAGGAGATCCTCCATCCGGGTGTGATGGGCGGCCGGGGCGACGATCACGCACCGCTCGCCGCGCGAGCGCGCGGTCGCCACCTCCTGGGGAAAGCGCGGCAGCTGGCCGTGGAACAGATCGGTGGTCGACGCGGCGAAATCGATCGCGTCGACCCGCGCGCCGTCCCGGATCTCCGACATCACCAGGTCGCCGATCCGCACTTCCGCGCCCGCAAGCTGGGCCTCGACCGCGGCGGCCGGCCATTCGAGATCTTCCGGCGAAATCGCGAGCCGCCGGTGGTCGCGCCGCGCGCTCCAATCCGCGGCGAGCCGCGAGGCGTGATGCTCGACCTCGGCCGCGAGCGCGGGGGGATCGACCGCGAGAACCAGGGGCCGCTTCGAATCGCGCGTGGGGACCGCCAGCGCGTCGACGAGTGTGCCGGTTCGCGCGCCGAGCAACGGCAGGTAGTTCTCCCACCCCGGAAAGCCGCCGGCTTGACGCAGGGCGGCCAACCGTTCGGCCGCCTCGGGTCCTAGATCGTCGCCGCCCAAGGCACCGAGCAGATCCGCGAGCTTGGCCGCCGCGTTCGGTCCGCCCGGAAATAAGAGGAGCGGCAAGATGCGGATCGAGTCGAGGGTGTCTTCCGAACGTTGGCTTTGCGCGTCGAACCAGCGGATCGCCTCGATCGTGTCGCCGAACAGGTCGAGCCGGATCGGCGCGTCCTCCCCCGGCGGGAAGAAGTCGACCAGGCCGCCGCGCACCGCGTATTCGCCGATCTCGTAGACCAGGTCGGTCCGGTGATAGCCGAAGCGATCGAGATGCCGGACCAGCTCGTCGATCGGCAGGTCGTCGCCCGGTTTGACGTCGAGCGCCGCGGCGGCGAAATCGGCGCGCGCCGGCAGCCGCCGGAACAGCGCGCGCGGGGTGGCGACCACCGTTCGCGCGGACCCCGACACGATCCGGTCGAGCGCCACCGACTCCTGCGCCCGGACCAGCAGCGAGGTCTCGGTCTCCTGATAGGGGGTGAGCGATGGAGCGGGAAAGTAGACCGCCCGGCCGTGCCCGAACAGCTGCACCGCCTCCAACCAGGCGAGAGCGTCCGCCTCGCGCGGAACGACCACCAGTAACGGCCGGCCGAGATCCTCCGCCAATAACTCGGCAACCCACGCGGCGGCGGGAGCCGGCAGGCGCACGACGTCGCCCAACCGCGCGGAGAGCGCCCGGAAGGGAGGGCTCGCCCTGAGTTTCTGCGAGGCTTCCTGCCAGAATCGGTCGCTCATAGAGCCGGAAAGCATAGCGCGCAGAGCCGGGTTTCTGTGAGCCTCCAGATAGCCGGCGTGCTATCGTTCCGACCTAACCAAACCGCGTATCCACGAACCTTTGAAGAGAGGGCTCGAAACCATGACCGTCGCCTCGCCTCCGCCTCCGCCCCCAGGGAATCCGTACACCCCGCAAACGCCGGTAGGACCGAAAAAGACCTCGCCCTGGGTTTGGGTGGGCGTCGGCTGTCTCGCCATTCTCCTGGTATGCGCCGGAACCTGCGGGTTCCTCGCCTACAAAGCGAAGCAGAAGTTCGGCGGAATGGCCGAAGACTTCAAGAACAATCCCGAGCTCGCCGCGGTGAAGCTGGCGATTACCATGAATCCCGACCTGGAGCTGGTGAGCGCCGACGACGCGGCGAAAACCGTCGTGGTGAAGGACAAGAAGACCGGCAAAGAAATGACGCTCAACTTCGAGGACATCAAGAACGGCAAGTTCTCGATGGAAGGCCCGGATGGGGAGAAGGCCAATATTGGGGGTGGCACATCGAATCTGCCGGACTGGCTCCCCATCTACCAAGGCGCGACCGCCACGAACTCGTTCTCCGCGAACGGCGAGTCGACAACGATGCTCTCAACGACCGATTCCTCTGACCAAGCGCTCTCCTTCTACGAGGGGAAGCTCAAGGACGCCGGCTTCACGGTCGAAAAAAACGCCTACCAGGTGAACAACCAGACCGCCGGCGGCACGGTCACCGCGACGAACGGCGGCGAGAAGGGTGAGGTCACCGTCATTGTAGCTGGCCAGAGCGGAAACACCTCGATCACCATCACCCACAAGATTAAGTAATTCGGCCATGGCGAGGGGGAGCGCACGAAGCATCCCGTTCCCTCGCCTTTTCGGTCTTTTCCTCACGTTCGCGGGGGCTCTGTCGGCCCCCGCTTCGCTTTTCGGCGCCTCCCCGCCGAAACCGCCCTGGGAGTCGTGGCTCGACCCGCGCGAGCTGCCCCGGTTGCCGCCCGGGGATCAGGTGCTTCTGCGCAGCAGCCACTGCCCGAGCGGCTGCCGGTTCGATCGCACGTCGGACGGCGATCCGCGCTTCCTGCGGATCGAAAACGGCGAGGCGGTGATCTTCGAAGAGCCGGGCGCCGGGGCGGTGGTCCGCATCTGGATGACGCAAGGGTCAGGGGTTTCAGAGCCGCTCGATCCGGCGATCCGGCTGCTCGTGCGCCTTGACGGCGAGACCGCACCGCGCATCAACTTGCCGCTGCCGGCCCTGTTCGACGGCTCGACCCCGGAGTTTACGGCACCGCTCGCCTTCGACCGCGACGCATCCAGCGGCGGCAACGTCCTCTATCTTCCGATTCCCTACCGCAAGGGTTGCAAGATCTCTCTGGTCGGCGCGGAGCACGCGCGGCTCTGGTTCCAGGTCACGTTCCATCGCTTGGCCCAGGCAGGCGCGATCTCGACCTTTTCCGGCACGGAAGATCTTTCGGCCTGGCGGGCGATCCTGGCGCGCGCGGGGAGCGATCCCTGGCCGGATTCGAACCAGGCCCCGGGCGCGCGCACCGATTCCGGCAGCGCGAACCTCACCCCCGGCGGGATCGTCGCGATCCCCGCGCCGGCCGCCCCCGGGTTTCTGCGCGCGATCCGGCTGCGAACCAGTCCGCGAGGGGCCGAACGGCTCCGCCTTCGCCTGACCTTCGACGGCGAGCGGCGCGCCGATCTGCCGCTCGCCGATTTCTTCGCCGTCCGCGGCGCCACGGTGCCGCCGCGCGGTTTGCTGTTCGGGCGGGCGGACGACGGCTTCCTCTACGCCTATTTCCCCGCGCCGTTCTTTACCGAGGCAAAAGTCGAGATCGTCGACGCCGGAGCGCCCGGCTCGCGGCCGGTCAAGGTGGAGTGGCGGATGGGCTGGAACGCCGAGGTCCCGGCGGCCGACAGCGGCTTGTTCGGCGTCGAGCTCGGGGCCACGACGGCATCGATGCCCGGTTCCGACCTGCCGCTTCTGACGGTTTTCGGGCGCGGCAAATGGATCGGGCTGTTTTCCGAGATCGGCAGCGTGCGCACCCTATCGCGCGAGGTGCTCGAAGGGGACGAGCGGGTTTTCCTCGACGGCGCGCGCCATCCGGGGATCTACGGCACCGGGGTCGAAGATCTGTTCAACGGCGGGTTCTATTTCGACCGGGGGCCGTTCGCGCTGCCGCTCCACGGTTCGCCCGCGCACCGCGTCACTCCTGCCGGGGAGGACGTCACCTCGGCCTATCGCCTGTTTCTTTCGGACGCCATCCCCTTTCGGACCGAGATTCTCGCCGGCCTCGAAACCGGACCGACCGGTAACCTCCGGCTACGCGGGCGAACCGTCGCCTACTACTACTCCGGCCACCTTCCGGCACTGGCCAAATTCGATCGGCTCGCCCCATCCGATGCCCTCTCGCGGATCGCCCACGCCTACGAAGTGACGGCGCAGGACGCGGCCTGCGCGGATTTCATGTCCCGATGGGAAGGGGGGCCGCCCGCGGCGCCCGAGGAGACCGCGACCTCTTGCGCCTACGCGACTCCCGGCGGACGGGACCGCTTCATCCTCCGCCGGCTCTCGCCAAACGGGGCCGTGCGTCTTCGCCGCCGCCTGGACGCGGGCCAGCCGAATCCGGCGGCTGACGTCTTTCTAAACGGCGTCCGGGTCGGAGCATTTCCGTTCCAAGAGGCGAACCCGTTCCGGCGCCTGCGCGAGGTGGATCTGGACGTGGCTCCCGGGGCGGTGGGCGGGGCGACGGAGCTGCGCTTCGAGATCGTGCCGCGGTTTACCGTCGGCGGCGGCGAGATCCATTCCGAGGTGAGCTATGAGCTCTGGACCGCCCAATAAGCAGAAGACGAAAGCCAAGACCAAGAAGGAGAAACTCGCTTCGATCGCGGAGTGGGACGCGATGGCCGGACGCTACCCTCCGGGCAATCGCGCCGCCCTCGTCCAGCAGATCGTGCTGATGCTCGCGAGCAACGCGTTCACCGTCTACCTCCTGGTGACGCACAGGATGCAGCCGGTCCACCTGGTGCTGCTGGTGGCGATCGAGGCGGTCCTCCTCTCCCTGGTGGCCATCCTGCAATCGACCACCGTGCCACCCGAAGCGAAGCCCAAATCCGACCAGACGGTCGGGCAACGGATCGGCGCGCTCCTCTTCGGTCTGTTTTGGCTCGCCGTGGTCTACTCCCTCGTGTTCGCGGGGTTTCTCCGCATGGACCTGCCGTTCGGAGAGCTGCTGCGGCACCCCCGCGAGACGTTGGAGCAGGCGGGGATGCTGTGGCCGCTCGGGATCACCCTGCTCGCGGCGATCGTCGACACGACGAAGGACGCGGAATATTTCCGTGAGCATGGCGGCATCTTCATGAGCACGCCGGGATTCAACGCCATAGCCCGCTGGCTGACTCTTTTCCTGGGCGGCATTCCGTTCTTTATCCCTCTCGTCGCCCTCGGATGGGTCGTCTCCAAAGCGGTCGAGCGGCTGAACAAGCGCCCCGGCCCGGCTTCGGCTTCCGGGCTCGCGCTCGTCGTTCCGCTCCTCTCCTTGGGAATGTTCGGGGTGATCGGCGGGCTCCTCTCCGCCGGGCTTTCGGGTTGGGCGATCGGCTATTGCTCCGCCAAATTCGCGAGCGAGCTGCTGATTCTCTGTATGCCAGTGATCGCCGTGAAGGCGCGGGAGGGGGAAGTCGTCGAACTGTGAGGGCGGTTTTCACCGAGGCTCGCGGAAAATCTAGGTTGTGGCCGTCACATCTGAGGAGTTGTCCTCAGGATTTCTGCAATTCGCAAGCGTGCCGGTCTGGTATTCTGCCAATCGTCGCGGATCCAGAAACTAGGTGGCCCGATCTGAAAATCGCCTGTGGTAGTCTTCGTTTTCGCGCAAAGGAGTTTCCTTGAAGCCAAGCTCTTCTCTGCTTCGAGTCGCTAACAGACTCCACTTCCAGTTGAGTCTCATCGTCATGTTCTTTCTGCTGGCTTCCACCCCGCAAAAGGGATGTGCTCAGGGATTTGTTGGCGTCGAACCAGGCACGTCGATCCCCCTGGACTTGAAGTCCGGTGTCATCGCGGAGCCACTTCCCTTCGATGTCCACTTCTACTTCACTGGGAGTCTGGACGACGACGTACAATCGATGGAAGGATGGCGCCTTGGTTTCAAGACGGCTCAGGCCTGCGACGCGACCATTAAACATTACAAACAACAAGGTTGTCCGGCTGCCAGTTGGTGTCATAACGAAAAGGCTGCCCTAAGGGGGGATCCAGGATCTCGAACCTTCGAGTTGTTGGTCCCCGCTCTCACGCCTAATCGATATTACTGTTTCGAGATCAACTCCCTTTCAAACATTTCCGATCCTGCCGAGAGAAGTCGTGTCGAAACAGCCACAGCTGACGTCGTCGTGTCAGAGATGAATCAGAATTTTTGGCTTGATCCTGCAAACATTCAACCAGTGGCGGCCCTCCACAAGCTGCGCACGGATATCCTCTCAGCCACCCAGGCGGGCCTCGGCCCAGATGAGGTTATCGCACCTAAGCCGGGCTCCTTTTTCGACATTTCAATTCCGGTCGATCAGTTCGGTGAGAGAATCGGGAACCAAGTCGCATTATTTCTCGGTTCCCAGCTCAATGTAGGCCCTGCCCGGGCCAACCTCCAGTCCGGGGCGTCGACGGCATCTGGCACTCTAGCCAGGCTCAGTAAGAGCAATGTTTGGGCAGTAGTCAAAGCTGCGCTTCAAAGAACTGCTGAGGAACCTCGTATCGCTCAAGTACTTTCAGGCCGCGAAGACGCTCTAGGTCTAATTGGCTTATCAGGGCGGGAGGTTGTCGCACTCTCTGAGGGGCATGTTAGAGATCTAGACGAGATCTGGGATGCGCGCGAGATTGACTTCTCGTCTTGGCGAAAGAGAGTAGTCGCCCTGCAGGATATCGCACTCGCCTTGCAGGGTGACGAAGATCTCCGAAAAGCTGCCGGCCTTGACGAAGCGAGCCTGGTGCGCGAAATGAGGGCAGCTTGTGCAATCCTGCCGGGTGACATTCTCTGCCAGCTTTCTCCGATCTCCCCGATGTTTTGGCAAAGAGTTTTGGGACTAGCCAATGACGCGGTAACGGCTTTCAACGACGATTTAGAAGCCCGGGCGCTGAACCTTGTTGGGGTTCTCGAAAAGAGATCGCGAGAATTACAACAGCTCGCTGCGGACCTCGGGGCTTTGCTCATTCGCGCCGTAAGCGTTCGCGCCAGCACTGTAGCAAGCTACGACACTCGCGCAACTTGGTACGTTGGTGCCGACTTGGGAGTGGCGCTCGCGTGGGAGCTAGGCGAGGTGTTCACCTACGCCGGTGCAAATATCTATACTCGCCCAGTCAACAAAAAAGCCCATTTGCTCTGGTCGGATTGGCAGAAAGGGCAGAGATTGACTGAATTCCGCAAGAGATTCTCGATCATGTTCGGCCTGCCCCAAGAACAGATCGAGATAAAAAATGCCGAGCCACTAATCCGTAAGAGGCCGTTGGTCCTAGGGGCAGGTTTTCGTTTGAATGACTACTTGCGCCTCACTTTCGCGGGCGCGCTGGTGTTTAAGGATAAAGACCCGAACCCATTGGTCGATGATAAGAATCTTGCCTGGTCTCCATTCGTAGGCTTGTCTATCGACTGGAATATCGCCGGGACCTTTCAGACCATGTTCAGGAGTGTTTTCCCTGGGCAAGATTCGCAGCCGGCGCAAGGAGAAAAATGAAATGCTGACCTTGGATAACGCTTCAATCACTCCTGTGCCTCGTAGCATTCCAGAAGCTGGCGCGGACGTCACGGTCACGTTTCGTTTTATATTCGGCGCAACTGGATTTTTTTCAACCCGCTACACCGTACTTAATGTCGGGTATGCATTTGCAAATGCGAACAGCGAAGGGGCAATCTTGATCAGTAGTAGAAGCGCTCCTAGTGTCAGCGGTTTTAGCGATTTGCTTAGGGTGCGCGCTACGGGCAATGCTCGGAACCAGGGGACGGTAGTTATTAGGATAGAGGTCCAGGAGTCTCTCCAGCATTCGCAAACAGGTTCGATAGTTCTCTTCATTCTTCACTCCGCCGTCTCCGCATTTCGGGCCGCGAATCAATTGAGCCAGGCCGCGTTTGCGCAGCAGATCGGTGTTGCACCCTCAACGATTTCGCGCATCGAACGGGGCTTGACTCCATCATCAGGAATCAGGAATGCGGTCGAAAAACATCTTCTGGGGGTCCACAATGGGCAGGAGTAACGTTCCTAAATCTTTATTGGGCTTCGTGCTTCTCTCAGCCATTTGGTGGGGCGCCTGCGAGAAGCACGACCCGGATTCATTCTCTCCGACTGCCCCAGGCGTCTTCAACACTCTTATTTTAGCTCCCGAAAAAACCTCCATCCCAGCCGATGGTTCTTCTACGACCGACATTGTGGCAAGAGTGAATCCCGAGGCGGCAGCCGGTCGGCGTTTAGTTGAATTCACGACCTCGACTGGCACATTCGTTGGCGCTTCTGCTTCTACCCCCACTCAAGTCTCCGCGGAAGCTGTACGCGGCGAGGCCCGGATCACTCTGAAGAGCTCTAGCAAGGTGGAGACAGCGACCATCGAAGCCAAGATCAAAGATGGAACTACCACGCTAGTCACCGCTCACGCTCAGGTTCGATTTGAAACGCCCGGACCTAGTGCGATTCAACTGGTCGCGAGTCGGAGTAGTGCCCCAGCTGATGGCTTTTCGCGAACTGATCTAATTGCGACGCTCAATCCCGACTCACCTTCTGATCGCCGTACGGTGATCTTTTCTGCCACGAAAGGAACGCTGGTCAACGGAACTGGGGCACCATCGACAATCGAGGTCGTTGCGGATCGGAACAACCGAGCCCGGGCGGAGATCATTAGTTCTAAGAGCTTGGAGACCTCGATCGTGACGGCGTCCATCAAGGACGTCCCGGGTGCGTCAGATAGCATTACGGTTCGATTCGATCCACCGAATCCCTCGCAGATCGTTCGCATCTCGACCTCGAGAGCGGAAGCTCCGGCAGACAACGAAACTGTGATGCAAGTTTTCGCTGAAGTTGCGCCGGACCTTCCAGAGGGGGAGCGCACCGTCTCATTTACTACCACGGCTGGTTCCTTTGTCGGCGCTTCGAATCCCAACGCAACCACTGCGAAGGCAGATGCCAGCAATCGAGCCACGGTAGACTTGAAAGCGGACTCGAGAGTCGCTATTGCTGTGCTACGGGCCACTGCCTCGGTGGCGACTGCCGAAACGACGGTTTCGTTCTTTAGAGCGTTGCCTGAGTCGGTAATTGTAGATCTCGGAACGGTATCCACCATTAAAGCGAATGGCACCGACACGGTTTCTGTCACCGCGGAGCTTCGGCGTGATGTGGGCAGCGTTACCAATGGAACAGTGGTTGAATTTTCGGCCGTGAACCCGTCAACGGGAGCTGAAGTCGCGTTACTCTTCCGTCAGGTGAAGCCTAGCGAAGGTGGGAACGCCACGGCACTGCTTATTGCTCCGACCACAGCACCCAGAATTGTTGTGACGGTCCGCGCGAAGGTGCGCCTTACTGATGGCACGTTCATAGTTGGAGGGGAGAACATAACAATTATTGATTGAGAGTATCGTCGCCAGCCATTAATTTCTGGTCAGGACACAACCTGACGCCGTCGGATATCAGGAACCTCTCTTTAGGCCCCGCGAGCGAGCGCGAGCAGCTCTTCGCCGATCACCGCCCTGCGCCAGCCTTCGAGCTCTCTCGGCAGGTGAGGCGGCTCGACGCTCTCGGCCGAACGGGAGAGCGCGGCGAGCGGCCGGCGCGAGGCGAGCACTTCGGGCGCGATGCCGATCTCGGCCGCGCGCTCCCGGACTCTCTGGCGCAGCTTCTCTTCCAGCGCGTCGACCGCGGGCGCCGGCTTCTTGCGCTCGACGAGGGGCGGGAGGGCCGACTCCGGTAGGGCGGCCACCTCGCGAAGGATTGCGAGCCATCGCTCGCCGTCGCGGGCGATCAGGCCGGGGTGGGCGCCGGGAATCTTCGCCAGCTCGGCCGGTTCTTTCGGTTGGCGCTTGGCAAGCTCCAGCAGCAGCTCCTCCTTGAGCACCATGTTGCGCGGCAGATCGCGCCGCCGCGCCTCGCGTTCGCGCCAGGCGGCGAGCGCATGCACCGCGGCGAGGCCGCGACGCTCGAAGCGGCCGGCTCCTTTGATCCGCCGGTAGGCCTCTTCCGGATCTTCGTCGAACGTCGCTTCGAGCAGCGCCGCCGAGTCTTCGAGCGCCCATTCCCAGCGTCCTTGAGCTTCCAGCTCGGCGCGCAGGCTTTCGTAGAGCGGCAGCAGGTAGACCACGTCGGCCGCGGCATAGGCGAGCTGCGCTTCGGTGAGGGGGCGCTTCATCCAGTCGGTGCGGGTCTCGCCCTTGGCCAGCTCGACTCCCAGCCGTTCCGCGACCAGGCGGCCGAAACCGAGGCCGGCTCCCACGCCCGCCAGGGCCGCCGCTTCTTGGGTGTCGAGGATCGGTTGCGGAAAGCGTCCGAGCGCGCGGAAGAAGATTTCGAGATCCTGGCTCGCCGAATGGATCACCTTGAGCGTCTCGGGCGCGTCGAGCACCTCGGAGAGCGGGGAAAGATCGCCCACGGCGAGCGGATCGATCAGGGTGGCCCGCTCACCGTCGCTCACCTGGATCAGGCCAAGGCGCGGAAAGAACGTACGCTCGCGCACGAACTCGGTGTCGATCGCAAGGACCGGGGCGCCGCGCCAGCGTGCGATCGCGCGGGCGAAGCCCTCGGGCCGGTCGACCAGCTCGAAGGTCTGCGAAGAAACGGTCACGGTGGCCGCGATTGTAGCGTGCGGCGGTGGTGGCGCATCCCGGGCGGCCACGGGGGGCCGCCCCTACAGGAATTTGTCCGATGTCCCGCGTAGGGGCGACCCCCCGTGGCTGCCCTCGGTAAGATGGCCTCGTATCGCCCCTCTCGATTCACCGCGCCGGATCGCGAGCCGGTGGGGACGATTCGACCTCCGGCGGGGACGCTACGACCGATTTCGGGGTCGCAAAGCCGCGCCTCGCGCGACGAACGGCCGTGCGTCGATTCATTTCCATGGATCAATCGCACCCGGCACGGTCGCGCCAACTTCCCTTCGATTTGCGCGAAACCGTTGGATCGAAAGGGTTTTTGTTCGCAGACCGCTGTTGGCACCCGCCTTGCGAAGAGAGTTCGGCATGGATCGCCACCCACCAGCGTACGGACCGGGCTTGCCCCCCGTTTCCGGCGTTACCTTGAGGGGCGTCCGCAGTGCGCCCGCGGACCCGTTCCGCGGGCATTTCGTCCCATCTCGGCCGCCGCTCGCCCCGCTGTGGGCGGCGGTCCTCTTTCTTCTCTTTCTCCCCGCAAATCTCGCGCCTATGATGATAACCGTGCTCTGAGCCCAGGAGGAACGAACGATGCCTTTGACCGCTTTGATCGTCGACGACGAGCCGCTTGCTCGCCAGCGCCTCGCGGATCTTCTCTGCGCGGAGGAGGACGTCGTGTTGATCGGCCAATGCGCCGACGGCGCCGAGGCCGTGGTGGCTCTGCGCGAGCTGGAGCCCGACGTCGTGTTCCTCGACGTCCGGATGCCCGAGCTGGACGGCTTCGGCGTGATCGAAGAGATCGGCCCGGAGCACATGCCCGCGGTCGTCTTCGTCACGGCGTACGACGAGCACGCCCTGCGCGCATTCGAGGTCCACGCCATCGACTACCTGCTGAAGCCGTTCGACCGCGAGCGTTTCCGCGCCGCGCTCGCACGGGTGAGAGCGCAGGTCGAGCACCGTACGGTGGACGAGCTCCGCCGCCAACTCGCGGCGCTGTTGGTGACCACGCAGACCGAGCGCAAGCGGCCGGAACGCCTGGTGGTCAAGACCGCCGGCCGGGTGCAGTTCCTGAAAGTCGACGATCTCGACTGGATCGACGCCGCCGGCAACTATGTTCGGCTGAACGCCCACGGCAAGAGCCATCTGCTACGCGAGACCATGGCCGGCATCGAGGATCGCCTCGACCCCGGCCGCTTCGTGCGCATCCACCGCTCCGCGATCGTCAACCTCGACCGGGTCAAAGAGCTGGTCCCCGGCGTCCACGGCGATTACGAGGTGGTGCTCCAGACCGGCGCCCGCCTGCCGCTCTCCCGCAGCTGCCGGGAGCGGTTGGAAGTCGCGCTCGGCGCGACGCTCTGAGCCTTCTCAGCCCTCACCCTCGGCCCCTCTCCCGGAGGGAGAGGGGAGAACAGCCAGGGGCCGTTTTGCTCCCCTCTCCCTCCGGGAGAGGGGCCGGGGGTGAGGGCTGGCGGGGCAAGTCGCTTGGAAGTTCGAAGACGCCCGACGACCCGTCCCGAACCCTCCTCTCCCCCTTCCAATACCGCTCTCGATAGACTGCTGGGACGAAGACCCGCGCAGGGGGACGAAACGACGGCGCCTCGGGACCGGGGACCGCCAACCGTTTGGAGTGCGCGGATATCATCCGGAGGGCGGTTTTTCCATGTTCAACGTTACTTTTCGTCGCACGGCGTGGGCTGCGGTTCTGGTCGTCGGATGCACCGCGACGGCCGCCAAAGCCCAACAGGCCGGCAGTCTCGACGGTTTCGTGCTGACCGCCGAAGGGGATCCTCTGCCCGGCGTGGTGGTCACCCTCACCGGGCGGAGCGCGTCCTATCGGCAGGTGACCGACAGCCGCGGCGCGCTCGGCGTTCTCGGCATGGAACCGGGCAACTATTCCTTGCGGGCGGTCCACGACGGGTTCCAGACGGCGAGCTACCCGACGGTCGAAATCCTGGTCGGCCGCACTACTTCGCTCCAGATCAAGATGAGCCCGGTCCCCGGCGAGACGCTGGTGGTCACCTCGGAGCCGCCGCTCCTCGCCTCGCGGCCGGAGGCGCAAGGGATTCGCCTCGGCTCCTACGAGCTCGACGCGATCCCGACCACGCGCGATCCGTGGGCGGTGGTCGCGCAGGCGCCCGGCGTCATCCTCGACACGGTCAACGCCGGGGGAAACAAGACGAACCTGCAGCCGACGTTCGTCGGCGGGGGCTCCGGCCGGGCGCAGAACAGTTTCGTGCTCGACGGCGTCCAGGTGACCGACATGGCGGCGGCTGGCACTTCGCCTCTCGCCTACGATTTCGACCAGATCGAAGAGGCGCGGGTGACCCTCGGCGGTCCGGATGCCGCGGCGCCGAGCGCGGGCGTGCTGGTCGATCTGGTGACCAAGCGCGGCACCAGCGTCTGGCGCGGCTCGGCGCGCGATTTCACCACCGACCACACCTGGCAGGCGACGCCGCGCCAGACTTCGATCCTGCGTCCGAACGAGCCGGGACCGATCAATCCCGACGACGTCCCGCCGCGGCGGGGAGGCCCCGGCGGTGTGCGATTCGACTCGTTCTCGATCGCCGGAGACCCCAACGCTCGGCGCAGCACCGTGGGCGAGGCTCCGCGCCCGCTCCAGGGCCAGGCGTCGAGCCCGCAGCTCGGCGAAACGCTCTCGGTCGGACGCATTCAGGGGATCGACGACTACGGCCTGGAAGGGGGCGGGCCGTTGGTCTCCGATCGACTGTTCGGCTGGTTCTCGTACGGCGCGATCAACTCGCGGCAGATCGCGGTCGGCGGCTCGCTCGATCGGTCCGAGATCATGAACCTGGCCGGCAAGGTCAACGCCCAGCTCAGCTCCGGCAACTCGTTGTCGCTCACTTTGCATCGCGCCGACAAGGACCGGCGCGATCTCGGCGCCGGCCCGGAGCGCTCGCCGGAAACCCTCCAGCTGATGCACGGAGATACCCGGATCTGGAAGATCGAGGACTCGATCCTGCGCCAGAACCTCTATCTCACGGGGCTCGTCTCGAACTTGGACGGCAAGGTGACCGCCGAGCCGAACGCCGGGGATGCCGCCGAACCGCGGCTCGATCCGAAGGGGATCTGGCGCGGCGCGTTCTCGTCGTTTTCGGACGAGCGTAGCGCGCGCCAGCTCCAGCTCGACCTGCGGACGTTTATGGTCGCGTGGCCGGGCAGCCACGAGCCGCGGATCGGCACCTCGCTGCGCGAGTTCACCTCGACGAACGAGGAGCGTTGGGGGCCGCGCGACCTGATCCAGATCGCGGGCGAGAACACCGGCACGGACTATGACGTGGTGCGCGCCTTCCGTCCCGGGCAGATCGGCTCGAAGCAGCGCTACCGGTCGCTCTGGGTGCAAGACGAGATGCGCACCGATCGGCTGACCCTCACCGCGGGGCTGCGCTACGACGAGCAGATGGGCACCACCGAGGCCACGGAAATCGGTGCGAACCCGGCCTTTCCGGACCTCTTGCCCGCGGTCCGCTTCGCCGGCAACGACGCCGATTTTCGCTGGCGCAGCTGGTCGCCCCGTCTCGGCGCCTCGTACGCGCTGGGCGCGGACCACCGCTTGGTGCTGCGCGCAAGCTTCTCGCGCTTTGCGTCGCAGCTGCACACCACCCTGGTCGACCGGCTCCATCCGCTCGACGCGTCGTCGGCGACGTTCGGCTTCCTCGACCGGGACGGCGACGGGCTGTACGACCTCGGGGAGAAGTTCTTTCTGCTCTCGACCCAGGGGATCGATCCGCTCAACCCGACCGCGCTCGCGAGCCCGAACCGGACCGACCCGAACCTCAATCCCGAGCTGACGGACGAGCTGACCTTCGGCTTCGAGCGGTTGGTGCGCCCCGAGCTGGTGGTGACCGGCCAGTGGACCGGCCGCCGGGTGACCGGCCTGCTCGAATCGCGCCGCCTGGTGCGCGACGCCGCGGGCCAGGTGCGGGTGGCGACCGCCGCCGACTACCGGCTGTGGGACTCGCGTGCGGCGCGGCTGCCGAACGGGCGGACCTACATCGTGCCGATCTACACGCTCGATGAGTCGCTCACGCCGACCGGCGGGCGCCTGCTGGTCAACGGCGATCGGAGCCAGCAATACCAGGGGCTCACCCTCGGCCTGACCAAACGGCTCTCCCGCGGCTGGATGCTGCGCGGCAACGCGACGTGGAGCGATTGGCGCTGGCACATCGGCCCGGATTTTCGCCGCTACGACGATCCGACGAACCTCGCGCCGGGAACCGGCAACGACAGTTTCGACGGCGACGAGGATCGAGAAGCGGTGGCCGAGCAGGCGCCGGGCTCCGGCGGGTTCGAAGGGGCGTTCCTGAACAGCCGCTGGGTGTTCAACCTGAACGGTCTGGTCCAGGTGGCGCCGAGCCGCCGCTGGGGCTTTCATCTCGCCGGCAACCTGTCGAGCCGGCAGGGTTATCCGATCGCCTACGCCCTGCGAGTCACGCCGCCGGACGGCATCGCGAGGAACGTCCAGGTCACCGATCAGAACGACGCCGTGCGTTATGCGAGCCCTCTGGTGCTCGACCTGCGCTGCGAGAAAGAGTGGATTTTCGGCGAGACCAGCGCCGTCATTTCGATCGACGGATTCAACATGCTGAATCGGGATACCCCGCTCATCCGCGAGCGGTTCGTCAACACTCCCCAGGCCGGCGCGCTACGTGAGGCGCTCGGCCCGCGGGTCTTCCGGCTGGGGGTTCGCCTGCGCTGGCGGTAGAACATCGAGGATGAAAACGACGTGAACGGATCGACCCTCTCCGCGCCGACTTCGGCCACCGGTCTCCCGAGCTCTCTGGCTCCGGGATCGGCCGCGCCGCGTCCGGCCGGCACGCGGGGACCGAGCGGCGGATCTCTGGTCGCCCTCGGCTTCGCCTTGCTGTTCGGGGTCTCGATCGTCCCGTCGTGGCTCTACTACCACGCCAACGGCCAAGGAGTGCCCTGGAGCCGGCTGCTCTCCGAGTCGCTCTCCTGGGTGCTCTGGGCTCTGCTGCTGCCCGCGGTGGCCAAGGCCGCCCGGCGCTTCCCGATCGATCGCGAAACCTGGCGCTGGGCGCTGCCCGCGCACGTCGGGCTCGGCACGCTGGTCGTGGCGGCCAACTCGTTGCTCACGCTGATCAAGAACCAGGCCGTGCTCGCGAGCCAGACCGGCTCCTTCGCGCCCGGCTTCCTGTCGCGCCTGCCCGAGTACCTGGTGGTCAACTTCCAGGCCGCGCTGGTGATCTATGGCGGCATCGTCACCGCGGTGCATGCCTACGACGGCTTCCGGCGCTTGGGCGAGCGCGAGCTGGCGGCGACCCGCCTGGAGGCCGATCTGTCGCGCGCCCAGCTCACCGTGCTCAAAATGCAGCTGGAGCCGCACTTCCTGTTCAACACGCTGAACGCGATCTCCGCCCTGGTCCATGGCAACCCGGACGGCGCCGAGCGGATGGTGGTGCGCCTGTCCGAGCTGCTCCGGATGTCGCTGTCGAGCGCCGACAAGGACGAGGTGCCGCTGGAAGAAGAGCTGCGTTTCCTCGGCGTCTATCTCGAAATCCAGCAGACCCGCTTCGGCGACCGTCTTCGGGTGACCCAGGAGATTCCCGAAGGCGCACGCGCGGCCTTGGTGCCCAACCTCCTGCTCCAGCCGCTGGTCGAAAACGCGATCCGCCACGGCCTGGAGCGCCGCGCGGCGCCGCTCGCGATCGCGATCCGCGCCGAGCGCATCGGCAACCGGCTGCGCCTGGAAGTCGAAGACGACGGCCCGGGCCTGCCCGACGAAGCGGTGCGGCGCAACGGCGTCGGTCTCGCCAACACCCGCGCCCGGCTGGAGCGGCTCTATGGCATCGACCACCTGCTGAACCTCGCGAACCGCCCCGAAGGGGGCACGCGGGTGACGATGGAGCTGCCGCAGCGGTAGGTAGGAAAGGACCCAGAGGACCGCAAGGACTCCAGGACGTCCTGCCTCGGTCGCCGTTGGTCCTTGCAGTCCCTGAAGTCCTTTATGTCCTTTCCTCCGGCGTGGCACAATCCGCCGTCCCGCCATGCCGTCCTCGTCCCCGATCTCCATCTCCCGCGCCGAGGCGCGCGACTACCTGCTCGGCCACCTCGGCCTGCGCGCGATCGTCGATCCGCCCGGGGCGGAAGGAGCCCGCGCGCTGCTCCGCCGCCTGCGCGCGATCCAGCTCGACCCGCTCGATCCGATCGGCACCAACGCCGACCTGGTGGTGATGGCGCGGGTGGACGGCGTCCGCCGCGGCGAGCTGCCCGGCATGCTCATGCCCGGGTATGCCTTCGAGCACTTCGCCAAGGAGCGCTGCCTGCTGCCCGCCTCGGCGTTTCCCTACTACCGCGACCGGCTGGCGGAATCGTCCTGGTGGCACTTCGCCACGCGCATCGATCGGCTGCCGGAAGGGGTGGTGGAAGCGGTCTACGCCGAGATCGAAGCCCGCGGTCCGCTCACCGCCGCCGACCTCGGCGACCACGGCGCGGTCGACCCGATCGATTGGTCAGGCTGGAAAGGAACCCAAAAAGCCGCCTCGATGGCGATCGAAGTGCTCTGGTCGCGCTGCCGCATCGTGGTCGCCGGCCGCACCGGCCGCGGCAAACTCTGGGATCTGCCGGAGCGCGCGCTCGGCCCGGTCGTCAACGAGCCGAGCGGCGACTTCAGCCGTTGGGCGATCGGAGAGCGCGCCGAAGCCGCGGGTCTGCTCTCGCGCAATATGGGTCCTTGGTGGTCGATGCTCACGGAGGTGCGCACCTCGACCCTCCCCGACGAGATGATCGCCGACGGCGCGGTGGTCGAGGTGGCGGTCGAAGGCATACCGCGCCGCTTCCTCGCGCCGCCCGATTTTCTCGACCGCCGTTTCCCGGAAGACGATGGCCGCCTGCGTATCCTCGCGCCGCTCGATCCGGTGCTTTGGGACCGCAAGCTGGTCCAACACCTCTGGGGTTTCGAATATCTCTGGGAGGTCTACAAGCCGGCCGAGCTGCGGCGCTGGGGCTGGTACGTCCACCCGCTGCTCCACCACGGGGAATTCGTCGGACGCCTGGAAGGTAGAATCGAAGGCAAGACGCTCGCGATCCACAGGATCTGGGGCGAGCCCGACCGGGAGCTCGATCGAGACGCGCTCAAGGCTGCGCTCGACCGCCACGCCGAATTGTGCGGCGCCAACCGCGTCAAGCTGCCGCGCCGGGTGCTGAAAGGCCGGCGATAGGTGCGCGCGCTCCCGGTTTCGGTGCGACGCGCCCCGGTCCCTCTCCACCGCGCCCCGGACGCAGAACAAGGCGTCCGAGTTTTTGAGCACTCCAACTTTGCACCTGTGCACAGCGTCTGCGCACAGGTGCAACGGCGGATTGCACAGGTGCAAAACTCGGGAGCACAACTGCAAAATCCCAGCGCACTTGTGCACTGCCGGATTGCACGACTGCAAAATCCCAGCGCACCTGTGCACTGCCGGATTGCACAACTACAAAATCCCAGTGCACCTGTGCACTGGCGGATTGCACAGGTGCAAAATTCCGGAGCACCACTACAAAACACTGGTGTCTCCTTGCAATCCCCGGTCGCCCCAGTCCAAAACCTAGAAGCAGCGCCTCAGCCGTGCGTTCCATCGGAAAACTCCGACCGTGTGAACCGTGTTCCGGCCGGAAACGCGAGCCCGAACCGGTCCCGAAGAACCTCCAATAAATGGTCCGGATCGCGAATCGTATCGCTCGTCGTGACGCCGCTTTCGCGCAGCGTGAGATCCCGATTCCGCAGGACCAGCCATCCCTCCGGCCAGGAGCGCTGAACGGTCAAATTGTTGACGAACGGCGAAGACGGAAACGTGCTGGTGAAATGGTTCGCCATGACGAAATCCGCCGGGTGTTGCGCTTCGAGCGTGAATGCGTAGAAGTCGCCCCAAGCTCCCTCGGAGCTTCCTTCGAGCACCCAGATCTCCCCCTCCCGCCGCAGCCGATGGCCGAGGCCACCGAGCCCGCCGAGCCACGTCTCCCGCCCCTCGACCAGCGGCACCGGAACCACCAACCCGCCGCCCCCGAAGCCGACATCCGCGATCCACACCTCGCCCTCCACATCGACCGAGAGCAGCATATGCGTCCGAGGCCGAACCGCCGTGGCCCCCACCTGCACCCGCGCCGCGAGCGAACTCACTCGGAATCCCAACCTTTCGAGCGCCGCGCGAAACAAAGTGTTCTGTTCGAAGCAGTACCCGCCTCGTCGCCCGGCGACGAGTTTCCGCTCCAGGACTGCAAGATCGAGATCGATTCCCCGCCCGAGCAGGATGTCCAGGTTCTCGAACGGAATCGCGATGACATGCGCCGTATGGAGGGCCGTCAACGTGGAGAGCGTCGCCTCGCGCGGTCCAGAGTACGCGATGCGGGCGAGGTAGGCGTCGAGGTCAACGGAGGGCATTGGGGTTTGACGGCGACTTGCGTGCCGGCTGTTGTACAATTGTACCGCTATGGGAAGCTTGGTTGTCATCGATGCTTCAGCTGTCATCGCGGTGGTAACCTACGAAGTCCACAGGGATACGTTGATTGAGATGACGGAAGGCGTGGAGCTTCTCTCTCCAACATCTCTTCCTATGGAGATGGTGAATGCCTTCTCCGCCATGTTCAAACGTGGCCGCATTTCGCTCCCGGCCGCAAGAGCAGCAATCGAAGCGTATCAACGCATCGCGATTCGCCTGATTCCCATCGATTTGAGACAATCGCTTGACCTCAGTCATAACCTGGGGATCTATGCCTACGACGCGTTTCTCATCTCTTGCGGCATGCAGACCCGTGCTCCCCTTCTGACCGTCGACGGGGGTCTACGAACCGCGGCTCGCCGAATGGGCGTCGAAGTCTTGGAGGTCAAATCATGAACGTATATACCTTTTCCGAAGCCCGTCAGAATTTGGCAACGGTGCTGGATGAAGCACAGGCCGAAGGCGCGGTTCGCATCAAGCGCCGGGACGGTAGCGAGTTCGAGATCGCACCGGTGCGGCGGAAGAAGTCTCCCCTTGATGTCGAAGGCGTCGACGTCGGTCTCTCAGCGGAGGAGATCGTGTCGATGCTCCACGAGAGCCGAGAGCGAGATCGTCCGTAGATTCGAGCGGCAAAGTGCGCTCGAACAGCTCGCCCGTCACCCCCTCCCAACTAACGCCCCCCGCTCCTCCGGAGTCAAGAACGCCGCCTCCAACGCGTTCTCCTGCAGAACCCTTAGCTCGCTTTCCGACAGTCCTATCCCTTCCGCCGCCACGCGGTACTCGTGGGCGAGGTCGATGCCGCTGATCGAAGGGTCGTCGGTGCTCAGGGTCGCTCGCAAGCCGCGGGCGAGGAAGAAGGGGAGGGGATGGTCGGAGAGCGAGGGGACGGTGCTGGTCTGGACGTTGCTCGTCGGGCAGACTTCCAGGGTGATGTTGCGCTCGGCGATCAGATCGAGGACCGATTCGTCGTCGACCGAGCGGATGCCGTGACCGATGCGTTCGGCTTCCAGATCTTCGATCGCTTGGCGGACGCTTTCGGCTCCGGCCGCTTCCCCCGCGTGGGCGATCGTGCGGAGGCCGGCTTCACGCGCCGCGTGAAAGTGATCGACGAACAGCGTGCCGGGGAAGTTCGCTTCGTCGCCCGCCAAGTCGAGCGCCACCACGCCGCGGTCCCGGCAGCGGATCGCGGCTTCGACTTCGATCCAGCCGATCTCGGGGCCGTAATTGCGCGAGACGATCCCGATCAACTTGGCGCTTACGCTGGGGTTGTGGGCGAGCCCCTCGGCCACGCCGTCACAGACCGCTTCGGCGACCGCTAGCGGATCAAGCTCGTGCTCCTCGGCCATGAAATAGGGACTGAAGCGCAGCTCAATGTGGTCGATCCCTTCGCGGGCCGCGTCCTCCACGTTTTCGCGGGCGATCCGGCGGCAGGCGGCGAGATCGATCATCACGCGGCGCAGCAGGGCGAACTTGGCGAGGAAGCCGAGCAGGTCGGGCTCGGGGTTCGTCACTTGGACGTGCGGCCGTAGGGCCTCCTCGGTGTCGGCGGGCAGCGGAATCCGGTGCTCGCGGGCGAGGGCGAGAACGGTCGAAAGGCGGACGTTGCCGTCCAGGTGGCGGTGCAGCTCGACGAGAGGGTACCCGTTGCGCATGGCTCGATTTCCCGGGGCGGTTGGTAGGTACTCCGATCGTACGCCACCTGCGCCGGAAGGCGGCGGTTCTCCCCGCTCCCATTTTGGGAGAGGGGCCGGGGGGCGAGGGGCGAGAGCCAGGGTGGCGCCGGCCGTTGCGTACCTCCGATACCGGCTTCCCCTTCGAACGTGCCGAATTTTGTTAGAGTCCCGCTTCGCTCGACGCCAGACAGGCCGATTCCCCGGCGCGGCTCGCGAGAGGAGTCCCGAACCCGAAATGACCGCGCCTACTTTGAACCGCCGGTGGAGCAGTGCCGAATCGCAAGATCTGTACAACCTCGGCGGCTGGGGCAACGGCTATTTCTCCGTCAACGCCCTGGGCAATGTCGCCGTCCATCCCGGCGGCCCGGGGACGGCCGAGATCGACTTGAAAGAGTTGGTCGACGAGGTCCACGAGCGCGGCATCGGCCTGCCGCTCCTGATTCGCTTTTCCGAGATCATCAAGGCCCGGGTGGTCGAGCTGAACGAGGCGTTCGCGCGCGCGATCGGCGAATATGGCTACCAGGGGGCCTACCGCGGCGTCTATCCGATCAAGGTGAACCAGGATCGCTATCTGGTCGAGCGCCTGGTCCAATATGGGCGCCCGTACCACTATGGGCTGGAAGCGGGCTCGAAGCCCGAGCTGATGGCCGTGATGGCGATGCTGGAAGACGAAGACGCCCTGATCATCTGCAACGGCTACAAGGACGAGGAGTACGTCGAGACGGCGCTGCTCGCCTCGAAGCTCGGCCGGACGGTGATCCTGGTGGTCGAAAAGCCGTCCGAGCTGCCGTTGATCCGCGAGATGGCGACCCGCACGGGGATCGCGCCGCGGATCGGTTTCCGCTCGCGCCTGTCGGCCAAGGGCGCGGGGCACTGGGAGGCGTCCGGCGGCGACCGCTCGAAGTTCGGCTTGGGCGGGCGCGATCTGCTGACCGCGGTCGAATACCTGCGCGAGCACGAGATGCTCGACTGTCTGCAGCTGGTTCATTTCCACCTGGGCAGCCAGATCTCCTCGATCCGCTCGGTCAAAGACGCCCTGCGCGAGGCCGTGCGGGTGTACGTCAACCTCGTCCGCCTGGGCGCCCCGCTCCGCTATCTGGACGTCGGCGGCGGCTTGGGGATCGACTACGACGGCTCGCAGACCAACTTCGCCTCGTCCCTCAACTACACCCTCCAAGAGTACGCCAACGACATCGTCTATGGCGTGATGGAGGTTTGCGATCCGGCGGGGGTGCCGCATCCGATCCTGGTCTCGGAATCGGGGCGCGCGACGGTCGCGCACCACGCGGTCCTGGTGGTCGACGTGCTCGGCGTCTCGGAATTCGAATACGGCAAGCCGAAAAAGCCGCCGGCCGACGCGCCGACCCCGCTACGCAACCTGTACGACACGTTCCGCGAGGTGTCGCGGAAGAACCTGATCGAGACCTACCACGACTCGATCTCCTATCGCGACGATTGCCTCTCGCTGTTCAATCTGGGGCACTTGACGCTCGAATACCGGGGCCTCGCGGAGGATCTGTTCTGGGCGGTCAGCCAGAAGGTGCTGCGGATCGCCCGCTCGCTCAAAGAGGTACCGGAGGAGCTGGAGGGACTGGAGCGCCAGCTCGCGGACACCTACTTCTGCAATTTCTCGGTGTTCCAGTCGCTGCCCGACTCGTGGGCGATCGACCAGCTGTTCCCGATCCTGCCGATCCACCGGCTGCTCGAAGAGCCGACCGAGCGCGCGGTGCTCGCCGACATCACCTGCGATTCGGACGGCAAGATCGACCGTTTCATCGACCGGCGCGACGTGAAAAACACCCTGGAGCTGCACCGCCTGAACCACGAGTCGTATTATCTTGGGGCGTTCCTGGTCGGCGCCTACCAGGAGATCCTGGGCGATCTGCACAACCTGTTCGGCGACACCAACACGGTCCACGTGGCGCTCCATCCGGACGACGACTACGAGATCGAAGGCGTGATCAGCGGCGATACGGTGAGCGACGTCCTGCGCTACGTGCGCTACGACAAGAACCAGCTGGTCGCGCGGGTGCGCCAGGCGACCGAGACGGCGGTCCGCGCGAAGCGGATGACGCTCGAAGAGAGCCGCAACCTGCTGCGCACCTACGAAGAAGGGCTCGCGGGTTACACCTATCTGGAAAAGGATTGAGGAGGAGCGATCGAATGGAAGCGACGATGGCCGGTCCGGTCCTGGAACAGAGCGTCCATGCTTTGATTGGCTGCCTCGACGCCGCGGTTCGGCTGGAGTCGGTCGATGCGATCACCGAGTGTGTGAAGAGGGAGCTCGGGCGGCTGATCGCCGAGCGCAGCCTGCTGCTGCCCGAGCGCTGCTTGCGCCCGCAGGCGGAAAGGTACGCGCGCCACCTGCTCCACCGCTCGGAGGAGCTTGGCTACACCGCCGTGGTGATGGTTTGGGGACCCGGCCAGCGCACGGGGCTGCACGACCATTCCGGCCTCTGGTGCGTCGAGGGCGTGGTCGAAGGGGAGCTGGAGATCACCCGCTTCGAGCGGCTCGGCGAGAGCGGTGCGTTCCGTTTCGAAGAGTGCGAGCGGATCCACGCGAGCGCCGGCTCTTCGGGCTCGCTGATCCCGCCGCACGAGTACCACGTCCTGGCCAACGACAGCGCGGAGCAGGCCGCGATCACCCTCCACATCTACGGCGGGGAAATGACCACCTGCTCGGTGTTCGAGCCGCAGGCCGACGGCACGTTCGTCCGCCGCGAGCGGCACCTCAGCTACGACGACTAGGATCTCGATGCCTCCCGAAGGAAAGCACCCCGATTTCATCGTCCGGCAGGACCATCCGCTGAACGGCGGTTCGCCGCTTGGCGATCTGGCCGCCGCGCAACGCACGCCGGCCGAGCGGTTCTTCGTCCGCAGCCATGGCGACATTCCGCAGGCCGACGCCGAGACTTGGCGCCTGCGAATCTCGGGTCTCGTGCGTTCGCCCCAGGAGCTGTCGCTGCAAGATCTTTCGAGCAACTTTCGGCGCCATGCGGTGGTCGCCGCGCTCGAATGCGCGGGCAACCGGCGGAACGAGCTGATCGCGGTGGCTCCGACGCCGGGCGAGCTCGAATGGCACGCCGAGGCGATCGGCAACGCCGGCTGGAGCGGCTGGTCGCTCGCCGAGGTGCTCGCCGCGGCCAGGCCGCTGCCGGAGGCGCGGCACGTCGAGTTCCTCGGCATCGACGAAACCGAGCGCCATGGCCGGCGCTTCACGTTCGGCGGTTCGATTCCGATCGAGAAAGCGCTCGCGCGCGAAGTGCTGCTGGCCGACACGATGAACGGCGAGGAACTACCCCCCGCGCACGGCTTTCCCCTGCGCGCGGTGGTCCCCGGCTACCTCGGGGCGCGAAGCGTCAAGTGGCTCGCCGAGATCCGGCTGCGCGAAGAGCCGTCCGAAAACTACTTCCAGGCCCACGCCTACCGGCTCTTTCCCCCTTGGGTCAACCCGACCAACGTCGTCTGGGAGAGCGGCCTGATGCTCGGCGAGATGCCGGTTACCTCGGTGATTTCGACCCCCGCGCCGAGCACCGTGCTGTCGGCGGGCGAGGTCGAAGTGGGGGGCTATGCCTACGTTGGCGGCGGCCGGCGGATCGAGCGGGTGGACCTGTCGATCGACGGTGGCCGTACCTGGCGCGCCGCGGATCTCGGGGTCGAAGAAGGGCCGTGGAGCTGGCGCCTGTTTTCGGCGCGGATCGCCCTTCCTCCCGGCGAGCATGAGCTGGTGGTCCGCGCCTTCGACCGCTCGGCCCAAACCCAGCCGCGCGACGCGGCGGAAGTCTGGAACTTCAAGGGCTACGCCAACAACGCCTGGCATCGCGTGCGGGTCTCGGTGCGATGACAGTAGGGGCGCAGCATGCTGCGCCCCTTGCCCCTACGAACACCGTAATCGCCGCCCCCCGGTCTCGCCTATAATTTCGCCACGATGAGCGATTGCATCACCCAGGGCATCCGGGTCCAGGTTCAGAGCTACTACGACTCCGAACGGAGCGCGCCGCAGGAGAATTATTTCTTCTTCGGCTACCAGGTGCGGATCTCGAACCTCGGCGCGGAAACCGCACAGCTGCTCTCCCGCGAATGGCTCATCACCGACGCGGACGGCTTGGAGCAGAAGGTGAGCGGCCTCGGCGTGGTCGGCGAGCAGCCGATCCTGGCCCCGGGCGAGATGTTCGAATACACCAGCTTCTGCCCGCTCACCACGCCGGTCGGCGCGATGCAAGGCGCCTACCGGATGGCGACCGAAAGCGGCGCCCAATTCGACGCCGAGATCGCCCCCTTCTCGCTCGTCGTACCCCACGCGCTCAACTAGCGAACCGACTACTGCGGGACCAGCTCCGGCGGAAGCAGCCGGTGGTTCGCGCGGATCGCCCGGTCCGCCGTACAGAAAGGCGCCCGGCGCAACGCGCTGTGGGCCACCAGCAGCCGGTCGAACGGGTCGCGGGTCCAACCGAGCGGCAGAGCGGCCCGGACCAGCGAGGCGAGCGGCGCCTCGTCGATCTCGAACCGCGGATCGGAGGCGAGCGCCTCGTGGAATCCGGGTTCGATTTCGATTCGGCCGATCTCGGCCAGAAACTGGATCTCCAAGAGCGAGATCGGCGAGACGCCCCAGGGTCGATAGCGTTCGAGCCATGGGAATTCGTTGACGCGACGGGAACCGAGCACGATCCAGAGCAGGACATGAGTGTCGAGTAGAGCTCTCATCGAACTTCCTCCCGCACCGGGAGCAGGCCTTCCCATGAATCCGCACCGCCCGGCCATTCCCAGCCCCACTGATCGGCCTCGTCCAGCGCCTGCGCGCGGATCAACGCCGAGTAGTCCGGCACGTCGGGTGATGCTGAGCTCTCCTCTTCGCGCGCCAGACGCAGACGCCGGCCATTGCGCTCGATGACCGCGACCTCGCCGGCCGCAACCTCGTCGAGCAGCCGGAACCAGTCTTTCCGCGCCTCCGTCGCTGTGATTTTCTTCATGCGTACAGCGTACACCCATCCTGTCTTCGTGGCAAGCATTCGCACTCTCCTTTTCCAGTTGAGCCGTTATGCCCCCATAAGACGCAAAGGAGGGTCTTCGATCTCGATGGTTTTGCCAAACGTCTGCGCCCGGCGGGAGGATCAACCGCCCCGCCGGGTGAAAGAGCGATCAGTCTTCCAGCACCCCGCGATAGAGCAAGCCGGCGACCACCCCGCCCAGCACCGGGCCGACCAGATAGACCCAGAGGTTGGTCGTATTGCCGGAGGCGAGCGCCGGTCCGATCGAGCGGGCGGGGTTCAGACTGGCTCCCGTGAGCGGGCCGCCCATCAGGATCGCAAACGTGAGCGTCATGCCGATCGCGAGCGCGGAGTGGGCTCCCGCTTTGCCACTCACCGCGGCGTTCAGGACCGTGTTGACCAGGAAGAAGGTGAGGATCGCTTCGAGCACCACGCCGACCAGCGGCGTGATCGAGATCGTGCTGTCGCCGACCACCAGGTTTTGGGCGAGCAACGTCGCTCCCAGTTTGCCGACCACGCCGCCGAGCACCCAACGGAGGGCGAACGCTCCTGCCAGGCCGCCGAGGATCTGGACCACCACGTAGGCCGCGGCCTTGCCGGCTTCGATCTTGCCCGCCGCGAGCACGCCCAAGGTCACCGCAGGATTGATGTGCGTACCCGAAATGTGGCCGTAGGCATGGGCGAAGGCGAGAATCACCAGACCGTGGGCGAAAGCGACGCCCACCAGCCCGCCGATCCCCAGCGCCCCGGCCCCGGCGCCGATGAAAATCAAAGCGAACGTACCGATGAACTCGGCGACCAGCGCCTTCGAGAGCGAGCTCGACATGAGAGGTTCCTCCTGGAAAAGAATCAAAAAGTATCCGGAGGATAGCCGTGAGCGCGCGCGGTCGGCAACCGAGGCCCGGCCGGTTTGCCCGGCGCTTCGCTTTGGGCTAGCGTTTTCCGGTTCCTTTGTGGAGGCTCCTCATGCGGCGGATATCTCTCCTCTTCGCGCTCCTCCTCCTGGTCGCGCCGGCCGCGCGTGCCGAGAATGCTCCGTTTCTCTTCTCCGGGCCGCTCCCTTCGCTGCTCGCGCCGGGCGCCACGGTGGCGGCCTATTCCACCGGGTTGCTGTTCGAGATCAAGCTCACGGCCAACGGCCAGAAGATCGAGGGGAGCCCGTTCGCTCTTACCGTGCCCGGCACTTCGAAACCCTTTCGGTTGACGCTCGACGGCGCGGCTTTCGCGGCGGGCCAACTGACCGCGAAAGCGACGATCGCGAACGGCTCGGGTGCCGCGCTCGAAGGGCTGCGCCTCGATCTGGTTCAGGCCATCGAGACGTTCACCAAGAAGGGCGCCGAGGGCAAAGCCGTGGTCGAAACCCGACGGCAGAAAATCGCCGCGGCGGCCCTTCATTTCGGCGATCTTGACGAGGGCGAATCGAGCGACGCGTTGCCCCTCGCGGCGGCCGGTCTCGCGTTCGGTGCGGAGACGACCGAAATCGTCGTGCGCGGCGTCGTCTCGGGCTTGCGCTACGAGAAGACCTTGGCCAAATCCAACCGGCTGCGGCAGCGGCGAGATCGAGGTCAACGGAACGTCTACCTGGCGGATACCTGCGGCCAGCGGATCGCCCGCCTCTCGCCAGGCGGCGAGATCTCCGGGTTCGAGCTGCCGGACCAGACCAAGGGGACCGCGCGCCATCCGGCCAGCGGCAAGCTCGCCGCGACCTACACCAACTATCCGAGATTCGCCTGTTCGGCGCCGACAGGAAGGTGCTCGGAACGATCGGAGAAGCTCAGGGGATGGACACCTACCCGGATTTTCTGCGCTTCGACGCCCAAGGGAAAGCTCTGGGTGGAAGCCCGCGCTACGGTGATGTGTTATGGCGCGATGGCCAAACTCGAACAGCGCGTTGCCTCGATCGCCGGGACCGACCTCGGCAGCCATCTCTCGTTCGACATCGCGCCGGACGGCACGCTTTGGGTCGTTTCCGCCGGCGCGTTCTGACGCCTCGCGGCGGACGGCAAGACGGGATCGCGCATGGTCGGTCCGGGTGTGCGCCCCGGAGAGCTAACCCCGCAAGCGCCGCGCGTGGCCCCGGACGGCTCGGTCTGGGTGGTCGAGTCTTCGGACGCAAACCTAGGAGCCGCCGAACGCGTCTCGGTCTTGGACCGCGAAGGCCACCTGATCCGCCTCTTCGGCCGAGGCGCCCGAGCGGTGCTTCCTACCTATCCCGACGCCTACCACGAAGCCCAGCTCTACCTCGACACCGACCTCGCCTTCGGCCCCGAAAATCGCGTCTATACATCGCGAGCCAACGACCGAGAGAAAACGGCGGGTACGTGACGGTGTTTCGGCGGTTTTGAGAATCCCTCAGAGCAGTCTTGGTGGTATAATAATTTGCACGAGGCTAATATGCATATCTTAAAGAGAGCAGGAGACGCATTCTTCATAGCCCCCTTTGATGGAAGGTCACACTTCCTTTTCGACATCTTCCAGGGTCACCTCGTTGATGTCTGTGCTGAATTTGGCCGGCATGTAAACTTGGTACGAGTGGACGAGCAAGAAGAGCCCGATCAAGTGGCTGCGATCAAGATAGGTCTGAACGGCGCAATGTTCGCCGTTTGTGACCTGACACCGGGTGGTTCTATAGAGCTACCAGTTTGGAACCCTAATGTTTTTTATGAGCTAGGGATAGCGGAGCAGCTAGGGCTGCCAACTTTTCTCACGTGTGATGAGAAAAGACGACCGACGAAAACAACCGCCCCTCTTCCCTTCGATATTGCTCATAAGGCCGTCGCATTTTACAGCTTTTCTCCGGCAGGCCTGACTGAATTGGGTAACAAATTTCGTTCTTGGGTTGTGCGAGAGATGGATCAGAATTCTGGACGAATTCGCGCCTATGAACAGTCCCAGTACTTTGTCCAGTCAGCCCGCGAGATCAAGGAACGCCTATACACTTGGCGTGGGCCTTGGGCTCCAAGCTTCCGCCAACTACTCGCGCGTATTATGGCGCCACTAAATAACCAAGCGGCTGAAATGACAAGTTTTATTCAAGAAAAGCGCGGTCCAACTTACTCCTTTCAACCACCCAAACGGTCAGGTGCCATTGAACAACTCTTCGTCGCGATGATCGAGTCTTTAGAAAAGGGTGATGAGTATCACACGCTTTCCACTATTCAGTTCTGGCGCAGCTTTGAGAACGACGGCGCTTTATTCAGAGAGGCGTGCCGTAGAGCGGCAAATCGAGGAGTACTTGTGCGTCGCCTTCTTATTGTACCGGAAGGCGCAGATAAAGACGAAGAGAGAATTGTTAGAGGGCACCTTAGCGTTCGGAATTCAACGCCGGAAAATTATGACTTAAGGGTTCTTAAGCTTCCTCGGGATCAGGCTCAGAGACCTCTTGGCCACGTTGGGGTTTGCAAAAGAAACGGAATTGGTGTGACGACTGCTTTTGAACCGGTTTACGACGAAGAATCGAGACCTCCAAGGGTTAAAGCGATCCGACTGAGAAACGACGCTGACGATGCGGTTAGAGAGTTCGAGGAAAGATGGAGGGAGGTTCAAATCTATGACACTAGCGGCTGACCCTGAGAGGGTTAAAGGTGCCGCGAGTCAACGGCCGTGAGAAGACGAGAACGACCCCATCCAGGGAACGAGCCGCCGGGGCGCCCCTTCGGCGCCCCGGCGATCTCGTCGATGGATGTTGTCTCAGACCGCGCTGAAGCGATCCCAGTTGCGGTGCCTGCCGAGGGCGGCCTGGAATGCGGGGAGATCGTGAACGATCGCCCAGTCCGTCCCGTCGTTCGTCGGCAGACCGGCGCGGTCGAGGATCGCCTCTCCCGCACCCTGGATCAGAATCACCTTGCAGTGTCGATACTGGTCCCGGAGAAAATCGAGCGCCGGGCTCGGTGCGTCCGATCGGCCGGGTTCGTCGCCCTCCGACACGACTCCATCCGGTACGATTACGGCGTCGAAAAGCACCGACGGCATGGTCTCGAACGTCACGTCGGCTTCGAGACGGCCGCCATCCGCCGTCTCTACCCACCCCAGTCGCGCCGCGACCAGTTTGACCACCGCTCCGGCTCCGACGAGCGCTTCGCGGATCCGAGCGACCGACCGTATCTTCACCCCGGGGTCGGCGAGGATCGCCACCTTTTTCCCGCGGATGCCGCCCTCTCCCGGCCGGAAGGTGAGGGACAAGGCCGGCGACTTCGAAATCTCCGGCTGCGGGTCGACCAACCTCGGCATCGGCTTCGGCAGGAGAATGCCGAGCTCTTCGGCCACCGCGCTCGCCAGGTCGTCCGAGACGTTCCTCAGCATGGCGACCGTGCGCTCCCGGATCGCGGGCACCTGGACCTTGGTCAGCTCGAAGCGGAAGCCGCGGACGATGTGAGCTTTTTCGTAGGCTGTTTGGCTGTTCCAGAACAACGTGGCTTGGGAGTAGTGCTCCGCGAACTTCTCCGGTTTGCCGCGCACCTTGTCGCCGGCCACCGGTTCCGGAAAGGACGTGAATCCGAGCTTGCCCGCCTGAAAGGGACAGCCCCCGCCGAGGGAGTTGGGCTCGTAGGCGACGCGGCCCCGAGGGATGGCTTGACGGGCGATCCCATCGCGCTGGTTGTTGTGGGCCTGCGCGATCGGCGCATTGATCGGGATCTCGTGGAAGTTGGGTCCGCCAAGGCGCGACAGCTGGGTATCGAAGTAGGAGTGGATTCTTCCCGCGAGCAGGGGGTCGTTCGAGAAGTCGACGCCCGGCACCAGGTTCTGGACGCCGAAGGCGACCTGCTCGGTCTCGGCGAAGAAGTTGTCGGGGTTCCGGTTGAGGACCATGCGGCCCACCGGGACTACGGGAACCAGCTCTTCCGGGACCAGCTTGGTCGCATCCAGCACGTCGAAGCTGAAGGCGTCCGCCTGCTCCTCGGTGAAGATCTGCAAGCCCAATTCGTATTCGGGGAAGATGCCCGCCTCGATCGAATCCCATAGGTCGCGGCGGTGGTAATCGGAATCGGCGCCGGAGATCTTGACCGCCTCGTCCCAATCGAGGGAATGAGTTCCCGCCAGTGGTCGCCAATGGAACTTCACGAACCGCGACACGCCCCTGGCGTTCACCAGCCGGAACGTGTGTACGCCGAAGCCCTGCATGGTGCGAAAGCTCCGGGGCAGCGCGCGATCCGACATCACCCACATCAGCATGTGGGTCGATTCGGGCATCAAGGAGGCGAAGTCCCAAAACGTGTCGTGAGCGCTGGCCGCCTGCGGCATCCCGTGGTGCGGCTCGGGCTTGACCGCGTGCACGAGGTCGGGGAACTTCATGGCATCCTGGATGAAGAACACCGGGATGTTGTTGCCCACGAGATCGAAGTTCCCCTCGTCGGTGTAGAACTTGGTCGCGAAGCCGCGGACGTCCCGGGCGGTATCGGTCGAACCCCGTTCGCCGGCCACGGTCGAGAAGCGCACGAAGACCGGGGTTTGCTTGCCCTCGTCGGCCAGGAACGAAGCCCGCGTGTACTTCGCGAGCCCACCGTAGCATTCGAAGAACCCGTGGGCCGCGGAGCCACGCGCATGCACGATCCTCTCGGGGATGCGCTCGTGGTCGAAGTGGGTGATCTTCTCGCGGAGGATGAAGTCCTCCAGCAGAACGGGACCGCGGAGGCCCGCCTTAAGCGAGCTCTGATTGGTGGCGACCGGCGCGCCGAAGTTCGTCGTGAGGACTTGGCCGCCCGAATCGACCCGCGCCCGGTCGAGCGAGTCGTTGCCGGGATTGAAGCCGGCGCGGGCCTGTGTGCCCGTCTTGGCCGAGGAATTCGATTCGGTGAGAGTGCTTGCCAGAATCGCCGGATCCGGGGGCTCGACGGTGGTTCCAGGCTTGGGATTTCGCGCCGCCTCGCCAAACTCGCCCGCCTTGTTCCGGTTGAAGGGAACCGCGGCCGCGAGAGCCTGTGCCCCCAGCGCTCTTTTCACCGCAGGATCGCCGCTCTCTTCTTTTAGGTTCTTTTTCTGCCGATCCTTGGCGGAGATTTTTTCCGGTACGTCGACGGCCGTCTGATTCCTGCCGGGCTTCTTGGGCATGGCGGTGACCTCTCTCGTGAGTCTTTGGAAGATCGATAGGTAGAGCCGGGAGAGCTCTTTTCGAGGATCGAGGCGGGACACTCAAACGCCAAGAGCTACTTGCGTTTGTGCAATTCGAATGCCGCAGCCGCGACTTGGCTTCCCTGGCGCACCTTGGGAACTTTTCGGTCCGATCCCCGATCCAACCCCGCAACCGCACCAATTGCCGCTTCCAAACCGAACCGGCTGGGCCGGTCGTGGCGTCCGTTTTCGCCGAAAGGAGTAGTGAAATGTCGGACCCTTCGACGAGCACGGAGCCCAACTCCCTAGCTGTGCGCCACTGGGGCCTTGCCCGGCGAATCCTCTTCCGCTTCGCCTTCGCCTACCTCATCCTATGTACTACCACCTATTCCCTGTACTTCATGCCGCTCCCCGAGTGGGCCGTCCGGCCCTATTTGGCGTTCTGGGATTCTCTCGTCCCTTGGGTGGGCAACGCATTCTTCCAGGCGGATACCAGCGTGCTCCCCAACGGCAGCGGCGATACGACGTACAACTACGTGCAGGTGTTCTGCTTCTTCCTGTTGGCGTTAGCGGCCACGGCGATCTGGACGCTCCTCGACCGGAAGCGCCCTCATTACACGCGACTCGATCAGGCCCTCCGCGTTTACGTTCGTTTCGCCCTCGCCTTCTGGATGTTCGTCTACGGCTCGGGCAAGGTCTTTCCGCTCCAGGGCGGGGGCCTGACGCTCGACCGTCTTCTGCAGCCGATCGGCGACTCCTCCCCGGAAGGGTTTTTCTGGACCTTCATGGCGACATCGGCCGCCTACAAGATCTTTTCCGGCTTGGCCGAGATGCTCGGCGGGTTCCTTCTCGTCTTCCGTCGAACCGCTCTGTTGGGAGCCTTGGTTTGCGTCGGTGTGCTCACTCACGTCGTCGTGCTGAACTTCTGCTACGACGTACCGGTCAAGCTATTTGCCTGTCACCTTCTCGCGATGGCCATCTTCCTCATCCTCCCCGATCTGAGAAGGTTGGCGAATCTGTTCGTTCTCGGTCGCCCGGTGGAGGCCGCTCCGGTTCGGCCATTCGAAGAAAGGAAGTGGCTCCGCTGGGCAAGAGTGGTACTGCCCACGCTCTTCGTTCTCTTCTTCGCCGTCTTCCCCTTGCTCCAGGCCCGGGAGCAGTGGCGGCAAATGGGTGTCGCGACGAAGCCGCCTCTCTACGGCATCTGGAACGTCGAGGAATTCATTCTCGATGGCCAGGAGCGTCCGCTATCCTTTACGGACGAGACCCGCTGGCAGCGGGTGGTGTTCGATCAGCCCCACACCCTGGCGATCCTCACCAACGGCTCGCGGGAGCGTTTCCTACTCGATCCGAACCCCGGCGCTCTTCGACTGACTCTCGCGAAGAGGGAAGATCCCAGCTGGAGCTCCGCGCTCACCTATCGGCGGATCGATCCGAAGACGCTCGCGATCGAAGGGACCTTCGACGGCCACGCCGTCAAGGCGCAACTGCGCCGAGTCGATCCCCCTGAATTCCGGTTGGCGGACAGGGGTTTCCACTGGATCCATGAATATCCCAACAGTCGCTGAGCCCGGAGCCTCAGGCTGCGGGCCTCCTAGCCCTTAGCGCGCAACACCGATTCGCGCCAAGACCCCCGCCACCACGCGGTCGCAGCGTTCGGCGGCGAAGCTGAAGGCCTCGTGGGCCGCGAACCCGAGACGGCGTTCGAGGTCGTCGCGCAGCCGGGCGCGGGCGCGGTGGAGGCGGACTTTCACCGCTTCGAGCGAGAGGTCGAGGCTCGCGGCGGTCTCTGCGGTCGAAAGCCCTTCGACTTCGCGCATCAGAAAGACCGTGCGATAGCGGGAGGGCATCGCCCCCACCGCCCGTTCGAGGGCCGCGCGCAGCTCGCCGGTCCAGGCGGCCTGTTCGGGGTCGGGGGTTACGGCCTCGGGCTCTTCGACTTCGGACATCCAAGGGTCCTCCGCGGAGGTGCGATCCGCGCTCGCGAGCCCGACGAAACGCCGCGCGCGCCGTTTCCGGGCGAGCGCCTCGTAAAGCGCGATCTTCGACAGCCAGGTGGTGAGCTTCGCTTCGCCGCGGAACTCCGCGAGGTGCTCGTAAGCGCGCACCCAGGCGTCCTGCAAAACGTCTTCGGCTTCGGGATCGCTGTCGACCACGCCGCGCGCGATGCGGAACAGGCGTTGATTGTGACGGCGCATCAGAAGCTCGAACAGCTCCGTCTCCCCGGCCACGATCCGGCGCGCAAGCCCTTCGTCGGACAGCTCCGTTTGGAGCGGAAGGGGAGCGAGGGCAGCCAGGGGAGCGAGGACGCGTAGTTTCATCTCTGGCTGTACCGAGTCCGCCGAGGCCCAAAGGTTACAAAGATCTTTTCAGGACGAGGTTTGTAACCGATCGCTCTTGCCCGACTCCGTACGGGTAGGAGGAATTTGACATGACTTCGACTGAACAGGGACTCGACCTCGCACGCCGGCTGCTTCGCGTCGGCTTCGGCCTGATGGCGTTTCTCGCCGGGCTCGACAAGTTTTTCAACCTGCTGACCAATTGGGACATGTATCTGGCCCCCTGGATGGCCAACCTGCTGCCGGTCTCCTCGGCGACTTTCTTCGGTGTGATCGGCGTCATCGAAATGGTCGCGGGCCTGCTCGTCCTCACCAAGTGGCCCCGGCTCGGAGCTTACATCGTCTCCGCCTGGCTGCTCGCGATCGCGCTCCAGCTGGTTTCGACGGGCATGTTCTACGACCTCGCCGTGCGCGACATCGTCTTGAGCCTGGGCGCATTCGCGCTCGCCAAGCTGACCGAATGGCGCGCGGCCGTTCCCGCGCGCTGAGTCAACCGACCCTACTCTCATCGCCAACCCTATGGAGAAAACCATGACCTGCACCCTGCGCACCGCCCTTGCCTCCGCATTCGCTCTCGCCCTGCTAGCGCTCCCCGCCTCTGCCGCCACCTGGAAGAACGTGTCCCTGATCGACCAGGGCTGCTCGGTCAAAGCCAAGGCCAACCCCGACGCCCACGCCCGAGATTGCGCGCTCCAATGCTCGAAAACCGGCTACGGGATCTACACCGCGGAAGGCAAGTACCTGAAGCTCGACGCAGCCGGCTCCGAAAAGGCGCTCACCGCGCTCAAGGCCTCGACCAAGAAAGACCACCTGCGCGCCGACGTGACCGGTGAAGTGAAGGGGGATGTGCTGACGGTGGCGACCCTGGATCTCCTGCCTTAAAGCGCCGACGTCCACGAGGAAACGAAGGGAACCGCCGGCTGTCGGGGCGGCGGTTCTTGTTTGCCGAGAACCATCTGTGGCCGTAAAAGGGGGCGATGGACGACGCGATGACGGCGCACATACGGGACATGGAAAACAGCGAGATGAAGGACGCAATGGATTGCCCGATGAAAGCGGGCATGACCCAACCAAGCCGGCCGTTGAAGTTCGGGGAAGGAGGAGCCATGATGCTCGGCGGGTAACGGAGGGTTGGGCCGATGGGATCTATTGCACCCCCGGTAGATTTTTGGGAACGGGCGCAAACGGAGCTGCTCCGAAGGTTGCAGGCGACTTCGGCGGGCTTGACGTCTGAAGAAGCCAAGCGGCGACTTCGCCTTCACGGCCCGAACAGCCTGGTCCGAGATCGGCGCTTTGCGGCGCTCTGGAACTTCGTCCGCTTCTTCGCCAACCCGCTCGTGCTCATCCTGGTGGTCGCGAGCGTGGTGTCCCTCACCTTGGGGGACCGGATTGGTGGGTTGATCATCCTCGCGATGGTCCTCTTGAGCGTGCTGCTGAACTTCTTCATGGAGTTTCAGGCCCGGCATGCCGTCGAGGAGATTCGCAAACAGGTCGCCACGACGGCCGCCGTTCTGCGCGACGGTCTGGAGGTCGAGCTGCCGGTCGCGGAGTTGGTCCCCGGCGATGTCGTCCGGTTGAACGCGGGAGATCTGGTACCGGCCGACTGCCGCCTGTTGGAAGCCAAGGATCTGCACGTTCGCGAGTCGGCGCTCACGGGAGAGTCGCTGCCCGCGGTGAAATGTGCGGACGATCTTGCGGCGGGGAAGCACTCGATCGGCGATGCGGTCAACTGTGTTTTCTTGGGTACCGCCGTCCAGACCGGAATCGCCACTGCGGTCATCGCTCGTACGGGCAAGCTCACCGCCTTCGGCGCCATCGCCGAGCGCCTGGCGGCAACGCCCCCGGAGACCGAATTCGGTCGCGGTATCCGCCATTTCGGACTGATGATCACGCGGGTGATTCTGCTGCTCGTGCTGTTTGTCCTGCTGGCGAACATCGTGCTTCATCGGCCGTTGCTGCAGTCATTCCTCTTCTCCGTGGCACTCGCCGTTGGGATGACGCCGGAGATGATGCCGATGATCATCACGGTCACGCTCGCCCAGGGGGCGCGGCGAATGACCAAGAAAAAGGTTTTGGTCAAGCAACTGGCGGCGATCGAGGACTTCGGCAGCATCGAGATCCTTTGTAGCGACAAGACGGGAACCTTGACCGAAGGCGAGATCGTGCTCGATCGCCACGTCGACATCCACGGCGCGGACGACGAGAACGTGCTCCGCCTGATCTACCTGAACAGCTGCTTCGAGGCGGGCATCAAGAGCCCGTTGGACGCCGCGATCCTCAAGCACGAACCGCCGTCGATCGCGGAATACGAGAAGGTGGAGGAGATTCCGTTCGACTTCACCCGCAAGCGCCTTTCGGTGGTGGTGAAGCATGAAGGGGCGAACCTGCTGATCACCAAAGGCGAAGTCGAGGGCGTGCTCGCCGTTTGCAGCAGCGTGAGGGTCGATGACGTCGTCCAGCCGTTGGACGAAGTCCGGCGGTCCGAGGCGGAGGCAACCTTCCGGAAACTGAGCACCGACGGGTACCGAACGCTCGGGGTCGCCGTCCGGGACCTGGGGCTGGAAGACGCCTATACGACCGCGGCTGAGCGCGAGATGACGCTGGTCGGTTTCGCGGCCTTTCTCGATCCACCCAAGGAGGGGATCCGCGCCGTGCTCGAGGCGCTCAAGCAGAACGGCGTCTCGGTGGTGATCATGACCGGCGACAATCGGTACGTCACGCAGAAAATCGCGCACGACGTGGGATTGCCGACCGACCGAATCGTCGTCGGCACCGAGGTCGACGGCATGGACGATGGTGCCCTGGCGTTCGCGGCGGAGCATGGCGCCATCTTCGCGCGCGTCTCGCCGGAGCAGAAGAACCGGGTCATCCTCGCGCTCAAAGGCCGTGGGCACGTGGTCGGGTATCTGGGCGACGGCATCAACGACGCTCCCTCGCTCCACACCGCGGACGTCGGAATTTCGGTGGTCAACGGGGTCGAGGTGGCCAAGGACGCGGCGAAGATCATTCTGCTGGAGAAAGACCTCGGGGTTTTGAACGACGGGGTCGTCGAAGGGCGCCGTTGCTTTGCCAACATCATGAAGTACATCGTCATGGGGACCAGCTCCAACTTCGGCAACATGTTCAGCATGGCGGCGGCGACGCTCTTCCTCCCTTTCCTGCCGATGCTGCCGACTCAGATCCTGTTGAACAATTTCCTTTATGACAGCTCGCAGATCAGCATACCCGGCGACAACGTCGATGCCGCGCTGCTGCGTCGGCCCAAGCGATGGCAGATCGGATTCATCCTCCGCTTCATGACGATCATCGGCCCGCTCAGCTCGATCTACGATTTCCTGACCTTCGGAATCTTGTTCTGGGGGTTCCATGCCTACGCCGAGCCGCGGTTGTTTCACACCGGATGGTTCGTGGAATCCCTGGCGACGCAGACGCTGGTGGTGTTCGTGATCCGGACGGCGGGCAACCCGTTCAAGAGCCGCCCCGCCCGTCCTCTGCTCCTCAGCGTTCTGGCCGTCGTGACGATCGCCGTGGGGCTCCCCTACACCCGGCTCGGCACCCTCCTGGGCTTCGTTCCTCTACCCGCCGCCTTGTTGGCCGCGATCGCCGGACTCGCGTTCACGTACCTCCTCTTGGTGCAAGCCGTCAAAACGTGGTTCTACCGGCGCCACGCCTTGCTGTAGAAGGGAGCCCCGCGGTTGGCGCTACGGCGCCCCCGGACTCTTTGTCGGCACGGGTGTTACCGCCTCCACCGAAGCCGCCTCCGGCGTGACCACGTAATCGGTGAACTCCGAGACGCTGTCGGTCTTCGACCAGACGCCGATTTTGCCCGATACCGGAGCTTCGAGGGTTCGTTCGAGCAGACGCTCGCCGTTGTACCAGGCTTCGAGTTGGGTGCCGTGGAGGGCGATCTTCATCGTGTGCCACTGCTTGAACGGGATCGGCGCGTCATGAACGCCTTTCTGGACGAAGCTCCGCTTGCCTTTTTCGAACTTCCAGAGCACCAAGTTGTCTTCTTTCGCGTTCACCCGCACCGCGAGGTAGTCGCCGTTCGGTTTGAGGTTGAACAGGATGCCCGCGCATTGGTCGAGCGCTCCGCCGAGCAGGCGGAAGCGGATCTCGATCGTGCCGTCGTGAAAGTCGGGGACGTCTTTCGCCACGGCGTAGGGGAAGTAGGCGAAAGCCTTCACGTTGTCGATGAACTCCTCGTGGCGCGATCCGTAGATCGCGCGCGCCTTGTCGGCGAGACCTCCGGCCGGCTGACCGTTCTTCCAGGTGCGGCCGTCCACCAGGAGGACCGGTTTTCCTTCCTCTTTGGCGATCGACCAGTCGCCGACGATCGAGAGGAAACGGTCCGGTTCGGCCCCCTCTTTTTCTTTCGAGAGGTCGATTCGGATCGGCTTGTTCTCCGCCTTCGGCGCGGCTTTGGGCTTGGGGGCCGGTTTGGCGGGAGGAGCGCCGAGAGCGGGGAGCGTGAAGGCGAAGAGCGCGGGCAGCGCGATCAGAGCGAGTCGGTTCATTGCGATCTCCAGCGGTCGCGGGTGAAAAACGCGAGGCCCGCGACCAGAGGCCAGGCGAGGTAGAAGAGCGGGGCCGCGCCGCGCGGGGTGGCGGCGAGCGGATAGCCCGAGTATGGGGCATCGGTGCCGGCAGGGGGCGGCGCGACTCCCGCCAGCTCGTAGATCTGGGCGAGGACGACCGGCTCGATCGTCGAGCGGAGCATCGCGCGTTTCCCGCCCACCTGGTACCAAACCTCGCCGTAGTCGGGTTCGTCGAACAGGCCGGAGCGGCCTTCCGCGGCGAGCGAGACCGAAAAATCGGGGAGCACGCGGCGGAGCTTCGCGAGAACGTTGCGGTCGAGGTCGGTGAGGCGCGGATCTTCCGCCGCGAGGTTCGCTCTGACCTGTACCGGTTGCGCAATCCGCGCGAGGGCCGCTTCGTCGGCGCGGGGAAACGAGTTGCGCCGATCCTCGGCGAGATCCCAGCCGGAGCGCAGGGTCGAGACGCCCGCGATCCCAACGATGGCGAGGACTGCGCCTAAGGCCGCTCGGGCGTGGCGGGCCGCGGGTTTCGCGTAGAGGTCGAGCTCGAAGGCGGCGAACGCGAGCGCGCCGAGGGTCGCTAAGGCCAAAGCCGCGAGCAGCGCGAGCGGCAGCTCCCCGTGCTCGAAGCGGCGGAGGGCCGCGGCGGGGGTGAAGCGGGCGGCCTCGGCGATCCAGCCGGAGCGTCCGGCGGCGACGAAATCGAGCGCCCAGCCTCCCACCGTGAGACCGAGCGTCGCGATCGCCGCGCTTGCGCTCCCCCGGCAAACCGCGGCGGCGGCGAACGCGAGGCTGGTCGCGAGCAGCGCGTGGAGCAAGTGGCCGAGGAGGACGTTGGCGGTCTCCGGTGCCGCGAGGTGCCCGCCGTAGGAGCGCCAGAGCGCGAGCGCGGCAAGCCCGGGAATCGCGGCGGCGAGCCCTCCGAGCCCGAGCACGGCGAGCTTGACCGTCAATCGAGCCCGCAGGCCGAGGCGGCTTTGGGCGAGCAGAAGGGCGGCACCGGTTTCGCGCTCCGCGGCGAGCAGGCGGATCGCGACGAACGGCAGGAGAAACGTGACCGCAAGGTCGTAGGCGCCGAACGTCGGCACGACGATTCCGTCGAGCGGCGAGAGGCCTTGGGCGAGCGCGGCCGGTCCGCCTCCCGCGCCGCTCGCTTCGCCGTAGGACGCCACCGCGGTGAGGAAAGCCTGGCCGACCAGCGGGCCGATCATCGCGAGGAGCAGCCAGAAGGAACGGGCGGCGACCAGCTCGCCGAGGTCGAGACGGAACAGCGCACCGATCCCGGACGAGGGACTACGTGAGGGCAAGAAAAACCTCTTCGAGCGAGCCCTCGGTGCAGCCGGCCCGCTCGCGCAGCGCATCGAGCGTTCCCGCTCCCGCCACTTTGCCGTCGGCAAGCATCACGAAGCGATCGCAGACCCGCCCCGCGTCCACCAACTGGTGGATCGAAAGAAAGAGGGTGCGCCCTTCGGCCGCCACCTCCGCCAAAAGCGCCGCCACGTCGCGCGTCTGCCGCAGGTCGAGGCCGTCGAACGGCTCGTCGAGCAACAACAAAGGCCGGGGAGAAAAGAGGGCGAGCGCAAGCAGAAATCGCTTACGCTCGCCCTTGGAAAGAGCGCCCACCGGCGAGCTTCGGAGCTGTACCAATCCGAGCCGTTCGAGAAGCGCCCTGGAAGCCTGTTGGCGCGAGTCCGGACCCCCCCAGAGATCGCGCCAACGGGCAAGTATTCGATTTACACACTGCTCCGGCCACGGCAAAATGCCGTCCGGAAGGTAGAACAGGAGATCGCGGCGTCCGGCTGGTGGCAGCGTCCGACCCGACCCGTCGGCCACCCGGCCGGCATCCGCGGGAAGGAGGCCGGCCAGGCAGCCGAACAGGGTGGTCTTGCCCGCCCCATTCGGCCCGACCAGGCCGAGCACCTCGCCCGGCCGGACCGAAAAGCTCACCCCGTCCAGCACGCGCCGCCGGCCGTAGCTCTTGCCGAGCCCGGCGACGGCGAGCAAGTCGGCCGCCGAAGCGACCGATGCCGGCGGAGTGGACGCCGCGTTCATGGCACTAGAACCGCAACCGCGCGCCGAGCTGGAACTGCCGCCCCGGATCGACGTTCGCGATCCCGCCGAGCGACTGGCCGAACGTCGCGAGCGGCACGCCATTCGTGGCGTTGCCGTAGACGGCGTTTCGTCCCACCACGTTCTCGTGGTCGGTGACGTTGAACACCTCGGCCCGAAGCGTCAAGGTCGTCGCGCCCGAAATCCGGAAGCCGCGCTCGACGAACAGGGTCAGGTCGTAGAGGGAATCGCCTCGGAAGGCGTTTCGGCCGACCACGTGACCGTCGATCACCGGCCGGTCGGCGGTCGAGCCGTCGCCGTTGTTGTCCGCTCCGGTCGTCGCGTTGTACGGCCGGCCGGTCGCGTAGGTGGCGACTCCCCCCGCGACGAAGCCGAACGGCAGGTGGGCCGCGCCCGAGAGCACGGCGCGGTGCCGCTGGTCGAGCAGGCTGTCGCCGAATTCGGAGCCGAGCAGGCGGGCGTCGCTCGGGTCGCCGCCCGGCGCGTCGGCCTCGAAATTGTTGCGGGTGTGCGACCAGGTGTAGGACAGGCGGAGCGAGCCGCGGCCCGACCACTCGTGGCGCAGGTCGAGCTGCAACGCGTCGTAGCGGCTCTCCCCTTGATTGACGGTGACGAGGATGCGCCGGTAGCCGTTGGCCACCGGCACGATCGGCCGGGTGAGATCGGCCGCGGCCGCCGAGCGGGTCTGGCCCGGAGCGGTGCGGATGAACGCCGAGGGGGCGTTCAGGTCGATGTTTCGATCGATGTCGGTGGTGACCGCGTGAACCACGTCGGCGCTCGCGTACCAGCCGGCTCCGAGATCGCGCTCCAGCCCAAGGGTCGCCTGCTCGGTCTTCGGGTTCTTCAGCTCGTCGGGATAGCCCGAGAGGCGCGAGACGTCGAAGAACTGGTTGTAGAAGGAAGCGCGGCCGGGACGGATCGTGACGTCGCGCGGCGGCAGCACGGCGCCCGGCGGGAAGGCCGGCAGGGGGTTGAGCGAGGTCGGGAAACCGAGCTGGCCCGGTGCGGCGCCGAAGTTGAAGAAGCCTTGCGGACCGCCCAGCTCCCAGGTGGCGACGATGTTGGCGCGGATCTCCGAGTAGTAGATGCCATAGCCGCCGCGGTAGGTCGTTTTCGCCGACTTGCCCGGAGTCCAGGCGAAACCGAGGCGCGGCGAGACGTTGTCGGTCGCGTCGGTCAGGCTCTGCCGGTCGTAGCGTAGGCCGAGGTTCAGCACCAGGTCGGGGCGAAGGCGGTAATCGTCCTGGACGAACAGCGACCAGAGCGACTCGGTCACCTTGTAGTCGACGTTGCCGAACCCTTGGGTGAAGCGCGCCACGTCCGCCAGAGTGAGGGCCGAAGTCGGGATCGACGGCGAGATCCCGGTCTTGAAGGTGAACTGGCCGAGCGTGAACGGCGAGCCGAACTCCTGGCCGTTGCCGCCCGAGCGGGAGCGCACGTAGTCTCCCCCCGCCTTGATCAGATGATCGCCCGCGACGACCGCGACCGTGTCGGCGAGCTGCGTCTGCCGGTTGGTCAGCCGCGCGACGCGCGATTCCCCTTCGGTCGAAACGCCCGGCCGGACGAACTGGATCGACGTGTTCGCCGGTTCGAACTGGGTGATCGGGTCGCCGTTCTGCCAGACCAGGCGCGCGTCGTTCGAGGTCGAGCTGTTGACCACCCAGCTCTCCGCCAGCTGCGCCGCCTCGGCCGCGCGCTTGAAGGTGCGCGCCGCGCTCGCGAGGGCGATGCCGCCGACCGCGTCGGCCGGGTTGGTGTCGGTGAAACGGTCGAGGTTCGCGCGCCCCACCAGGTGATGGGCGGGCGAAAGGTCCGCGTCGATCCGGCCGAACAGCAGGGTCTGGCGGTACTCGCCCGTGAACACGCCGGGCGCCAGCGCCGAGGTGATCACCGAGTCGCGGTCCTGCCGGTTGTACTCGCCGCCGAGCGAGAAATAGGCCCGGTCGGGGATCAGCTGCCCTCCCACGAAGACGCTCCCCTGCCAAAGCTCGTCCTCGGCGTCCTGTTGGGTGACCGGAGTCTTGCTTTGCAGGCCGCCCGGCCGCGCGGTGAGGTCGAAGTCGCCGCGCAGGTCATGGGTGCCGGCGCGGGTGACCAGGTTGATCGCACCGCCGGTCGTCCGGCCGTATTCGGCCGAGAAGGCGTTGGTCAGGACCGAGAACTCCTGGATCGCGGCCAGCGGCACGTTAGTGAAGATCGTCTGCCGGCCCCACGAGTCGTCCGCCCCGCTGCCGTCGATCACGAAGGTCGCCTGGCGCCGGCCGCCCCCTTCGATCACGAACAGCGTGTTGTTCAAGAACAGGTCGCCCGTGCCGCGGGCGGAGCGGACCGCCGAGGAGAGCAACGGCAGCGAGGTCACCTTGCCGCCGAGGATCGGGGTCTCCGAAATCCGCTCGGCGTCCATCCGCGTGCCGATCTGGGGCGAGTCGGCATGCACCCCTTCCGCCGTGCCGTAGACGGTGATCGCGTCCTCCACCGCGAGCGGCTGGAGCACCGCGTCGGCCGTGGCGGTCCCTCCCGCGCGCAGCTCCAGGCCGGAGCGCTTCTCGGCGGCGAGCCCTTCGTGGGAAAAGGAGATGTCGTAATGGCCGGTGAGCGGCAGACCGGAGAAGGCATAGGTGCCCTCGGCGTCGGTCGAAATCGTGCGGGTAAAGCCGGTATCCGCGTTCCAAACCGTGATCAAGGCGGCCGAAATCGGCGCGCCCGAAGCATCGACCACCCGGCCGCGCAGCGCGCCGATGCCCGGGGCCTGCGCCGCGAGCGGTAGGGAAAGGAGGAAGGGGAGAAGAAGCAGCACGGCGAGCGCGAAGCGCGGGAAGCGCAGCGAGCCGGTCGAGCGGGGGGGTCGCATGTTGGTGTCCTCATAAGAGCTGCGGCGCCGTCCGGGCGCACGTTCGAATCGTTTCGATCCGCAGAGGAGCGCGCCCCGGCGGTTTGACCGCCGAAAGAAAAAGCTCTGCGACCCCAGAATTCCGAGGTCGCGCTTCAGATCCGTCGGGGTCCGGCGGACGCCGTCAAATGCGCAGCGGGGAGAGGAGAGGAGTGCGCGCCGAGGGGCGCGTCGAGGCACGGCGGCCGGAGGCCGAGTGAAGAACCGGGAAAGACGTCAAGCACGCCGCCGGCCGCGGCGCGCCTTCGGGGGAACGCAGATCGGCGAGCATCGACTCGCCCGCCGCCGGCAGGAAGCGCGGCTCGGGCGGCAACGGATCGAGCCCCGCGAGCGCAATGCGATCGTCTTCGCTTCCCGCGATTGTGCTCTCCAGCCACCAGAGCTCGCCGCGGAGGAAGCGGATCGAGCCGGTCGGACCGTCGGCCTCGGTGCTCGGCGGGCTGGCCGCGATCGCAAACGGAGCGCTCTCGCCGACCTCTACCTCGCGCCCGTCCAGATTCGCCCGCAGGGCAAGCCGCGCGGCGCCCGTCGGAAGGCGGGGAACGCGCCAAAGATAGGTCGTCGCATCCCCTTCCATCTCTTCCGTCAAGCGGATCGCGAAGCGCCGGCCGTCGACCGACAGAAGCAGCTCCATCTCCTCGGCATCCGCCGGAGCGCCCGACCACCGGACGACCACCTCGTCGCCCACCGCGAGCGTGGTACCCGCCAAGGGTTGAACGAACCGCACGCCCTGCCCGAGCGCCGGCAGCGCGGAAAGCCAAAGACAGGCGAAGAGAAGCGGTCGAGAGGCCACGGCGAAGGGAGCCTAGGCAAAGCCGGGCCGACCGTCAATCAGCAAGGGGTCAGAACGGCGTTCGCGCACCATCGCCGCAATCGCGAGATCAGGGGTAGCGAGTGTCTCAGGCGACCAGGCGGGCCGCGCCGGCCGGGCCGAGGTTCCAGTCGGCCCAGGTGGCGCCGAGGACCGCGAGCGTGCGCCGGCCGAAAGCGGCCGAGGCCGAGATCAGCGCCGCGCGATCCATGGTCAGGGAGGCCACGAAGGGCGGCTCGCTGCACACCGTGGCGATGTTGACTCCGGCCGGCGCCGGGATTCGGCCGGTGGCTAGATCGCGATACTGGGCGGAGACCTTCACGTAATCCCGGTAGGTGCGCCAGGTGCCCGCGCTGCCGCGCGCGCACATCGTGCGGAAGAGGACGTCCTGCCAGAGCGCGTAGTCAGGCTGCACATAGTCGGCGGGGTGAGACATGAGGACCAGGATGTCGGTACAGCCGTCGGCGATCGCATGCCGGAGGGGAAAGGGGATCGCGAGCCCGCCGTCCATGCAGGGGCGCCCCGCGACCCTCACCGGGCGGTTGTAGAGGACGGGCACCGAGAGGGCGGCGTGCAGCACGGTGTAGACGGACTCTTTAGCGAGCCTCGTGTCGACGAGGACGCCTTCGCCGGTCGAGCGGTCGAGCATGGCGACGTGAAAACGCGAGGGGGATTGGTGAAGGCGGTCGAGGTCCAGGCGCTTGCGCCCCTTCACGACGTCTTCCATCACGTAGTCGACGTCGAGCACCTTCCAGCAGCGCAAGGGGTTGTAGAAGGCGCGGGTCGCCAGGTCGTCGAAATAGATGGAGATGCCGATGTCTTCCTGCCGGGCCAGGTAATACGCGGCGTTCATCACGCCGGCGGAGGTGGCATATACGTCGTCGAACAGCCCGGACAGCCCGAGGTGGGCCAGGGCGAGCGCGCCCCCGGCGGTGGTGGAACCGCGCATTCCGCCACCTTCGATCACCAGACCCAGGCGCCGGCCGTCGGCCGCGTCGCGGCAGGTGAGCTGCTTCAGAGCCCGGTGACGGACGGCCTCGATCACCCGGTCGGGGTCCGTGCCGTAAACGCCCCGCGGGCTGGGTTGGGAGGTGAAAATCGCGCGCGCGTCGGATTCGCTGCTCATCGTTGGCTCCTCTGGGGATCGACTTTCACCCCGTGCCGCAGCATGACGATGCCGAGTCCCATCCCCACGATGGCGAAGTAGCCGCCGACGACTTTCGACAGCACGTCGCCGAAGACGCCGAGCGCGCGGCCTTCGAGGCTGGCCTTCCATGCTCTTTGCCTCGTCTGTTCCTCCTCTCGCGCTTTGCCTCGATTGAGCCGAGTTTCGTTTCCGCCGCGGTCCAAGCCGCCCAAGAAGACCTCGCCGGGGGAATCGTAAGTCAGGCGCCAGGCCTTGGAATCGGTCCCCTGCAGGACGGCGAGCCCGAGCATCCCAAACAGCAAGGTCATGACGAGGATCGGCCACGCGTAGGGGAGAGAAATCTTGACGATCCCGCGGGTGACCTGGATCGCCTGCTGCGGACTGGTGACCGCAGTCTGCCGGTCCAGGAAATCGGGCCAGACGGTGGAGGCGCGCAGGCTGTTGGTCATCATCGCCATGGCCACGCCGAGGCCCACACAGGTGACGGGAAAGACGTAACCGCAGCGGTTGGTCCAGAAAAGGCCTTCGAACAGCAGGCCCATGGGCAGCCTATCGGTCGAATCCGTCCACCCGATCTGCCGGAGCGCGATGGGGGAAAAGACCAGAGCGATCATGACCACGCAGAAGACGCCCATGACGAAAGCGAAAATGCCGCCGTACAGCAGCGCGGGAAAGGGGCGAAACGTCGAGATCCGGCCGTATTCCCGGCCGATCACCATGCGGTAGAAGGTAAGGCCGAGCACCGTGCCGCCGCCGATCAGGAAGCCGGCGGGCGTTGCCGCGAAGATGCCGCGAAACGCGCTCGCGCCGTCCTGCACGGCCGAGTAGTTGAAGATGCTGGGCAGCCACTTGATCCCGGCGGCCCCGGCCATCGCGAACAGGATGGCGGGGATCAGGACGAAAAGAAATACCGGCATCGAGCTCCGCAGCCGCAGGAGGTGGCTGAAGCGCTGCACCGGCGCGGCCTCCCGGCGCGGCAGGCGGGCGAACCAGTCGGCGAAGCGCGGCCGCTTTTCCTCCATGTCGGACACCGAGACGAGGCGGGCCAGGGCCACGCGCGCATCCTTCGGCAGGCGGGCCGCGCCCGGCGCGGTGCGCTCCTGGAGGATGCGATCGAACGGGGCGTCCGCCTCGACCGAGACCAGGGCCTGCGCCGCGGCGAGCTTGACCTCGTCGCGGGCGTCCTTCATCAGGAGCTGGATCAGCGGCTCCTGGAAATCGACCGCGTGCGGGCCGCGCAGCAGGCGGGCCGCGTTGCGCCGCAACTCCTGCGACTCCGCCGCCAGGGCTTGCCGCAGGGTCTCGTCCCAGATCTCGGGATGATGCTTCTCCAGGTCCCGCGAGAGCCTCTCCGGCGCCGTTCCGCTCGCCAGCTCGCGCTCGAAATCGGCCCCGATCGAACGCCGGATGAAATCCGCGAGCGCCTCGTACTCTTCCGCCTTCAGCAGGTGGGACGCCTCCTCCAGGAGGCGGCGCCCTTCCTTGAGGGCGAGCCCCCGCGGCAGGAGCAGGCTCGGATCGCAATCCTTTTCCTTCCAGTGAGCGTGCGCTTGGGCGACCTGGCTGCGAATGCGCAAACATTCGCGGTTGTGCTGAATCCACTCGGAGATGACCGGCCAGCGCTTCAGCAACGCTTCGTGCGTGAGGGTGACGGTAGCAATTCCCTTGTCGTGATCGGTGGTCAGGAACCGCGCGGTCACCAGCGCCTCGGTAAGCTGCGCCCGCGGGCTGTTCGGATCGGCGCCCGTCAGGTCGTCCAGGCGGGAACGGAGGCGCACCGAAAGGAACTCGTCTCCGGTCCCCGGCTCGACGGAAACCAGCAGCGGCAACAGCTCAGGCAGGGCCGCCTGGGTTTCCGCCGACAGACCGGCGAAAACCTCGGTGGCGCGCCGCGTGATGGCTCCTTCGACGCCGCCGATCTCGTCGTACGCGGCGTTCGTGAGAACCAGGTGCCGAGACGATCTTTGAAGGGATGCGCCGGTTTCTTGCGTGTCTTCGTGGAGCGCCTTTTCCAAGCAGCGCCGGTACAGCTCGCCGAGGGCATATTGCAGGAGCGGTAGTGCGCCGGGATCGTGCAACGCATCCTTCAGGATGCGCTCGCTGAGCGAGCCGCCGGGACCGCGCTCGAACGTCAGGCCCGCCGTGCGGGCAGGCTTCGCGATGATCTCGCGCAACGCGGTCTCGCCGGGCCGGGTGAGATCGAAATGTCCTCGGTCTCCCTTCAGGCGCAGGAACGCCGGGCTCTCCTGGGCGTGGGGATAGAAATCGCTGCGCAAGGTGGCGACCACCGCGAAGCCGGGAAGGTGCGCCAGGATCTCCACCGCCTGTAGGAATGGCTCCGGGGATATTTTCTTGTCCGACCAGAGCTCTTCCATCTGATCGAGCACCAACAGCACCGAGATCTTTCCTTTTACGTTCGCTTCCTCCGCCTCGAACACCCGTTCCAGCAACTCGCCGGCCGCTCCGGCGTTGCCCTCCTCCAGGTACCGCTGGAGTTTTTGCCGCCGCGACTCCACCCCGAGCGCCGGCAGCGGATCGGGTAGGCGGGAGGCCTCGTCCTCCGTCTCGGGCGCGGAGACGAGGCAGTCGACGAGGGCGGCGAAAAGGTTTTCCTTGCCGCCGGGGTAGAGCAGGGCGCAACGCCACTCCTTCACCTTTTCGTCGAAGGAGCGATACATGAGCTTGGCGGCGAGGCCGGCTCGGGCGAGCGACGATTTGCCCGAGCCGCTGGCGCCTACGACGCAGACGAAGGCGCACCCCTCGGCGGCGCGAGCGCGCAGCTGGTGTTGCACGTCGTAGATCTCCTGCTCTCGCCCGCGGAAGATCGGGGCGTGGTGGACGTCGAACACCGCGAGCCCCCGGTAGGGCGCCTCCTGCCAGACGACCGAGCTTTCCTCAAGGTCGAGCTGGTCGAGCAAGGCGCGCAGGTGCATGTACAGCTGCTCGGCAAACTCCACAGGCTGCTCGAATCGGTAATGCGAGCGGGTATTGCGGCCCTGGTCATCCTGGAAATTCTTCTGGTAAAACCAGGCCAGCAGCTTCTTCTGCTGGACCATTTCCTCCCACTTTTCCTGCCCGCCGCGCGAGAACTCGTCGGTGAATCCCTTGTCGTCCTGCCGAAAGTAGACGAGGATGTCGGGCCCTTCGTGCTGATTGCGCCGGTTTTCCTTCACGCGTTCGAGCATGAAATCGAATTCGCGCTCAGTCCCGCTCCGGTACGGCGTGCCGTCGTGCCGGAGAATGACTTCGCTCAGGGGGCTGCCCAGCCGCCACCAGAAAACGAAGATCGCGATGTCGATCGGGAATTGGGTCCGGAGCTTTTCTTCGATTCCGATTTGGAACGAGTCGGCCGCGGAAAGAGCCATGTCCTCCCAGGTGACCAGCTCGAGGAGCATTCTGTCCTCGAACTCGCGCTGCAGGGTGTTGACGACCCTGCGCGCTTTTTCGCGCTCCTCGTGCACATCGCCGGGGCTGCCGATAAATATCCGGATGGTCTTCATGCGCGGGGGTCCCAACTCATCAGATGCCTTGTATCTCGAATCGCGTGGAGGGGCATGAGATTCGTCATAAAGAAATGGGTCCTATGACAGATTGAACCTTACAAAAGTCGCCCCAATGATGCCGGAGCCCTGAGAATTAGTCTGAGTTCTACATCGTACCACGCGGACTCATGGCGTAAGCGATGCCCCCATCGTCTGGGTCATCGGAGCCGGGTGGCCGTCCGAGCGGAACTGGAAGACGAAATAGGGCGGAATGCAGATGCCGCGTTGATCGCCGGCGCCGCCGTTGCGCGAGAGCCAGGCCGGATCCGGTTCCTTCTGACCGAAGTCCTCGGCGGTATAGATCCCCGCGACCGCGGCCAGCCTCGCTTCGAAGCTCTGGTGCCCGTTGGCGAGGGTATAGCCCATCGGCCGCAGGCAGATGTAGTCGTCGCGGCAGGGGTTTTCTACGTCGCAGGCCCGCATTCCGGCGTAGGACGTCCGCTGCTCGAAGCACTGGCCCAGCGTCTTGGTTCCCGCCGTCACTTCTTCGAGACAGCTGTTGAACCCGCTCGACGCCACCAGGCCGCAGGTCGACTCCGGCGGCAGGCCCCGGCATTCGGAGAGGCGGAGCATGCCGCTGGGGAATCCGCCGGTCAAAGCGTCGCGTTTGATCCGGGCCTGCTCGGCGGGCGTGCCGGTGCCGCCGGTCGGGTCGCCTTGATAAAACTCCTGGTGCGCGCCGTAGAAGCTGTTGTCGGCCGGGGCATCGGCCGGCAGGAGATCCGTCGGGATCAGAGTGTTCCGAGTCAGGCGGTCGCTCCAGTCGCCGACCGGCGCCGGCGTGGTCCGCAGATAGGTTTCAAAGCCGTATCGGGTGGAGGTGACGCGCCCCACTTGCAGCGCGTCGCCGATCTCCTGGTGTCCTTCCGGAACGCACGTGCCCATGCCCGGCGCGTTGAGCGAATCGAACAGCGCCTTGCAGACGAGCCCGGCCCGGCAATCCCATTGGCGCCGGCTGGTCGCCCGTTGCTCGGGCAGCAGGCAAGCGCCGCCCCAACCGCCGATCAGTTGCGTGTCGCTCATCCGGGGCTTGAACTTGTTCAGGGGGCGCGAGGCATAGCTCTGGGCCAGCTGGTAGCGGCTCAAATAGTGCCCGGCGGCGAGCCTCTCGAGAATGGCGATGCGCCGGACCTGGTCCCCATAAAAATGGGGAGATCCCGGCAGGAATACGGCGTTGGAAACCGGCGTCTCCGCACGGTCGGCACCCGGGAAATGAAAGCCGGCGATCGCGCGCGCCTGGTGGCAGCCGCTACAGCTCAGCTCGTTGAGGCGAAGGCGGACGTCCTCGGGCGAGCGCACGAAGCTGAACTGCCGCGTGGCGCTCGTCGCCCGCGCGAGCGCCGTCCGAATCCGGTCGTCGGTCACCAGTTGCTCGGCCGGGTCGAGGGCGTCCCAATAGAGCGCGTTGCCCGAGCGCGCGGCGCCGCCGGGCGACGAGGAGGTCGCCCGGCAGGCGAGGAATTCCTGCGGAATGTTGAGCGTGCCGTTGTCGACGTCGGAGAGCACCACGGGCGACAGGAGAAAGGCCAGAAACTTGTCGCGCGACATCGGCCGGTTGACCCCGGGATCGCAGGAGTTCGCGTCCCCCAAAGGATTGCCGAGCAGCCGGGCGCGGTCGATCTGGTCGGTGAGATAGCTTGCCGTGAACATCTTCCGGGCGGGATGCCACCGGAATACGCGGATGATGTATTGGGCTGTGCTGCCGAGGTCGGTACTGTCGCTCCCCGCGCTGATCCGATAGGCCTGGATGTTGAGCTCGATACGCTCGATGTCCCGCCCGTCGATCAGCGCGACGATCCCCTTCTTGGCATCGGTGAGGTCGGCGACCACCTGCTCCGGCGTTCGCCCGGCCGGCCGGTTCAATTCCGCCAGCCACCGCGCCGCGGTCCCCTGGCAGGTGGTGACGCCCTTCTTCCGGTCGTGCGGGATGGCCGGCAGCACAACATTGAAGGTCACCGGCAGGCGCGAGGACACGGCGCCGCCCCGAAGGGAATAGGAAAAGCGGTAGATCAGGCTGATCTCGCCACAGCGATTGCGCGGCTCGTCGCCGGGGATCAGGTCGTGGATGAACTGCCGGTCGATCCGGTTGATGAGGCCCACCAGCTCGATCCGCGAGCCGGAGTTGGTGAGGAACTGCGGATGGATTTGCTGCGCGGGCACGATCCCGCCGGTGGCCTGGAAGCCTTGGAGATCCTGTTCGATCGTCTCGCGGATGTCCTGGGCCACCCTCAGATTGAAGGGATTGGCGAACGCGCCGACCGGCGGCTGGTGCGTCTTCGCCGCCGCCAGCGCCTGAATCAGGCAGCCGAACACGAGAGGACCCGACCTGCCGCAATCGCCGCCCGGGTCCTGCCGGTCGAGCAGAGCGATCACGGCGGGATCCGCGACATAGGGTCCCTTGGAGATGTCCGCCAAGGGGGCGCTCGCGCGAGCGGAGTACGAGTGCTGCGCGGGTTGCTGTCCCGCGCCGGTCGTCGAGTACGCCGCGACGGCGAGCACCAGCGCTGCGCCAAACGCGACGGGGCGCAAGCGCTGGATCAGCCTGCGGGGAGAGATTCGGTTCTCCGGCATCCGGGGCCTTCTTTCTGGGAACGCGAATACGCTATCACGCCCCCCGCCCCTCGCCGCGCGGCTTCAGTAGTGAACCACCAGAGGAAGCCCGGGCCGGAGATCCTTGGTGATCCCCTGCTTGCCGTCGTCCAACGTGACGTCGAGCAGCCATTGGCTGCCGACCTCGAACGTCGTCAGGCGATGCTCCCCAAGGTAGGAGGCCGCCGGGGGGAGGCCTTCCGCGGAGGATGCCACGACCCGCACCGCCGTGAGGCGCCGCGCTCCGTTGGGGTGCTCGAACATCGCTCTCTTTTCCGGGTCCCGGCCGGCGGCGGCGTAGGTCGCCTCCGCGCTCTCGGCGTGGGACGAGATGGAGAGCGAGACGGCCTTGGGCGTCTCCTTCGGCGTCAGGATCTCGATGAAGGTACCCGCCTCCATCCAGTCGGCCGAGATTTTCCAGGTCGCGAAGGGAAAGATCGCCGGAGTCGCCGGCGTGCGATCGAACACGATGCCGATCGGAGAGTAGCCCGTCTCGCGCCAGATGGATTTCAGCCGGAACTTCTCGGCGCCCGCCTCCAGGCCCGGAGAAATCGGAACCGTCGGCTCCGGATAGATCAGCTCCAAGAAGCCGTTCCGGAATTCGACCGTGATCGACGCCGTCCCCTGGCCGTCATGCCGGTTGACCGTCGGGGCGATGCGGAAGCCCGCGTCCTCTAGGAGCGTCCGTTCCTTCGCGCCGGGCGGTACCACGATCCACGCATGGCTGAGCGCGAGCGGGGGCGGGTGGCTCGCGCAACCGGCGGCAAGAGCGCAGAGGACCGGAATCCACGGTGCGAATCGGAATGAGCGCATCGTTTGCTCCTCGCGAGGCTCAAGCGGCTTCGAGGGATCGAAGAACCTGCAGCGCCTTCTCAGGTTACAACTCTCGTGAGCCCGGAACGTTCCCGTACGCCGGACGGGGCGCAGCCAGAAAGGCTGGATCGAGCCGCACAACCTACTGCATTGGACCGCCCGATCTAGTGGAATCGGGCTCGGTTCCACTGGAAGCGATGACCGGATCCAGTGGAAACGGCCGCAGTTTCCGGTGCAAGCGGTCGCTGATTCCACTGCATTCTGTCGCCGCTTCCACTGGAAACTGCGCCGTTTCCACTGCAAGCGATCGTCGCTTCCACTGCATTCTGCGGCCGCTTCCACTGGAATCTGTCATCGCTTCCACTGCAAACTGCGGCTGCTTCCACTGGAAACTGCCGCCGAACGCACCGGCTCCCTGCCCCGTTCTGGCCGGTTCGGCCCGCCTTCCAGCCTGCCGAAAAAGAATCTTGCCGGACCTATCGTTTTCTCGGAACCTCGTCCCGTACCCTTTCGGCGTGGGGCTGATCCCACACTTACGTCGAAAGACGAAAAGGAGTCCGCATCATGGCTGGAAACGGTCACACCCTCGGAGCCCGCATCAGTCGTTGGAACATCCTGGTCACCAACCTCGAACCCGACTTGCCCGACCTGCCGCATCTCAGGGCCGACGTCGCGCAGCTCAAGGAGATCCTCCTCCAGAGCCAGGAGTTCGAGGCGCATCAAGACGATCTGCGCTCCCAGGCGCAGGGAACCACGGCGACCCGCAGAGATCTCGCGGCGCAAGGCGACCGCCTCCGTCGCAGGATCGGCGCGAGCCTCCAGTGGAAGCACGGATTCGGCAGCGAGACCCTCCTCAAGTTCGGTTTCCGCCCTCGTCGCCAGCCCCTGCGCACGAAGAAGCGCGAAACGCCGGCCGTGACGAACGTCTCCCCCGAAGCGGCTTAAGTACGCTGGACCCTATCCCGGAAGCCCCGAGCCCCTCTCTCCGCCGCCGGTTGGGCAGGGGGAGGGGCGTTACTTCCGCCGAGCGGAGATTTTGGAGTGCGGCGACGTGTCGCCGCGCTCCAAACACCGAGAGATACGGGCCTCGTGACTTCTTCCCTGAAGAGGCCGAATTGGAGTTGAGATCACTGGCTGTCTGAGCCTTCGGGACCGAGGTCCTGACGACTCGGACCAAGCTCTGAACCAACGGGACCCACCTCTGAACCAGCCGCGATCCAGGTCTGGACGACCGGGAACTTCTAGCCTTGAATCAGGAAACGCGGTCTAGTTCCTCGAGCCGATCGATCCAATACCTGGGCTCCTTGCTCGCGTGGGCGACAGCCACCACTACGAGGCGAGGTTCCAGGACGTAGACGATCGAATAGGGGAAGGTCTGAAGGGGGAAGTGGCGAACGCCGGGAGGTATCCATTCCAGGAGCCACAGACTGCCCAGCTCTTGATTCTCCTCGATCAGGGAGAAGGCGCTCTCTGCTTCATCAAGAAAGCGATCTCCAAGTCCTACCGCCCGCCCGTCGTACCAATCGCTCGCATCGGCGAGCTCGAAACTGGCGGCATCAAGGAGGTCAAGCACGTCGCGCGGCGAGGCGGGCGCGAGCCCTTGAAAGCGCCTCGTCAGCGGTTACCGTCCGAGCAGTCCCATCCTTTAGTCGCGCTATACGCCGCGCGATCTCGCCGGCCCAGGCTTCATGGGCATGGACATCCGGAAGGCCCGAGAGGCTCTCGGACAGCCGAAGAGCGACCCGCGCACGTTCTTCTTCCGGCAGCTTGAGTGCTTCCTCGAGAAGGGTGTCGGAAGCTTGCATAACAGCGATGGTACACGAACCCAACCTTGGGTGGCGCGTGATGCCGGAAGAAGGGAAGAAGTACTCAAGCCGAGCCGCCGCCCGTGGTAATTTCCCCAAATGCCACTCAAAGCTCATCTTGGTAAAGCGCGGCTTCCAGCCGCAGAGCCAATACAGCCCGAAGAGGCCGAAGTGGCGCGCCTCGATTCGCCCGCCGAGGTGCCGGCCAGCGGATTTGGGCTGCTGACCAGCCGTAAGCACAGCATACCGGCGGATTTCGATCCCGCGAAGATTCAACGGAGGTGTCGAGCCGCCGGAAGTGGCGCCTAAGAAGCAGAACCTCGCGCAGGGCTATACTTCGCCCATGCGATCCGTCGCCGACGACCTGCGAGACGAGTTGCGCGAGCAGGAGAAGCACCTACCGTGGGAGGAGCGCATGCAGCATGTCCTCCGCCTGGGGGAACGTGGCCTCGCGGTGTATGCCCAGGCGAACGGAGTCGATCGGGAAACGGCTCGTCGGGAGTTCCAGCGCCGCCGCCAGGCGGGCCGACGGCCGTCGAAGTGCATGTCCGAGATCATCGGATGAGCCTTCTCACTCAGGTCGCGGAAACTCTGGACGCCGCGGGAATCCCTAACGCTCTGATCGGTGCCATGGCCTTGGCCGCCTATGGCGTGAACCGTGCGACCGCCGATATCGATCTTCTGACGACCGATTCGAGGTGCTTGAGCGCCGAGCTTTGGGCCGACTTAAAAAGCCGCGGAGTCGATTTTCGAATCCGTAAGGGGGATCTCTCGGACCCCTTGGCCGGTGTTGTGAGATTCAGCGCGGAGGGAGAAAGCCCGCTGGACGTCGTGGTCGGGAAATTTACCTGGCAGCGAAGAATTCTCGAGCGGGCAGAACCTCTCGGTGAACATCGAGTCGTTCGTGCCGCCGATCTGATCCTCCTCAAGCTTTACGCCGGAGGTCCTCAGGACGCCTGGGATATTCAACAGCTTCTGCTGGCATCCGCCAGTGAGATTTGGGTCCAAGAAGTCGAAATTCACCTGCCCGACCTGCCCACCGCGGGTTCCGAGTTATGGAACAAACTGCTGGTCGAGAAGGGGGTTTGACGCGCCCACCGACATGGGCCAAGTCGAGATTTTGGAGTGCGGCGACGCGTCGCCGCTTTCCATAGCGCCGACGTATCGGCGCGACCCACCTCAAGCTTTACGAACTCGGCCGGCTCAGCTCGGGCCAGGCGGCCAAACTGTGCGGTAAGGGCCGAGTCGATTTTCTCCTCTCCTTGCCTCGGATCGGGATCTCGATCTCGAACCTCCGCCCTGAAGATGCAGAACCCGAGTTGAGATTCCTCCAAAGTGCCTGAGCGTTTGATTCTCGATACCGGGCCGCTGATCACTTTGGCCCGCATCGACTGCTTGGACGTTGTGGCCAAGCTCCCCTACGAGTTCCTCTGTCCCGAAGAGGTCCGCCGAGAACCGCGGAGGTGTCGGATATAGTCCGGAAACCGAGCGTCAGCAAGAACGTCGGGGAATTGGCGGGTCGCGTCCATCTAAATAAAAGAACGTTGCGCAGGCGCCGGAGGGTGAGCGTGATACCACGGCCAGAAGATTCGGCGGGAAAATCCCACCAGGGCGGGAGTGACGGTAGATGCCAACCGGCGACTAACCATCCACGGGGCAAGCTCTGCGTAGAGGCCTTGAGATGATATCTTTTCGAATCACAACATCATCCTTGTGGCACAACTTGTTGTAACTACGCTCGGATTCTGCGTGGTCGTTGTGAACCAATTTGCTGAGTATAGCTGGCGTCGCAAGCAGAATGCAGTGGGTATGCTCGCTGAGTGGAACAGGCAAACCGGCGATCACAGAGTCGGCATTGACAGATTTTTCCCCGGACTTCTCGACACTGCCGGCCCAAGAAGCGAGGTGTCGTTAAGCGAGGAAGAAGCAAGTGATCTTTATTTGTCCACATACAGGGGTTCACCAGAACTCTTTGATACAAAGCGCCACATAGAAGAAATTTTAAACTATTGTGAATTTATTGCGGTTAGTGCCCTGAATGACGTGGCAGATCTCGATATCCTCGCCGGCTCGTTTTTTGCGACCATTCATGTTTGGTACCATGAGCTTGAGCCCTATATTCGTGTGGCGAAGTATCATCAGGGTTACGATCCTTGGACACCGTTAGGCGTTTTCATTGCCCAAATCCCTTCTCATTGCCCTGTATGTTTGGGAACTTACGGTCGGAGTGGAGGTGCCACATGAAACAGATCGCTCTAGATCGAAACACTCGGTGAATTCAGGGTCGGGAAAGAGGAGTCATTTTGGACTTGTTGCCGAACGAGAGTATGTTGAGCTTGAAATTGACGACGCCACTCCTACAGGCGGTCCATCTGAATCGAGCCGCTTCGCAGACTCCGGCGGATAGATTACGAAATTGGTCGCCCCCTTTTGGCGCCCGCACATGGCACGCCTTTTAATATCGCGGACAAGGCGGACGCCGAAACACTGAGTCGAGGTTGTGGCCTTCGAGGGGCGAACTCTGCGCCCCCTACAACTCCTCCCTACCCGCCCCAGCCACCCCCGCATAAAACCGCCCACTAGCCTTCACCGTCCGCTCCAACGTCGCGAAATCGACGTGCACGATCCCGAACCTTTTCGCGTAGCCCAGGCTCCACTCCAAGTTGTCGAACAGCGACCATGCGAAGTACCCGCGCACGTCCACTCCTGCCTCGATCGCTCGCCCCACCGCCCGCAGGTGCTCCCTTAGGTATTCGACCCGTAGAGGATCGTCCACCTTTCCCCCTTCCGCGGTCGGGGGATCGTAGAAGGCCGCGCCGTTTTCTGTGACGTAGAGGGGGATGGGGCCGTAGCGGTCGGCGAGCCAGTGGAGGGTTTCTTCCAGGCCTTTTGGGTAGACCTCCCAGTGGGTTTCGGTGTAGGTGGATCGCGGTTGGTGGACTTTGAGGGCTCCGGTGGGCCAGGCGGCGGGGTGGGCTTGGACTACGGCTCTTGTGTAGTAGTTGAGGCCGAGCCAGTCGAAGGGGATGGGGATTCGGTCGAGGTCGGCTTCGGGAAAGTCGGGCCAGGCTTGGCCGTAGATTTCGGCCAGTTCTTCCGGGTAGCGGCCGAGGAAGAGAGGATCGAGATAGTGGCGGTTCATTGCGGCGTCGGCTCTTTGGGTGGCCGCGAGGTCTTCGGGGGAGTCGGAGGCCGGGTGCTTCGGCTCGATGTTGACCACGATGCCGATTTTTCCTGGGCCGTGGGCTCTGAAGGCTTCGACCGCTGTGGCGTGGGCGAGCAGGAGGTGGTGGGCCACCCTTGGCGCCTCGAACAGGTTGCTGTGCCCGGGAGCTAGGGTGCCGTAGAGGTAGCCGCCGTCTGCGATCACCCAGGGTTCGTTGAGGGTCGCCCACATCTCGACTTGGTCGCCGAGGGCTTTGAAGCAGATCTCGGCGTAGTCCCCGAACCAGGAGGCGGAGTCTCGGTTGAGCCAGCCGCCCCGGTCGTCGAGCGCCGCGGGAAGATCCCAGTGGTAGAGCGTGGCGGAGGGGGCGATGCCGGCTTCGCGGAGCGCTTCGACCAGGCGGCGGTAGAAATCGAGGCCTTTTTGGTTCACCGGGCCGGTGCCTTCGGGCAGGATGCGCGACCAGGAGATCGAGAAGCGGTAAGCGTTGAGGTTCAGCTCGCGCATCAGGGCGACGTCTTCCTGCGAGCGGTTGTAGTGGTCGCAGGCGATATCCCCCGTGTCACCGTTCGCCATCCGGCCTGGGGTGTGGGCGAAGCGGTGCCAGATGCTCGGACCCGCGCCGTCGGCGAGCGGCGAGCCTTCGATCTGGTAGGCGGCGGTCGCCGCGCCCCATAAGAAGCCTTGCGGAAACCTGTCGGGCACGATGCCTCCTTGACGTGGCGAGAATCTGGCGCTAGATTCGCTCCGATTGTAACCGGTTACATCAAGCGCTGTAAACGCTTACCCTAAGCAATTTGACGCGCTATCCGAATTCGGGAGGTCTCCGTCTTGGACCCGAAGAGCAGCTCCAGCATCTCGATTCGCGAGGTCGCGGCGGCGGCCCGCGTGTCGGTTGCGACGATCTCTCGGGTCTTGAACGGCAAGGGTCCCATCCACCCCGACACCCGCCAGCGGGTGCTCGAAGTGGTCGCCGACTTAGGGTACGTCCCGCACAGCGGTGCCCGTAGTTTGAGCACGCGGCGGACATCGAGCGTCGGGGTGATCCTGCCGGACGTCTACGGCGAGTTCTTCTCCGAGCTGATCCGCGGCATCGACCAGGGGGCGAAGCGGGCGGGGTACCACATACTCGTCTCCGGCTCGCACAGCGACCCCGCGGAGGTCGACGCTCTGCTGCGCGCGCTCCACGGCCGGGTCGACGGACTGATCGTGATGGCCTCGATGAGAAACGCCGGGGCGATCCGCATTCCGCCGGGGGTCCCGGTCGTGTTCTTGGGCGACCCGCCGTCGCGGGGAGGCCATCCCTCGCTGCGGATCGACAACGCGGGCGGCGCCCGGGCGGTCGCCGAGCACCTGTTAGACCTCGGGCATCGGCGGATCGCGATCATCGCGGGACCGGCGGAGAACTCCGACGCGGAGGCGCGCCTGGAGGGCTTCCGCGCGGCGCTCATCCGCCGCGGCGTCGAGCCGCTGCCGGAGTTGCTCGTGCAGGGGGATTTTCGCGAAGAGTCGGGGCGCGCCGCGGCGCTTGCTCTCGCCGAGCTTGAAACGCCGCCGACCGCGATCTTTGCGACCAACGACGCGATGGCGATCGGTTGCCTGTCCGCCCTGCGGGAGCGGGGGCTTTCCGTGCCCTCGGACATCGCGCTCGCCGGGTTCGACGACGTGCCGATCGCGCGCTATCTGTCGCCGCCGCTAACCTCCGTACGGGTCGCCATCGCGGAGCTCGGCGATCGGGCGATGGCGCGACTCCTGGCTGGTTTGGAAGGGCGCGGCGCGGAGCCGCTCGAAGAAACGATCCCGGCCGCGCTCGTGGTTCGCGCCTCGACCGCCGGGCTGTAGGGACCTTTGAGTACCGAGCAGGAACGGGAGAGAAACGGCAGGAACTGAGGAGGAACTACGATGAGTGGGATGTATGACAGAAATTGGCGAGTCCTGGCTGCGTTCGTTTTCGCGGCGCTGCTCGCGGTGGGCGCGAGCGCCCAGGACACCAACGCTTCGATTCGCGGCGTCGTGCTCGATTCGAGCGGTCCGCTCGCGGGGGCGACGGTCGCGGCGGTGGACTCCGAAAGCGGCTTCCACTACGAGACGAAGGCGGGGCCCGACGGCGGCTTCGCGCTCCAGGGCTTGCGGCCCGGCAAGTATCAGATCAAAGTCGCGTCGGACGCGTACGCCGAGCAGACCAAGAACGTCCAGGTGCTGTTGGGCCAGGACGTGATGGTCGATTTCGTCCTTTCGCCGAGCGAGGTGATCGCCGACGACATCACGGTGGTGGGCGACTCGGTCCAGCTGCTGGTCGAAACGCGAACTTCCGAGATCGCGACCAGCGTCACGCCCGATCAGATCGAAAAGCTGCCCCAGAGCAACCGCAACTTCCTCAATTTCGCGGTGCTCGCTCCGGGCGTGCGGGCGACCGAAGACCAGGACAAAGCGGGGCAGAAGTTCCGGAGCGGCGGCGCCGACTCCCGCCAGGTGAACGTCTTCATCGACGGCCTGTCGTACAAGAACGACGTGCTGTCGGGAGGAGCGTTTGCGCAGGATTCCTCGTTGGGCAACCCATTCCCGCAGAACGCGGTGCAGGAGTTCCGCGTCATCACCCAGAACTACAAGGCCGAATACGAAAAGGCCGCGGCGGCGGTGATCTCGGCGGTCACGAAGTCGGGCGGCAACGACTACCACGGCGACCTGTTCTACTTCACGCTGGACAAGGATCTGGTGGCGCAGGACGATTTCTCCAAGGCGCGCGGCGAGAAGAAAGCCGACTACAAGCGCGAGCAGGGCGGACTGTCGTTCGGCGGACCGCTGATCAAGGACAAGCTCCACTTCTTCCTGTCGCTCGAAACCCAGGACCAGGACAGGAACGCGACCGTCTTCCGCGGCGGAGATTTCAACAACGCGCCGGCCAACGTGCAGGCGTTTTTGGGTACGCAGAAGACGGGCGTGCTCACGACGCCGTTTGAATCGCGCCTCTACTTCGGCAAACTCTCGTGGCAGCCGACCTCCGGCCAGACGGTCGATTTCTCGGGTAACGTGCGCGACGATCAGGAGATCAGCGGTTTCGGTGGGCAGCGCACGCTCGACGGGGCCCAGAGTTTCGAGATAGGCACCGACGCGTTCGTCATCAAGCACCAGGCGATCCTCGGCAATGCGTTGAATGAGGCGGCGTTCGCCTACCAGAAGCTGGAATGGAATCCGACCGCGCTCAACCCGAGCACGCCGCACCTCAACTACATCGGCATCCTGGACGTCGGCGGCAAGGACTCGACGCAGGACTTCCTGCAGAACAAGCTTGCCTTCCGGGACGACTTCTCGCTGCCGACGACCTGGCACGGCGATCACCTGATGAAGACCGGGGTATCGCTCAACCACCAGAGCTACGAGGTGAACAAGAAGCTGTTCGACAACCCGCTGTTCGAGTTCCGGAGCGACGAGCAGTGGCAATTCCCATTCCAGGCGCGGCTCGGCTTCGGCGATCCGGGGCTCAAGTTCGACAACAACCAGCTCGGCCTCTACATCCAAGACGACTGGCGGGTGCGGCCGAACCTGACCTTGAATCTCGGGGTCCGCTGGGATTACGAGTCAAACATGTTGAACAACGACTACCGGACGCCCGACTCGGTGGTCAACGCGCTGAACAACGGCTGCCGGTCGTATGGCCAGCCGGTCGGAGGCCAGACCACTTGGTGCATCCGCGACTTCCTCGACCTCAACCGCTACACCACCGACGGCAACGATCGGAAGCCGTACTACGGCGCGATCCAGCCGCGGGTCGGTTTCGCCTGGGACGTGCGGGGCGACGCCAAGACCGTGATGTTCGGCGGCTGGGGCAAGTACATCGACCGCGTTGTTTTGAACGATATCTTCGACGAGGAATACCGCCAGCAGTGGAGCATCTACAGCTTCTGCTTCTCGGCCGACGGCAGCCCGGCACCCAATTGCGGCGTGCCCGCGATCAAATGGCGCCCCGAGTTTCAGAGCGCCGCGGGGCTGCGCGCCTTGATCGCGAGCGGCCAGGCGCCCGGTCCGGAGGTCTGGTTGGTGGCGAACGATTTGAAAGCGCCCCGCTCCAATCAGTGGAACCTCGGAGTGCGCCAACAGTTGGGCCAGTGGCTCGCTTCGGTGAGCTACGCCAATGTCCGCGGCTACAACGGCCTGTCGTACTTCTTCGGCGATCTGCCGCCCGGCACGACGTTCAACGACCGGTTCGGCGGCAACGTCAACATCCCCGGTTACGCGCGGGTGTTCATCACCTCGTCCGCCCGGAAAACCTGGTACGACGGCGTGTTCTTGACCCTCGACAAGCCGTATACCGCCGGCTCGAAATGGGCTCTGAACATCGCCTACACCTATGCCAAGGCGTACCAGAACGGTACGGACAACCCTCTCGAAGGGCTTGCGTTCGGCGCGTTCGATTACCTCTCCTCGGCCAACTACTACAAGTTCCCGGGCACCAACGACGAGCGCCACCGCCTGGTGGTCTCGGGCACCATCGCCCTGCCCTGGAGCTTCCGGGCGTCCAGCTTGATCACCCTCGGCTCGGGCGTTCCATTCACCGTGTTCGACGACTCGCACGATCCGTTCACCGTCCGCTGGAACGAAGGGCGGCCGGCGAAGGACGACTTCCTGGTCCCGAACGCGTTCGCTTACCGGAGCGTCGATCTGCGCCTCGAATGGGACGCGCCGGAGATCGCCCAGAAGGTGAGGGTCACCCTGGTGGGAGAAGGCTTCAACATCTTCAACTTCGACAACGATGACACCTTCGACAACTTCAAACCCCGGCTTCCGAACACCAACGCTCGTTTCGGCCAGCCCAATAGCCAGATCAACACCCGCCGTTTCCAGATCGGCGCGCGAATTGGGTTCTAGGGTGAGAAGCTAGCCGTATGACGATCGACGAGAGCACGCCCCACGCGCGGATTCTGAACCCGCGAAGCCGCGGAGCCGGGGCGGCTCTCGTCGCGCTGTTCTGCCTTCTCCTACCCGCTCTGCTTACCGGCTGCGGGGGGGCGCCTGTCCGCGTTCCCCCCCCGGCTCTCGCGCTTCAACCGGCTGCGCCAAACGCTTCCGACGAGGCGTTTCTCGACGACGTCGCGCACCGCACCTTCCTCTACTTCTGGGATCTGGCCGATCCCCAAACCGGCCTGATTCCCGACCGCTGGCCGACCCGCTCGTTCGCCTCCGTGGCGGCGACCGGGTTTGGGTTGACCGCCTACCCGATCGGCGCCGAGCGGGGCTGGATCTCGCGCGAGGCGGCGCGCGAGCGGACCTTGAAGACCCTGCGCTTCCTCAGCCAAGCGCCCGAAGGGGATGCCGCCGTGGGCATGACCGCGTACCACGGTTTCTACTACCACTTTCTGGATCCGAGCACGGGGCGTCGCTTCGAGACGGTCGAGCTCTCGACCGTGGACTCGGCGCTGCTGCTCGCCGGAGTGATGTTCGCCGGCGAGTATTTCGACCGCGCCGACCCGCAAGAACGCGAGATCCGCGCGCTTGCCGAACGGCTGTACGACCGCGCCGACTGGACCTGGGCGCAGCCGCGGCCCCCTTCGATCGTCCTCGGCTGGCACCCCGAGAGCGGCTTCATCGAGGCCGATTGGCGCGGCTACAACGAGGCGATGATCGTCTACCTGATGGCGCTCGGCTCGACGACTCACCCTGTAGGCGAGGAAGCCTGGGGCGAGTGGACCAGCCGCTACAAGACGGCCGAATTCGGCGGCCAACGCTACCTGCAGTTCGCGCCCCTGTTCGGTCACCACTACAGCCACGTCTGGGTCGATTTTCGTGGCATCCGCGACGCGGCGACCCAAGAGCTGGGCTTCGATTATTTCGAGAACTCGCGCCGCGCAACGCTCGCGCAACGCGAGTGGGCGATTCGTAACCCGCACGGCTGGAAAGGCCTTGGCGCCGACGTCTGGGGGATTTCCGCCTGCGACGGCCCGGCGGACGTCGAATTGCCCTACCGTGGCGAGACCCGGCGCTTTTTCACCTACGCCGGGCGGGGGGTGGGCGCCGATTTCGTGCTCGACGACGGCACGATCGCGCCGAGCGCTGCGGGTGGCTCGATCCCGTTCGCGCCCGAGGTCGCAATCCCCGCGCTCCGCGCGATGAGCGCCCGCTATGGTGAGCCGCTCTACGGCCGCTATGGCTTCCTCGACGCGTTCAATCCCTCTTGGAACTACCCGGAGACGAAGCTCCATCACGGCCGTTTCGTGCCGGGCCTCGGCTGGTTCGACACCGACTGGCTGGGCATCGACCAGGGGCCGATCCTCGCGATGATCGAAAACCACCGCTCGGGACTGATCTGGAAAACGATGCGCAAGAACCCCCATCTGCGCCGCGGCTTGATGCGCGCGGGCTTTACCGGCGGATGGCTCGACGAGGCGCCTTGAGCGGGCGGCGGGTCCGCGCCGCGCTGGGACTTCTCGCGGTAGTCTCCGGGGTCGCCGGAACGGCGTCCTGCTCCGGCAGGTCCGACGGCCGGACGACGGTGCGTTTCTGGGCGTTCGGCCGCGAAGGGGAAGAGGTGCGCGCGCTGGTGCCCGAATTCGAGCGCCGCAACCCCGATCTGCACATCGACGTGCAGCAGGTTCCCTGGACCGCCGCGCACGAAAAGCTGCTGACCGCCTACGTCGGCGATGCGCTGCCCGACGCGGCGCAGATGGGCAACACCTGGATTCCGGAGATGGCGGCGCTCTCCGCCTTGGCACCGCTCTCGGCCCGGATCGCCAAGTCGAAAAGCTTCGATCGCGTCGACTCTTTCGCGGGCGTCTGGGACTCGAACGAGGTCGACGGCGAGCTCTGGGGCGTTCCCTGGTACGTCGATACGCGGGTGATCTTTTATCGCACCGATCTGATCGAACAGGCTCACGCCCCTTGGCCGCCGAAGAGCTGGGATGAGTGGCGCACCGCGATGGGAAGAGTGCGGGCGCTTTCCCCCGACCATTTCGCGATCCTGCTGCCGATCGACGAGTGGTCGCAGCCGATGATGCTGGGGCTGCAACTCGGCGCGCCGCTGCTCAAAGACGGTGGCCGGCACGGTGGATTCTCCGAGCCGCGCTTCCGCGCGGCGCTCGCGTTCTTCGCCGGGATCTTCAGCTCCGGATTCGCGCCGCCGCTCGACCAGTCGGGCCTCGCGAACCTCTACCAGCAATTCGAGGAAGGGTATTACGCGATGTTCATTTCGGGTCCGTGGAATCTGACCGAGATGAAGAACCGGCTGCCGGCCGACATGCAGGATCACTGGTCGACCGCGCCGCTGCCGCCGCCGGACGCAGCTTCGGAGTATCCCGGCACGTCGCTCGCGGGGGGAGCGAGCCTGGTGGTGTTTCGCGGCGCCGCGAACCCCGAGGGCGCGTGGCGCTGGCTGGAGTTTCTCTCCGAGCCGGCCCAGCAGGCGGAGTTCTACCGCCGGGCGGGCGACCTCCCTTCGCGGCGCTCGGCCTGGAAGACGACGGGACTGGCGGATGACCCGCGCGCCGCGGCGTTCCTCACCCAGCTCGGGCGGGTGGCTCCCTCTCCCAAGGTGCCCGAGTGGGAGCAGATCGGCGCGCGCCTCGCGGTCGCGACCGAGCAGGTGGTGCGCGGCGCGCGCGATCTGGATGGGGCGCTCCAGGCGCTCGACACCGACGCTGATCGGATCTTGGAGAAGCGCCGGTTTCTGCTCGATCGGACGGCGAGCCTGGCATCGAAGGAGAGGAAGCGGTGAGCGCGCCCCGGACGGTGGGTGGTTCGAGCGCCGAGGCCCGGGCGGCTTGGTGGCTGTTGTCGCCCGCGCTCGCCGCGATCGGCCTGTTCTTCGCCGTGCCGCTGCTCGCCGCGCTATTTCTTTCGCTCACCGATTTCGATCTCTACGGGATCGCCGACCTGGGGACGGTCCGCTTCGTGGGCCTTGGGAACTACACGGACCTGCTCGCCGATCCGCGCTTCTGGCGGGCGGTGCGCAACACGCTGGTCTTCGCGATCCTGGGCGGGCCTCTGACGATCGCCGCGGCGCTTTTCGGCGCGGTGTTGGTCGACTCGAAGCTCGCGCGCTTCCGGGGCTTTTTCCGCACCGTCTATTTCGCCCCCGTGGTGACGACGCTGGTCGCCGCCGCGGTGGTCTGGCGCGCGTTTCTTCATCCGACGTTCGGGCCGGTCAACCGGATTTTGAGCGCGGTCGGGATACACGGCATCGATTGGCTCGGCGACCCGCGTTGGGCGACACTCGCGATCGTCTCGCTCTCGGTTTGGCGCACGTTCGGCTATTGCCTGGTGATCTTCGTCGCCGGCCTCCAGAGCATTCCGGTCTCCCTCTACGAAGCGGCGCGGCTCGAAGGGGCGGGCACCTGGCGTCTCACGATGGACATCACGCTCCCGCTGCTCCGGCCCACGACGTTCTTCGTCGCCGTGATCACCAGCGTCGGCCTGTTCCAGATCTTCGCTGAGCCCTACGTGATCACCCGCGGCGGGCCGCTCGAAGCGACCACCTCGCTCGCCCTGATGATGTACGACCAGGGCTTCCGCTGGTGGAGCCTCGGCCGCGCGGCGGCGATCGCCTTCCTGCTTTTCATCCTGATTCTCGCCGCGTCGGCGATCCAGCTCGCTCTGCGCAAAATGCGGGCGGAGGAGAGCTGAATGAGCCCGAAGGCGAAAACCCGCCTCGCCGCGCTCGCGGTCAACGGGCTGCTGATCTTCGGCGCGGCCTTCACCCTTCTGCCGCTGCTCTGGATGATCTCCGCCTCCCTCATGCCCGCGGGCGAGGCGCTCGCCCTGCCGCTCCGCTGGCTGCCGAGCCGGCCGACGCTCGTACATTACGCGGCTCTGTTTCAACGCCTTCACCTGGGCCGGGCGTTCATGAACAGCCTGGGCCTCTCCCTCGCGATCACGGCGGTCTCGCTGTTCTGCAACGCGGCGGCCGGATACGCGTTCGCGAAGCTCCGCTTCAAGGGTCGCGACCGCCTGTTCGCCCTGCTGCTCGCCACGCTCGTCGTTCCGCCGCAGGTGGGAGTTTTGCCGCTCTTCCTGGAGATCAAATCGCTCGGCCTGGTCAACTCGCGGCTGGGCGTGCTGGTCGCCGGAATCGCCACCGTGTTCGGGATCTTCCTGGTCCGCCAGTTCGCCCTTTCGATTCCCGACGAGCTGTTGGATGCGGCGCGCGTCGACGGCGCCTCCGAGATGCGGATCTTCGTTTCGATCGTCCTGCCGATTCTGCGGCCGATCCTGGTCACCCTGGGCGTGTTCACCTTCCTCGCCGCCTGGAACGATTTCATGTGGCCGCTCGTGGTCCTCACCGACGAGGCGAAACAGACGCTCCCCGTGGCGCTTGCCAACCTCTCCGGCGAGCACGTCCAGGACACCGAGCTGATGATGGCCGGTGCGGTGATCACGGTCCTTCCCGTGCTGCTGCTGTTCTTCGCGCTTCAGAAGCATTACGTCGAGGGGATTTTGATGGGGAGTGTGAAGGAATGAACGGAATGAACGGTCCCGGCTTCACAGCCCTCACCCCCGGCCCCTCTCCCAAAGGGAGAGGGGAGCAAAACAAAACATCTCTGGGCGCTGTTCTCCCCACTCCCTTTGGGAGAGGGGCCGGGGGTGAGGGCTGGAGCCGCAAGCTGCTAGCCGTAGCAGTATTCTTCCTGGCCATTTCGCCTCTCCACGCCGCGGACCTCCTAGATTCCGCCGCTTGGCGTTCCCTCCCGTCCGACGGCGTCTCGCTCTCAATCGCCGCCGACCGTGACCCGCAAGGCCACCCCGCCCTCCGGCTCGACTACGACTTCCACGGCAAAGCGGGTTGGGCGGCCGCGCGGCGGAGCGTCGAGATCGAGCTTCCCGCCGCGTGGGAGCTGCGCTTCGATCTCCGAGGCGAGGGGCCGTCGAACCATCTGGAGGTGAAGCTGCTCGACGCGCAGGAGAACGTCTATTGGCACGTGCTGCGGAACGTCGTCTGGCCGAGCGTGGCGGAGACGGTGCGAATCAAAGAACGCCAGGTCTCGTTTGCCTGGGGTCCGGACTCCGCGGCACCGCCGCCGCTCAAGAAGATCGCGGAGCTGGAGCTCACGGTTACTGCGGCCACCGGCGGACACGGCACGGTTTGGATCTCAGGACTCGAAGTCGTGCCGCGCGAGGTGCCGAGTGCGAGCCCCAAGGCGCTCAAGACGACTTCCGGCGAACCGAACGAGGCCGGAGAGCAGGAGATCGTGATCGATCTCGGCGGCCTCACCGAGCTGGGCGGCCTCACCCTGCGCTGGGAGCCGGAGCGCGCGCCGGGCCGTGTGGCGCTCGAAATCTCCGAGGACGGCCGGGACTTCCGCCCCGTGCGCGAGGCCGAGCCGCGCGGTGCCTCGCGCAGCGATTTCTACCTGCAGGTTGCCGAAGCGCGTTCTCTCCGTCTGCGTCTCCGGGAGCCCGGGCCGAAGGGATTCGGGCTCGCGGGGGTCGAGATCCGGCCGCTCTCCGTTGGCGCTTCGCGCAACGCGTTCGTCTCGATGCTCGCCGCGGAGGCGCCGCGCGGCGCCTATCCGCGCGCGTTCCTCAACGAGCAGAGCTATTGGACCGTGGTCGGCGTCGACAAAGATCCGGTCGAAGCGCTGTTTTCCGAAGACGGCACGATCGAGATGGCCGAGCGCTATTCGCTGGAGCCGTTCGTCCGGCTCGATGCCTCTTTCCAAGAGCGGGCCGGCGGGCGCTTGTTCTCCTGGGCCGATGTGAAGATCACGCAGACCCTCGCGGACGGCGATCTGCCGATTCCGACCGTCACCTGGGATCTCCCGGCCGACCGGCCGACCGTGCGCCTCTCGATCACCGCGCTCGCGGCGGCCGTTCCCGGGGGGAGCGCGCTGCTCACCCGGTATCGGCTGGAGAACCGCTCCTCCCAAATGATTTCGGGTGCCCTCCAGTTGGCCGCGCGGCCGTTCCAGGTCAACCCGCCGCAGCAGTTCTTGAACGATCCGGGCGGCGTCTCCCGCCTCGCGCAGATCCGTTGCCGAAAAAGGGAATTGGCGATCGAGGGGGCGTCGGTTCTGTTCGCCTCCCCCGGGGCGACTTGCGGCGCCATGACGTTTGACGAGGGAAGCCCGTTCGACCGGCTCGCCCTCGGCACGCTACCCGACCGTTCGAATGTGGATGACCCCGAGGGCCAAGCCACCGCGCTTCTTTCCTGGCCTTTCTACCTCGCGCCGGGTGCGGTGCGCGAAGTCGTGGTGGCGGGCGGTTCGAAGCCGGAGGTGCGAAAAGCGGCGGAGAAGATGGCCCGAGGCGAAGGCCAGCGCTTCGCCGAGCTCTACGGGGAAGTCGCCTCCTCGTGGCGGCGGCTCGATCGGGTCGGTTTCGACCTGCCGCCCGCGGCCGCCGGAATCGCGCGGGCGATCCATTCGAGCCATGCCTGGGTGTTGATCCATCGCGACGGCCCGGCGCTTCAACCCGGCTCGCGCGCCTATGCCCGGTCGTGGATTCGCGACGGGGCGCTCACCGGGGTGGCGCTGCTGCGGCTCGGCGAGATCGACGTCGCGCGCGAGTTCGTCGAGTGGTTCGCGGGGTTTCAGTCGCCGGACGGCACGGTGCCCTGCTGCGTCGACCCGCGCGGCGCGGACTCGGTGCCCGAGCACGACAGCCACGGCGAGCTGATCCATCTGATTGCCGAGGTCGAACGCTACGGGAAGGATCATGCCTGGGGCGAGCGAATGCTTCCCGTGGTCGAGCGCGCGGTCGATCATCTGGAGGCGCTCCGGCAGTCGCGACGTACCGAGGCCTGGCGCGGCAAAGACGCCTTCGGCCTGCTGCCGGAATCGATCAGTCACGAGGGGTATTCGGCCAAGGCGGTCCATTCCTATTGGGACGACTTCTTCGCCTACCGCGGCCTGGACGACGCGGTGGGTTTGGCAAAATCGCTGGGCTACGAGGATCTTGCGGCGAAGTGGGGGGCGCGGCGCGACGAATTCCGCGCGGATCTGCTCGCTTCGATCGAGCACACGCGGAAGAGGGCGAGGATCGACTACATCCCCGGTTCGGCCGATCTGGCCGATTTCGATTCGACCGCGACGACCATCGCGCTCGATCCCGCGGGGCTTGAAGGATACCTGCCGCACGCCGCGCTCGAAGCCACGTTCGAAAGGTTTTACCGGGAGCTGTCCGACCGCCGGTCCGGCGCGCGCGACTGGGAGGTCTATACCCCGTACGAGATCCGCCACGTCGGCGCCTTCCTGCGGCTCGGCTGGAAAGAGCGTGCGCTTTCTGCGCTCGATTTCTATCTCGCCGACCGGCGCCCCGTGCCCTGGAACCAATGGCCCGAGGTGGTGAGTCGCGACCCGCGCCAGGCGCATTTCATCGGCGACCTGCCGCACGGCTGGGTCGCGACCGATTTCATCCGCTCCGCGCTCGACCTGTTCGCCTACGAGCGGCGCGGCGACGAATCCCTCGTGCTCGCCGCAGGCGTTCCCGGCGCCTGGCTCGATCGACCGGAAGGAATAGCAGTACGCGACCTGCGCACACCCTGGGGAACGCTCAGCTACCGCCTCGCGCGGCGCGGCGAGGGGGTTCGTTTCGAGATCACCGGAGGGAACATTGAGCCGCCGCCCGGCGGCCTCGTGCTCTCCTGGCCGCTCGACGGGCGGGCGGGATCGGTGGTGGTGGATGGTGCGCCCGCGGCGGTCAACCCGGATGGAACCTTTACGGTGCGGCGTCTACCCGCGACGGTCGATCTGTTGCCCTCACCCGAAGGGCGGCCACATAGGGCCGCCCCTACATCGCAAATGTAAGGCATGCCCTTTGTAGGGGCGGCCCTATGTTGTCCGCCCTTGACTCGACTGCGGGATGGGAAAGGATCTAGCAAGATGAGCGCAGGGCAGAACCGCTACGGCCATTTTTCCGCCGATGGTTCCGAATATGTAATCACCGATCCGCACACGCCGCGCCCCTGGGCGAACCTGATCGCGAATCCGCGCATCGGCCTCGCGGTATCGCAGACCGGCAGCGGCTTTTCTTGGATCGACAACTCGCAGCTCGCGGCGATCGTCCGCTGGCAGCAGGATCTGGCGAACGATTCCTCCGGGCGCTTCCTCTACCTTCGCGATCGGGACTCCGATCGGGTCTCCTCGCTCGCCCCCGCCCCTTGCGGCTCCGAAGAGGCACGCCACGTTTGCCGCCACGGGCTGGGCTATACCACGTTCGAATCGGAGCAGGAGGGCGTTTCCGCGCAGTGGACGTTGTTCGTCGATCCGGACGAGACGGTCGAGATCTGGCGCGTCTCTCTGATCGAACGGGAGGGGCGCGCGCGCCGCCTCGCGCTCGTGCCGTTCCTCGAATGGAACTGCGGCACCTCGCCCGCGCCGCGGCGGGAGTTCCAAAAGCTGTTCCTGGAGACGCGTTGGCTCCCCGACCTGCCCGGTATCATCGCTGGTAGCCACATGTGGGACGTCTCGAACCCGCGCTGGGGGCATTGGAACACGCCGTTTGCGTTCTGGAGCTCTTTCGCTTCCGCGCAGCCGATCGTCGCGGCGGAAGGGGACAAGGCGGCGTTTTTGGGGCGCGGCGGCGATTGGCGGCGCCCCGCGGCGCTTGGGCAAGACGCTTCATGGCCGGGTCTGTTCGGCCGTCATCACGACCCCATCGCCGCCCTCCGCGCAGAGATCGACCTCGCTCCGCACGGCCATTTCGAAGGAGGCTTCGTGCTCGCCACGATGGCCGATCCGGAATCGGCCGCCTCGCTCGCCGCGCGCTTCGCGACACCCGCCGCGATGGCCGCCTCACTCGCCCGAGCCGTGGCGCGCTGGCGCGAGCTGCTCGCGGCGCACCGGATCGAAACGCCCGAGCCCTCGCTCGATCTCTTGGCCAACGACTGGCTGCGTTATCAGGCGATCTCGGCGCGGCTCTGGGGGCGCGCGGGCTATTACCAGCAGAGCGGCGCGTTCGGTTTTCGCGACCAGCTGCAAGACTCGCAGGTCTGGCTGACGATCTATCCGAAGCACTGCCGCGAGCAGATCGCGCTCCACGCCGGGCATCAGTTCGCGGACGGCTCCGTCGTCCACTGGTGGCATCCGCTCACCGAGCAAGGGCACGTCACCAAGATGACCGACGACCTGCTTTGGCTGGGCTACGTCGCCGCGAATTATGCCAAGGAGACGGGCGACCTCTCGCTGTTCAACGACCGCTCCCCGTTTCTCGACCAGGCGGCGCCGATGGCCCTGGTCGATCACGTCGAACGCGCGTTGTCCCGCGTCTTTTCGCGCACCAGCCCGCGCGGCCTGCCGTTGATCGGCGCGGGGGATTGGAACGACGGTCTGTCCGCGTTGGGCCTCGAAGAGCGCGGCGAGTCGGTCTGGCTCGGCTGGTTCCTGATCGGCCTGCTCGACGACTGGGCCGAGATCGCCCGCCGCCGCGGCGTGCCGGAGCGAGCGGCGGATCTGCTCACGCGCCGTGCCGGTTATCTTGCGGCGATCGAAGAGCACGCTTGGGACGGAGAGTGGTACCGCCGCGCGACCCGCGACGACGGGACTTGGATCGGAGCCAAGGAGAACCGTTTCGGGCGGATCTTTCTCAACGCCCAAACTTGGGCGATCCTCTCCGGCGCCGCCCGCCCCGAACGCGCGAAAGCCGCCTGGGCCGCCGTGCGCGAGCACCTGCTGTGCGAGGGGGTTGGCGCCCTGCTGCTCGCGCCCGCCTGGAGTGTGCCGGACGAAACGGTCGGCTACATCACTCGCTACGCGCCAGGCCTGCGAGAAAACGGCGGCGTTTATACCCACGCCGCAACCTGGGCGATCTCCGCCGCGGCGGCGATGAAAGATGGCGAAACGGTCGAGCGGCTGCTTTCCTGGATCAACCCCGCCCTCCGCGACCCCGAGCATTACTGGGCCGAGCCGTACGTGCTGCCCGGCAACGTCGACGGCCCCGAATCCCCCTACCGCGGGCGCGCCGGCTGGACCTGGTACACCGGCTCCGCCGCCTGGCTGCCCCGCGTCCTCGCCGAAAGCGTCCTCGGCGTCCGCCCGACCTGGGCAGGGCTGCTATTCGATCCCTGCCTGCCTCCCTCTTGGCCACGCGCCAAGATGCGCCGGCCCTACCGAGGCGCCATCTTGGAGGTTGAAATCGAACGGCAGCAAGGGCTCAGCGCGGGGGAGACGATCGTCGAGGTGGACAGCCGGCCGCTGCCCGGCGGGATTCTCCGCGAGGTCGAACCGGGACGGACCCTGCAAGTGCGCGTCGTCTGCGGCTGAAACGCTCCTGAGCTCCGAGTCCCGCCGCGAACGTCCGGAAGGCGCTCGCGGCACTCGCGCGTTTTCAGCCTATTGGCAAACCTTACCGGATGCGCTCGGATTGCCATACTGGCAGCTGCAGGGCGAGTCAAGGGGTAGCGGAGGTTGGTCTAGGAACGGGCCGCATCTGCCCCCAGTATGCATGCAGCAGCTTCTTCCCATGGGTTTATCCCCTTCAATTACTTGAGGTGGGGGAAGAGCGCATTGCGATCTCTCCCAAAAATCACGTTTTTCTTCTGGTTTGAGCATGATGTATCGGGCTTGAGGGCCGCGTTCGAGGAAAGTGTTCTCGAGATAGCTAAGGCCGCGGGGTCCCAAGGTTTCCTCAAGGCTTGAGAATGGTTCCGCATCGAGTTTTCTAGCAGTCACACTCGAGGCAAACTCTGGGTCTAGGTGAAGAAGGCTTACGAGCTCTTCTTTTGTTGCACGTAGTACAAAGAGATTTCCGCAGCCCCTTCGGCAGTTCTTCGGCCACGGAAAGTGGGAACAATCACAAGCATGTGCGATCGTCGTCGAGGATATACAAAGAATAGCCATCCAGAGTACGAAAGATTTCCAGGCTCGGCTCATCGGCGTTTTCTCCCTGAAGGAAGCGGATCGTCTTGGAAAATCCAGATTGCCATATCTATCAATAGCCATAGGGCGGCTAGTGCAATAGCAGTCTCGATGAAAAATCTTTGCTGTATTAGGTCGTCCTGGATGCTATCCATCAGCACAGTTCTGCTAACTCTTGCCCCAAAAAGGGCTGATAGATGAACCCCTCGTGCTTGGAGTCCATAGTATATTGAAAAGCCAAGGGACGCCCAACAGAAAGGCATTGGACAGGCGAGCACAAAGCGCCACTTTCGGGAGTCGGGTCGGCGATACGAGCTCTGAAGGAATGCGAGAGCCGTTCCCCCGAAAATCAAAAGACACCAGCCAATCAAGCTTTGTGCATATTCGGCGGCAGCGCCGAAAGGCGCAGGATCGACGGCAACCTCGCTTGGCATAACACCTCTCTTCTCAGAACGGATTGAGGTTTGAGCTATGCGGGTACCTCAGAGTGCTACAAGTTCGGAGGCGGCAGCGTTGGCGAGGCGTCGCCAAGGGAAAAGCCCTGAGCACCGGTCGATGGCGCAATAGCTGAGCTATGCTCCTCGCAGACCGGCCGGCGCCACCGATTCGGTTGGACGAGCTCAAGCGGAAACCAAGAGAGGCCGGAGTATCCGTGCTCACTGAGGCACCTCGCGCGTGTTGTTCGGAAGCAGCCATATTCTTGGCACAAATAAAGAGTCAAGTAAAGGTGCTCGTTATTGGCCGGGAGACTGCCTGAAACTGGAGGCCGAGCTTCGAAGCGCCGCCGCGCGGGTAGTTTAGGCGGGTCCAGAGCCTCTCCCAGGGGTTCCTGGGCAGCCAGGCGAGGCGGGCCGGTAGCGCGGCCACGGTCGGTTCGCTAGGCCCGATCGAGTGCGAAGTAGCGACCGAGGCGCCTTCGCGCGGCTGGAGAAGGGGCGCGATCGCCGCGCCGTGTGTGCCCTGCGCAGCCGGTGAAGCCCTACGTTGCAGGCGTGGGGCTTCGGCCATGCGATCCGTAGCCGACGATCTGCGAGACGAGCTTCGCGAGGAAACGGAGCAACTTCCTCTGGAGGAGCGCTTCAAAGCTGGTTCTTCGCCTGGGGGAGCGCGGCCTGGAGGTATATGCCCAGGCCAACGGAGTCGATCGCGAAACAGCGCTTCGGGAGTATCAGCGGCGCCGCCAGGCCGGTCGGCGGCGTCGAAATGCGTGTCCGAGATCATCGGATGAGCCTTCTTTCTCGGGTCGCCGAGACTCTGGATGCCGCGGGAATCCGTAACGCACTGATCGGTGCCGTGGCGTTGGTCGTTTACGGGGTCAACCGGGCAAGCGTTGACATCGATTGAAATCCCTCGCATCGGCGGGCAGTTCTCGGGGGCGTGCGCGAGATGGAGTAGACTCGGGCAGGCTAGGGGAGAGAAAATGGTCCGAATGATGATCGAAATGCCCGAGGGAGCCCTAGCAGCCTTGCATCAGGACCCGCAGGTCTTCGCTAGTGAGATGCGGTTGGCGGCTGCCGTGAAGTGGTACGAGATGAAGTCCGTTTCCCAGGGGCGCGCCGCAGAGATCGCGGGGATTCCGCGGAGTGAATTTCTGGAGGCTCTGGGGCGCTTTGGAGTAACCCCTTTCCAATACGGAGCCGAAGAGATCCTCGCGGACGCCGGCCTTGCCTGACCTCTGGGTCGTCGACGCCTCGCCGATCATTACGCTGGCCAAAGCGGGCTACCTCGATCTCCTCGGTCAGCTTGCTTCCCTGATCGTGCCTGAGGCTGTCGCGCGAGAGATAGAAGCGGGACCGGTTTCCGATCCGGCGCGGAAGGCTTTGGAGGCTGGTTGGGGAGCTCGCGCCGCTCCTCGAGAGATCCCGAAGTCCGTTGTGGAGTGGGGGCTCGGTGTCGGAGAGAGCGCTGTTCTGGCTCTTTGCCTCGATGACAGCGGGCGGACCGCAGTGCTCGATGACGCGGCGGCGCGCCGGTGCGCCCGCACTTTGGGCGTGCCGCTTATCGGAACCTTGGCCGTCGTTTTGCGCGCTAAACAGGCGGGCTTGATCTCATCGGCTTCCGAGATCGCCTCTGCCTTGGTGCAATCCGGACTGAGGCTTGACGACGAGACTCTTCGCAAAGCTCTGGAAAAGGGTGCCGGCGAAGTGTGGTCCCCGAAAGGGAGCTAACTAAAGCTGCGAGACCAACTCGGGGTCTTTCCGCCGCGCGGGCTGTGCTGCGAGGCCGTCGAAGTCACTCGCCGTCGAGCATTCCCTTGTAGAGCCCGAGCAAGATCAGGGCTCCGAAGAGGATGAAGAACACGGCCGGGAGGGTGGGGCCGAACATCGCGCAGAGCTTCGCCAAACCGTCGCCGATGGCGCGATATTGGACCGAGTCGACTTTAAGGTCTGAGCAGGGCTCGACGCCGGTAACGAGCAGGAAACCGTCGACGATCATGGAGAGGCCAATCAGGGCCAAGACGACTTTCATCACGCGGCGGGCGCGGGGGGTCATGGGCGGGGTTGGAGCAGGCGGCGGCTCCTTGATCGATCGGCCGCCGACGAACAAGAAGACGAGGAGCGCCACGCCGATCAGGATCAGCGGCGCCGCCGCGGCGATCGAGCCGTAGCGCTCGCAGAGCCCGACTCCGAGGTGACCCGGCAGAAATCCCGAGAAGGCCCGGCAGTCGCCCGACCCCGCGAGCAGGAGGCCGATGATGAGCGCTCCGCAGCCGGCGAACGAAAAGACGATGACGAAGAGCGCGTTTCGCACTCTGAGCCAACCTTCCTTCCAATGCAACTTCATTGCCCCGTTCCCCTCCCTGATTTCGCCGACCCGCGGCGCGGGTCCCTGGATCGCCTTTCTTGCCCGCCCGTCGTGGCCGCTCTCGTCCCGCTTCGGAAAAGGTGAGCAGGAATGTCCGGGGATAGTACAGTGACGTGCGAGGCGCATGGCGCGGATGCAATTCCTCGGGACGTCTTCGGGTTGAAGGAAGCGAAACCCCATGGCGCCCTTCCCTTACCTTCTGACCCTGAACGGTGGCTCTTCGAGCATCCGGTTCGCGCTCTACCGGGTGGGCGACGACTTGGAACGGCAGCTGTCTGGCAAGATCGATCGGATCGGTTTGCCCGGCACCGTCCTGGAATTCGACGAGCGGCCCGGATTTCCACCGGAGAGTCTGAGCCTGGAGGGTTCGGATCAACGAACCGCCGCAAACTTTCTGATCGATGCCCTTGAAAAGCGTGAGGGTTTCGCTTCGCTTCGAGCCGTGGGGCACCGGGTGGTCCACGGGATGCGCCATTCGGAGCCCGAGGTGATCACGGAGGGGCTGCTGGACGACCTCGAACGCATCGGTCCGCTCGATCCCGAGCATCTGCCCGGCGAGATCGAGCTGATCCGGATTTTCCGCGAGCGTCATCCCGATCTGATTCAAGTCGCCTGCTTCGATACCGCGTTCCATCGTACGCTGCCGCCGGTCGCCCGGATGCTGGCCATCCCGCGCCGCTACCAGCGAGAAGGGGTCGAACGCTATGGTTTCCATGGGCTTTCCTACGCGTACTTGATCGAGGAGCTTGCGCGGCTCGGTGACCCGGCGGCCACCGCCGGCCGCGTGGTTCTGGCCCACTTGGGAAACGGCGCTTCCTTGGCCGCGGTCCAAAACGGCAAGAGCATCGATACCAGCATGGGTTTTACCCCCACGGGCGGGCTGCCCATGGGCACCCGCTCCGGCGATCTGGATCCCGGACTCGCGGGCTATCTCGCGCGGACCGAAGGCATGACCGCCGAGAGTTTTCACCGAATGGTGAACCAGGAGTCCGGTCTGCTCGGTGTCTCCGAGATCAGCTCCGACATGCGGGAATTGCTCGACCAGGAAGCGACCGATGAGAGGGCTGCCGAAGCGGTCGCGCTGTTCTGCTATCAAGCGAGCAAGTGGATCGGCTCCTTCGCGGCGGCGCTCGGCGGGTTGGACACGCTCGTTTTCTCGGGAGGAATCGGCGAGAACGCGCCGTCCGTCCGAGCCCGAATCTGCGAGCGGCTCGGATTCTTGGGGCTCGGGCTGGACGAGACGAAGAACGCCGAGGCGGGCGGTTTGATCTCCGCGGACGACTCTTGGGTGAAGGTCCGCGTGATCCGCACGGACGAGGAGCTGATGATTGCGCGCTCGGTAGAGCGCATCGCTTTCGGTTCCGAAACGAGGTGACATGATGAACGAAACCCCGACGCTCGATCCCCGGCTCGCCGCCCCCGATCTTCTCGCCAAAATGGACGCTTACTGGCGCGCGGCGAATTACCTTTCGGTCGGCCAGATCTATCTTCGCGACAATCCGCTGCTCCGCCGGCCGTTGGCGCTCGCCGACGTGAAACGGATGCTGATCGGCCATTGGGGAACGACGCCGGGGCAGAACTTCATTTACGTCCACCTGAACCGGGTGATTCAAAAATACGACCTCGACATGATCTACATCTGCGGCCCGGGGCACGGCGGGCCGGCGGTCGTGGGCAACACCTACCTCGAAGGCACGTACAGCGAGATCTATCCCGAGATTGGCCAGGATGAGGCCGGTCTCAAAAAGCTGTTCAAGCAGTTTTCCTTTCCGGGCGGAATTCCCAGCCACGCCTCGCCCGAGTGCCCGGGCTCGATCCACGAAGGGGGCGAGCTGGGCTATTCGCTCAGCCACGCGTTCGGTGCGGCGTTCGACAATCCCGAGCTGGTCGTCGCCTGTGTCATAGGCGACGGCGAGGCGGAGACCGGACCGCTCGCCACGGCGTGGCATTCGAACAAGTTTCTCGATCCGGCGACCGACGGCGCGGTTCTGCCGATCCTTCATTTGAACGGCTGGAAGATCGCGAACCCTACGCTGCTCGCGCGCATCCCCCGGGAGGAATTGGAACAATTGTTTCACGGCTACGGCTGGGCGCCCCTGTTTGTCGAAGGTCACGAGCCCGAGAAGATGCACGAAGCGATGGCCGCGGCGCTCGATATGGCCGTCGAACAGATCCGCGGCTTTCAGCGGGAAGCCCGCTCCAATGGCGTCCGCTCACGCCCCCGCTGGCCGATGATCGTTCTCGCCTCGCCCAAAGGGTGGACCGGCCCGAAAGAGGTGGACGGCCGGAAGATCGAGGGCTCTTTCCGTTCGCACCAGGTGCCGCTCTCCGATCCGGCCGCTCACCCCGAGCATCTCCAGCAGTTGGAGGAGTGGCTCCGAAGCTACCGGCCGGAAGAGCTGTTCGATGCCGAAGGGCACCTCCTACGTGAGCTGGCCGAGCTCGCGCCCCAAGGCGAACGGCGCATGGGGGCCAATCCCCACGCGAACGGCGGCCTGCTGCTTCGCGATCTGGTCATGCCGGACTACCGTGCCTATGCGGTGGAGATCCCCAAACCGGGAGTGCGAAGCATCGGCGACACCCGCGTGCTGGGGCGCTTCTTGCGGGACGTCACGAAGCTGAACGACCCCCAGCGCAATTTCCGGGTCTTCGGTCCGGACGAGACGCTCTCGAACGGGCTCGAAGCGCTGTTCGAAACGACCGAGCGACAGTGGGAAGCCGAAACGGTCCCCGAAGACGAGCACCTGGCCTCCACCGGCCGCGTGATGGAAGTCCTTAGCGAGCATCAATGCGAGGGTTGGCTCGAAGGCTATCTGCTCACCGGCCGCCACGGCCTGTTCAACTGTTACGAGGCGTTCATCCACATCGTCGATTCGATGTTCAACCAGCATGCGAAGTGGCTGTCGGTCAGCTCGCGCCTGCCGTGGCGGCGGAAGATCGCCTCGTTGAATTACCTGCTCGCCTCGCACGTCTGGCGCCAGGATCACAACGGTTTCACTCACCAGGATCCTGGATTCGTGGACGTCGTCGTGAACAAGAAGGCCGAGGTCGTCCGGGTCTACCTGCCGCCGGACGCCAACTGCCTGTTGTCGGTGATGGATCACTGCCTGCGCAGCCGCCATTACGTAAACGTGGTGATCGCGGGCAAACACCCCTCGCCGCAGTGGCTGACGATCGAGGAGGCGGAAAAGCATTGCGCCCAAGGGATCGGCATCTGGGAATGGGCCAGCCACGAACCCCGCGGCGAGCCGGACGTCGTGATGGCCTGCTGCGGCGACGTGCCGACCCTCGAAACCCTCGCGGCGGTCTCGATCCTTCGCGAGAATCTGCCCGAGCTGAAAATCCGGGTGGTCAACATCGTCGACCTGATGAAGCTCCAGCCGGAGTCGGAGCACCCGCACGGGTTGTCGAATGAAAAATTCGACGCTTTGTTCACGAAAGACAAGCCGATCATCTTCGCCTTCCATGCCTACCCCTGGTTGATCCATCGGTTGACCTATCGCCGCACCAACCACGACAACCTTCACGTCCGGGGCTACAAAGAAGAGGGGACCATCACCACCCCCTTCGACATGACGGTCCTGAACGACATCGACCGGTTCCATCTGGTGATCGATACGATCGATCGCCTGCCGCAAACCGGACAGGCGGGTGCCGCGCTCCAAGAGCGCCTCCGCGCGAAGCTGATCGAACACAGGCGCTACATCTGCGAGAACGGCCAAGACTTACCGGAGGTTCGGGACTGGACGTGGGGGGGACCCGCGAAATGAGACCGGCGACCCGGGCCCTCGGAGTCCCGGCGCACGCGAGATTCGGCGCCGATTATTTTGAGCGGATCACCCAGTCCACCTTCCCAGGGTCCTTCTCAGCATTTCCTGCCGAGATTCCTCTTCCTTCGGCCGCACGATCTTCCGGCGAGGGGCGGGCGCCGGCCGATCGCGGGTGGCACTGTTCTTGCCGTTCCGGATTCCCGCGAACATGACTGCCAAACCCATTGGAGAACCCATGACCACCGATCAAAAAGCCGAATACACCACCCGCGAAGCGATCCTGAAGCTGCTCTCCGACGACGAAGTGGCGAGCGTCAGCACCGCGGAAACGGCCGCGAGCCTCGCGCACGGGGAGGAGTATCTGGACTTGGAGCATCTCGACCAAGGCGTCCAAAGCGCCGACGGCGACACCGCGTCGCTGGGAAATGTTTTGACGCGCAAAGCGGTGCATGCCGACACCTGGGACAAAATCGTAAAGCAGTTGTCGGCGTCTTAAACCTGAGACCGATCGAGCTCGACCGGCCGGTTCGTTTCGGTCCTTCCAAGCCGCAGGCGCCATGAACACAAGTCCTCTCGCCGGCAAGCCGGCCCCGGCCGCGATGCGGGTCGACGTGACTCGGCTTGTCGACGCCTATTACAACGAGGTGCCCGATGCCGCGACGGCCCCCCAGCGCGTCGCCTTCGGCACCTCGGGGCATCGGGGCTCCTCGTTCCTCGTGACCTTCAACGAGTGGCACGTCTTGGCGATCACGCAGGCGATTTGCCTTTACCGTGCGCAGCACTCGATCGACGGGCCGCTGTTTCTTGGGCTAGACACCCATGCGTTGTCCCTGCCGGCGTACCGTAGCGCGCTGGAGGTGTTGGCCGCCAATGGCGTGGACGTCATGCTGGCGGAGGACGACGAGTACACGCCGACCCCGGCGGTCTCCCATGCGATCCTGGCTTACAACCGGGGGCGGGCCACCGGCTTGGCGGATGGCATCGTCGTCACGCCTTCGCACAATCCGCCGGAGGACGGCGGCTTCAAGTACAACCCGCCGCATGGTGGGCCGGCGGAAGCCGCAGTCACCCGCTGGATCGAGGCGCAGGCCAACGAGTTTCTAAAACATCGCCTGGAGGGCGTGAAGCGAGTACCCATAGAGAGCGCGCTCCGCTCCGCGACGACCCATCGCTACGACTTTCTCAAACCTTATGTGAACGACCTCGGCGAGGTCGTCGACATGGAAACGATCCGCGGCGCGACCCTGCGTCTGGGCGTCGATCCGCTGGGCGGGGCGGGAGTCCACTATTGGGCTCCGATCGCCGAGCGCTACGGGCTCGATCTCACGGTCGTCCGGGAGACGGTCGATCCGACGTTCGGCTTCATGACGGTGGACTGGGATGGGCGCATTCGGATGGACCCGTCGTCGACCTACGCGATGCAGCCGTTGATCGACCTCAAAGATCGCTTTGACGTCTCCTTCGCATGCGATACCGACCACGACCGGCACGGGATCGTCACCCGAAGCGCAGGCCTGCTGCCGCCCAATCACTATCTCACGGTCGCCATCCATCATCTCTTTTCGCATCGGCCGCGCTGGTCCGCCCGGGCCGCCGTGGGCAAGACCGTGGTGAGCAGCGGGATGATCGATCGGGTGACCGCGAAACTGCGCCGTACGCTCTACGAGGTGCCGGTCGGATTCAAATGGTTCGTCGACGGTCTGTTCGACGGCTCGCTCGGTTTCGGCGGCGAAGAGAGCGCGGGCGCCTCATTCCTGCGCCGCGACGGCACGGTCTGGACGACGGAAAAGGACGGCATCGTCTTGGCTCTATTGGCGGCGGAGATCACCGCCCGTGCGGGACGCGATCCCGGCGAGCTCTACGGCGAGCTGACGCGCGAGCTGGGTGAACCGTTCTTCGACCGGATCGAGGCGCCCGCCACCCCCGACCAGAAGCGTCGCCTGGCGTCGCTCGCGCCGGAACAGCTGCGTTGCACCCAGCTCGCCGGCGAGACAATTCGGGGCATTCTCAGTCAGGCCCCCGGCAACGGGGAGCCGATCGGCGGGGTGAAAGTCGTCGCCGACGGCGGCTGGTTCGCCGCGCGACCTTCGGGTACCGAAGACATCTATAAGATCTACGCGGAAAGCTTTCGTGGGGCGGATCACCTGCATCGCATTCTGGAGGAAGCGCAGGAGATCGTGGATCACACGCTGGCGAGCGACGGGACCCCTCCTTAACAATCCACGGTGTACGACGGCACTCTTCCTGCCGAGGACCGATCGGCCGATCCTGGCCGGCGCCCTGGAATTTCCTACCGAGATTCTTCCGCCGACGCCGCAGGATCTTCCGAGGAGGAGGATTTTTTCCCTGCTCTCGCGATGGCACTCTTCTTGCGGTTTCCGAGAAGCCTAAGGAGGCAGTCCACATGCGAAATCAAATTCAAAAAACATTCCTGACCTTGCTGGTGGCGGCGACCTTCCTCACCGGTGCGGCTTTCGCCAAGAGCGGCTTGATGGCCGACGACCAGAAGTTTGTCCGCGAAGCGGCGCAAGGCGGCATGGCCGAGGTGGCGTTGGGTCACCTGGCGGTCGAGAAGGCGTCGAACGCGGACGTGAAAGCTTTCGGTCAGCGGATGATCGACGATCACAGCAAGGCCAACGAGAACCTGAAGGCGTTGGCCGCGTCCAAATCGTTCTCGCTGCCGGGAGAGGTGACCTCCGACCAGAAGAAGACGCACGACCAGCTGGCCGGGCTTTCCGGAGCGGCTTTCGATCGTCAGTACATAAAACTGATGGCGGAAGACCACAAGAAGGTCGCCGCATCCTTCGAGAACGAGAGCATCGACGCCAAGGATGCCGAGGTCAAGAGCTTCGCGACCGCCACGCTGCCGACGATCAAGGAACACCTGAAGATGGCGCAGGATCTGGCGGGGAAGATCGGTAAGTAGGCCCTGTCGTTAACGATCGAAAGGAGCCAATCCATGTCCAACCCCAAATTCGAGGAACCCACCGAGGTGAAGGTCGGTGATCGCGGCAGCCTCGTCGGTTCCAAAGAAGGCAATGTCTCGAGCAAGAGCGTCACCCTGCCCAACGGCGACGATCCCCCCGCCCGGGCCGGCAAGGGGAGCCGCAAACACGACGATCATCCGGGGTCGGATGAGTAGAGCCGTAGCGGTGGATCGAGACGCCCTGGGGCTCGACTGAAAACCTCCCCGGTCGAGAGCCTCCAGGGCGTCTGTTGTTTTCCTCCCACAGTTGCCGCGACCCGCGGCCTTCCTCGAACCAGCGCTTTTGGGTATCTCCTTCCGCGACGCGATCGCCCGGGCGCTTTTCTTGCACGCTCTGGTCGTAGCCGCTACGCGTTGCTTCGAGAGTGAGCGAGAATGTCCGGGGGTAGTACTTTGACGTGCATGAAGAGGAACCGTGAGCTGTGGGCCAGTCTGCTCATCGGGCTCTTCTGCATGCTGGTCTACAACGCCAACCGGCGGGCGATCAGCGCCGGTGATGTCTACCCTGCGCGCTACCTGCCGTTCTCGATCTGGCGGAATCACAGCGTCCTTCTCGATCCGGTCGTGCGGCTCACGGCCCAGGGGCGAGGCGGTACGGCATTCTGGATGGTGCCGGTGCCCGGTGGCCATACCATTTCGCTCTATCCCGTGGTGCAGCCGGTGCTTTTGGCGCCGCTCTACCTTCCCGCGGTCGGCTATCTGAATCTCTCGGGTTGGACGGATGCGCGGCTGGACCACGTGGCCCGGGTCATGGAGAAACTCTGTGCCTCGTTTATGGCGGCGCTTTCCGCGGCGCTCCTCTACCTACTGCTGCGGCGCCGGGCCTCAGGTCAGATCGCGCTGCTGCTCACCTTCGCTTATGCCTTCGGCACCACCACCTGGGTGATCAGCAGCCAGGCTCTCTGGCAGCATGGGCTGGCCGAGTTTCTGGTGGTCGGCACGCTGCTGCTTCTCACCGCGCCGTGCACTTTGCGGCGGGCGCTGGCGGTCGGATTGCTGTGCGGGCTCATCGCCGGCAACCGCCCTCCGGACGCGCTCCTCGCGGCGGCGCTGGGTGCTTACGGACTGTTCTGGGCCGGACGCCGAGCTGGGTTGCTCGCCGCCGCCGCGGCGCTGCCGGTGGGTCTGGTGCTGCTCTACAATCTCGGCGTGGCCAAAAATTTCGCCGGTGCTTACGGGCGGATGGGCAGCAGCGCTTTTTTCCGGCACGACTTGGTCGCAGGCCTCGGCGGGTTGCTGTTCAGTCCGACGCGGGGCCTGTTCGTCTTCTCGCCCTTCCTGCTCTTTCTCGTTCTCGCCTGGCGGCTTCCGACGGAGGACCGCGGCTTCGCCCTGGCGCTCCGAATCGCCGTCGTCCTCCAGCTCCTGCTCTACGCCAAGACCGACTGGCGGAGCGGCATTTACTGGGGCTCGCGCTACCTCACCGACCTTCTGCCGATCCTCCTCTGGATGCTGGTGCCGGTCGTCGTCTCGCTCCGCGCCGTCGGCCGGATCTGCTTCCTGCTCGCGGTGGGCGTGGCGGTCGCGATCGAATCGATCGGGGCTTTCTGGTACGTCAGCGCGACCGACGGTTCGTTCTCCTCCGGTTTGATCTCATCCCCATGGGACTGGCGAAACGCGCCGTTCGTCGCCTCTTTGCGGCATGGCCCCGCTCCGGCGGAGCTGCTGGTCGAGATGCGAGGCCAACTCGACTCCATCGAGGCCGGCGGCCGGGCGACCTCCTCGATCACCGCCGGCCAAGAGATCGAGGCCGTCGGTTGGGCACTGGCCGGCCACGCGACGCCCCGGCAGGTGGCCGTCTCCTTCGACGGCCGCCAGTATGGCGCTTCCCACGCCTTCTACGACCGGCCCGACCTTCGCGCCGCGCTGCGCGAGCCGAGCCCCGCGGGGTGGCGCATCCCCCTCGGCACGTCCGGTCTCGCTTCCGGCGAGCACCATCTGACGGCCTTCGCCTGGGCCTCCGACAGCGGCGAGCAGTATTACTTGGGAGAGCGAACCCTGACCGTACGGCCCGCACCCGCGGCGGGCGAGATAGCTCCGCCGGCACCATCCGGCCGATCCGCCGGGCGGCGAGAGGAAGGAAACGCGGCACCGGCCGAAGGCGAGGATCTCGACAGCCTTTCCAAAACGGCGGCGGTGCGGGTTCGGGAGCGCCAGCAGGAGCCGGGGTACTGGCTGACCTCTTACACGAAGGCGACACGCTACGAGGATCCGCACCCGGAGATGAACACATACCTCACCGCTCTCCTGGTCGAGCTGATCGATCCGTTGGCGGTCGCAAGCGGTCTCGGCGATGGCTTGGAGCGCGCCCGCCGTCATCTCACCCGCCAGATCGAAGCCGGCGGGCTTGTGCGTTACCACGGCCTGCCGGACGGCCCTGGGATCGGCACCTTGGGTTGCGCCATAACGCCGGACTCCGACGATACGGCGCTGGTCTGGAGGGTCGCTCCCGACCCCGACCGCCGCCGTCTGCCGGTCGCTCTCGCGACCCTCGCCCGATATCGCACCCCCGAGGGCTTTTACCGCACCTGGCTCGCGCCGCGGGAGGCCTACCAGTGCCTCGATCCGGGCAGCGATCCGAACCCGACCGACATTGCCATTCAGATGCACTTGCTTCTGCTGCTGTCCGAGGTGCAGCCGCCGGCCGGCCGCGCGCTTTGCAAAGCTCTCCGCCCGGTCGTCGACCAAGATCGGATCTGGGTCTACTATTCGTCGGCGCCGCTGGTCCCGATCCTTCGGCTCCCCGACCTGGAGCGCGCCGGCTGCAAGCTCGATCTGCCCGAATCCCGGATGCGGACGTCGGTGCCGGGTCAGGAGATCTGGGTGTCCGTCGTCCGGGGGCTGGGGCGTGCGCGGACTCGCCTGCCGCCGGCCGACGCGGCACGGATCGAATCCATTTTGCGTCAGCTCGCCCAGGACGACTTCGCCCTGCTGCGGAAGAGTCCGCCGCTTCTCTACCACAACGATCTCACCGCGACGGTCCCCCGATATTACTGGTCGGAGGACGTCGGCTACGCGCTCTGGTTAAGGCTCTATGATCAATATACCCACGCTCGCCGCCCCCAGCTCAACTAAAGCTCCAGCGGTACGCTACCTGTCCTGCCTGCGCCTGCCGGAGATCCTCGTTCTTCAGGGTTCGCCGCTACTGGGCGCCGCCTTCGCGATCCGGCACCCGACGGCGGCGAACCTCCCGCCCCTGGCCCTCCTAGCCTTCGCCAGCATTCTCTTGGTGGCGCACGTTTTCCTGCTCAACGACTGGTCCGGCCTGACCACCGATCTCGCCGATCCCAATAAGGCCGCAGGAGTCTTCACGGCGCGCGGCGTGGGCCGTCACGAGATCGGCGCTCTCTCGGCCGTCCTGCTGGCCTTGAGTTTCCTCCTCTTCAGCCACCTGGGCCGGACCACCTTCTGCCTGGCCCTGGCCATCGCTGCCTTGAGCGCTCTCTACTCCCTGCCACGATTCAATTGGAAAGGCAAACCGCTCCTCAGCTCGGCGGCCCATCTGACCGGTGGCGCCCTCCACTTCCTCCTCGGATACTCCTTGGGAGGGGCGATCGACCGTCGCGGCCTCGCCATGGCCGCCTTCTTTGGCCTGACCTTCGCCGCCGGCCACCTGACCCAGGAGATCCGCGACCATCAGGGCGATGTCCTCAATGCCGTAAAAACCCACGCGGTGATCTTCGGCCGGCGCCGCACCTTCGCTGCCAGCTTGACCCTCTTCACCCTGGCCTACCTTCTCCTCTTCTTCCTGGCCCTCGAAGGCATCCTCCCCCGGCCCCTGGCGGCCCTCATCGTGCTCTATCCCTTTCACCTGCGCTGGTCGCTGAAAGCTCTGGCCGGGGGCCTCACCTACGCGAGCACTTGCCGTCTCCAGGCAAGGTATCGCGCTCTCTACGCCATCATCGGAGTGGCCATGGTGGCCGCCCTATGGCTGACACGTTAGATGGCGCACTAGGTGCCGCCCGGAAAGCCGGGGGGACAGGCAAGCTCCGCCCCTACACCCTTTGATCCAAAAAAAGGGCTTCCGACTTCAGCCGGCCGACCGGACCGCTTCCCAGAACGCATGGGCCACCTCGGGTTTATCGATGTCGCTGTGGGCTCCCGAGGCTCCGCTCCTCTGATTGATGAAACGACTGCTCTCCAGGTTGTAGACCTTGCCCGGCTCAAACGCGTAAGGCTCGGTGGCCGGCTTCATCCGCAGGTCCACGATGTCCGGCCCGGGGCCGCGCACTCCGAAGGCGCCGAGGCCGCCATACTTGGGGAGCTCTCCCGGGGCGAAGACCACTTGGCGGCGGATGCCGGCGCCGATCGGATAGAAACGGCCGACCGCGGTGTCGAATTCGGATTGGGTGGTCACCATCGGGCCGCTCACCCTGCGGTCGGGGCCGGCGAAGATCGGATGGAAGTAGCCGGGCTGGCCCGGAGTCGACGGGATATCCGAGCAGTACGACCAGATCGAGAGGGCTCCCTGGACCAGGAAAACCGAGTCGATGGGCCGCTGTAACCGGCTCTCCCCGGAAGGACCGGCGATCGAGGCGGAGACCACGATGCAGCCGAAGCTATGCCCCATGAGGTGGAATCGAACCCCTTCGCGGACTGCCTGCAGGTCGCCCAGCAGCTTCGCCCCGGCGCTCTCGCCGATCTTGCGCGCGCGGTCCTTCATTTTCCAGAAGGAGAGCTGGCGAAGCGGCGACAGCAGGCCGCCGAAACTGAAGCCGCCGAAGCTCGCCGCATCCTCTTCCTTCGCGGCCTGATACGAAAGCTCCGGATCGAAGGGTTCGCGGTCGTTGCCCGGGCCGCCTCCCTCGCCCTCGCTGCCCAGGTCGGCCTCTCGGTTCAAGATCTCGTAGGCGGCGCGTACCGCGGGGGGCAACGTGTCGGGTGCGACGTTCTGGCGAGCGGCCTCGAACAGGGTGGCCAGCGCTTCGCGCGCCGCTGGGCTGTCGGAAATCCGCTCGGCGTAGCGGTCGATCATCTCCTCGACCGGCGACGTTTTCGGAGCGTCGAAGGAGAAACTCGTCCCGCCCCCCAGCTCTTCGTCGCCCCAGGGCAAGCTGGGCCAATGCAGCCCCAGGAGCAGGGGACGAAAGCCGGGGCGAAGCTCACGCAGGCGCTGCACGTCGGCCTCCACTCCGGCCATGGCCGCGATCCAGCGGTTGTACTGGTCCCGGGCCGCCGGAACGTCCCCCTGCCAGCCATGGCTGATGACGAAAACGTCGGTGATCGGCTGCTGCGCCAACTCTTCCAGAGCCCGGCGGCTCATCAGGCCGTCCGGGTCATCGGTTCGTTCCCGGCCGTCCGCGTCGAAAGAAATCAGGTGATAGTGGAGATCGGTTCCCGGGACGTTTTCGATCGGCATTTTTCGGTCTTCCTTTCACAGGTCGTCGACCCGCATTTGAACCGCGGGGTCTCCCAGGACCACGTAGCCCTCGGCGTCGTTGCGCTCGGCCCAAGAGCTCACCAGCTCGAAGTCGGAGACCGCCGCGCCAAAGCTGACTTCTTCCACCAGGCTGCTCAGGCTGGTGGCGAGCGCCGCGTAACGTTCGTTGAAATCTTTCATGGCGTGTCCCACGGGCTGCCCGGAGAGGATGCGCCCGATGGCGTTCTCGAAAGGCAGAAGCTGGGGGCCGGCGTTGGCCGTGACGATCGAGTAGCCCCAAGCGCGCTCGACGTGGGCGATCACCGCCAGCGCTCCGCCGCCTGGATGGGCAAGGAGGGCTTTGGGCAGGGCGGCCAGGAACGGCTGGTCGGCGATGGCGGGTGGAGGCATCCCCGGTTTATGAAAAAAGCGGTCGTGAGAGGGAGTGCCGCCCCCGTAGCAGGCGAAGTGGAAAGCGACCAGGCCGTGGACCCGCGCGCTCGCCGGAAGGTCCGCGGCGGCGAAATAGTGCTCGGGGCTTAAAGCGCCGAAACCCGACCAATCCTGGCAGAGCAAAGCCCCCTGCGCGGCCAATTGCAGGGAGTGCCCGCAGGGGAATCCCACGCCGTGGGTGGCGGTGAAGAGGAATGCCGGCGGCCGGGTTCCCGCCGGGGGATCGAAGAGTTGGGAGAGTCTTTCTTTCGTGGCTTCGTCTTGGACGAGGCTGAGGCTGCGGAAGCCTCGGCATTCGGCGAGAGCCTTGCCATTGGCCAGAGGCTGCACCAGAGAATCGGCGCTGAGCTGCGTCGCGCGGTCGTAGTCGTGGCGGGTGGCGAAGAAGACCGCCTCTTTCGCGCGGGCCACCGAAATCACCGGCTCGCCGGTTTCGTAACGGACCACGCTCTCGGCGTAGCGGGCATACTCTTCGGCCGTGTCGAACTGCAGGAGACCGACCGCGTATTCCACGTCGAGCAGATGGCCGAAGGTGAAGGGGATTTTTTCCGGGCCCCCGACCAGCAAGAGATAAAACGGAACCTTGGTCGGATCCACGGTGCCCGCTCCTACGCCGTGGCGGGCCAGCCATTGGGCGCGCCCCTCGCCGCGTCCCCCGGCGCTCCGGTACTCCAGCACCTTGATTCGGTCCTCGGCCACCTGTCCGCGGCGATGCTCGATCAGCGGTGCGAGCGCTTCTCGCGTCGCCGGGGGCTCGTCCTGATGGAAGACGACGGCCCAGCCGGCCTGCGGCACGCTGGCGGGATCGACGTCCATCGGAAGGCCAAGGTGAGGATCTTTGACGCCGCGCCAGATACTTTGCAGCAGGGCCGTCACCGCGGGGTCGTCGGGCGCTCCCTTGAGAAAGGCCGCGGCTTCGCTCAGCCGGAGAGGCGGGACCAGGGCACGTCCGGTGAGGGCGTCGATCCCGTTGGTGATCAGCATCTCGTCGTGGGTCATGGGGTATCCTCTTCCGCACCGTCGGCATGTACAACCGAACCGGGTTGCGGCACCCAGCCTTGGGCATTGTTCCACCGATGACAGCCAAAACTTCCTTGCCCGAGCTTGAGATCGGCCTTTCGCGGCTGGCCGCCGGGAATTTCGAGGTCGAGCTGCGCTTCACGGATCCGGAGAGCGAAGCCGAAATCCCCGCGGGAAAAGGACCCGCCGCCCTCGATCTCACCGAGCTGCTGAGCTTGCAGCACGACCCCCGGGCCTACGGCGAGGCCCTCGCCGCCCAGCTCTTTGCCGACGAACGGGTGCGCCGCCTCTATGGCCGGGTCAAGACCGCCGTCGAAACGAGCGGCCGGTTCCTTCGCTTGCGGCTCCTGGTGGGACCGTCCGCTCCCGAGCTCAACGGCCTGCGTTGGGAGCTGCTCCGCGATCCCGAGACCGGCTCGCCGCTCGCCACGTCGGAAAAGATCCTCTTTTCCCGCTTCCTGGTCAGCCAGGACTGGCGGCCGGTGAAGCTCCGCCGCAAGGCGGATCTCAGAGCCCTGATCGCCGTCGCCGCGCCGTCCGACCTCGCAACGTACAACCTCGCGGCGGTAGACCTCGAAGGTGAGATCGAACGCGCTCAAGAGGGGCTCGGGCGCATCCGGTCCACCGTTTTGGGACGCGAAGCGCCCCTCACCCTGGAGCGTCTAGTCGCCGCCCTCCGCCAAGGCTGCGACGTTCTCTACCTGGTCTGTCACGGAGCGCTCGTCCGCGGCCAAGTCCCTTGGCTCTTTCTCCAAGACGAAGAGGGCAAGGTCGCGCGGGTCGAAGGCGCAGCGCTGGTCGAGCGGCTCCGCGAGCTGCCGGAGCCGCCGCGCCTCGTGGTCCTCGCTTCCTGCGAAAGCGGGGGCAGCGCGGACGGAAGCACCCAGACGGCCCTGGCGCCCCGCTTGGCCGAGGTGGGCGTGACGGCGGTCCTCGCCATGCAGGGCCAGATCAGCATGGAGACGGTGAAGCAGGCGATCCCGGTCTTCTTTGCCGAGTTGGCCAAAGACGGCCAGCTCGACCGGGCCCTCGCCGTGGCGCGCGGCACGGTGCGCCACCGGCCCGATGCCTGGATGCCGGCTCTCTATCTGCGCCTCAAGAGCGGTCGCCTCTGGTACGAATCGGGCTTCGCGGGCGTCGAAGACCAGTTCAAGAAGTGGCGGTCGATCGCGAGCGGCGTTCGCCAGGGACGTTCGGTGCCGATCCTCGGCCCCGATGTCGGAGAGCATTTCTTCGGCACGGCCCACGAGCGCGCCGACCGCCTGGCGGCGGCGCACGGCTTTCCCCTCGACCCGCGCGACCGTTCGGATCTCGCCAAGGTCGCCCAGTACCTCGCCGTCACCGAGAGCCGGCAGTACGCGCGCGACGCGGTCCGCGATCTGTTCAAGGGGGAGATCCGGCGCCGCGCTTCCGGCTTGGACCATGAGCCCAAGCCGTTCGAAGCGGTGGTCAAGCGGATGTATGGCGAGACGGGAGACCGCGACGATCCGTTCCGCATTCTCGCCGGCCTCGAGGCGTCCATCTACATCACGGCGAGCCCCGATCCCCTGCTGAACCTTGCCCTCCTCGCCGCCGGCCGCAAGCCGAAGCCGCTCTATTGCAAATGGCGGAAGACGCGAGACAACCATCCCGCCGAGCCGCCTTACGAGGGGGTGCCGGAGGTCGCGAGCCCGGTCGTCTACTTCCCGTTCGGCGTTTCGAGCAAGGGGAATGAAGACTCGCTCGTCCTCACCGAGGACGACTATCTCGACTATCTGATCGCGGCGGCCGATTACAAGCTGATCCCCACCGTGGTGCGCGGCACCGTGGTGCGCAGCTCGCTGCTCTTCCTCGGCTTCACATTGGACGACCTGTCGTTCCGCGTCCTCTTTCGCCTGATCATGTCCCTCGACGGCAGCAGCCAGCTCGGCGATTACGCGCACGTCGGAGTTCAGATCGACCCCGAGGCGCACACCCTGATCGACGTCGAACGCGCCCGGGAGTATCTGGCCGACTATCTAAGCACCGGCCGCGACGCGCCGCGGATCGACATCTATTGGGGCACCGCCGCCGACTTCCTGAAAGAGCTGCGGGATCAGCTGGCGGCCCTCCCCGCCAGAGCGGGCATCGACTTGCCGGACGAGACGGTGAAAACAGCCGACGAAACCGAAGATGAATGGGTCGCCGCCGTGGGGTGAGGTGAACTGAGGTGAGCGACTCCAATCCCTTCGTCGGCCCGCGGCCTTTCGAGCGCGGCGAGCTTCTCTTCGGCCGCGACCGCGAGATCGGCGAGCTGCAGCTCCGGTTGAGCGCGGAGCGCGTCGTGGTGCTCCATTCGCCCTCGGGAGCCGGCAAAAGCTCGCTGGTCCAGGCGGGTCTGATACCGCTCCTCGCCCCCTCGTTCGACATCTGGGGTCCCGTCCGGGTCAACGCGGAGCCCCCAATTCCGGAAACGATTTTGGGAACAAATGCGGGGATCGATCCGGGAACGAACCGCTACGTCCTGAGCGTGATCCAGAGGCTCGAAGAGAGCGTGCCCGCGGAGTTGCGCCAGGGGGGCGAGAGCCTCGCCGGCTACTTCGAGCATCGCCCGCGGCGGAAATCCGCGCCGGGAAACGTGCTCCTGATCATCGATCAGTTCGAGGAAATCCTGACCGTCGATCCGTTGGCGGCAGAAGCGAAGCACGAGTTTTTCGCCCAGCTCGGCGAGCTGCTGCGCAATCCGCGGGTGTGGGCGCTCTTCGCCTTGCGCGAAGATTACCTGGCGCCTCTCGATCCTTATGCCCGGCAGGTGCCGACGCATCTCAAGAACCGTTTTCGCATCGATCTCCTGAGCCTCGCCGCGGCGCGCGAGGCGATGGTCGAGCCGGCTCGCCAGGGGGGGCGGGAGTTTGCCGCGGTCGACGAGTTGGTCAAGGACTTGGCGACGGTGAAGGTGCAGCAGGCCGACGGCACGTTCTTGAACGAGACGGGCCAGCACGTCGAGCCGGTGCAGCTCCAGGTGGTCTGCCGCCGCCTGTGGGACGCCATGCCGGCGGAGGACCTCACGATCGACAGGGAGGATCTCGAACGCTTCGGCGACGTCACCCAGGCCCTGGCGGCCTACTACGCGGATTCGGTGGCCGCTGCCGCGGAAGGGGATCCGGGCCAGGAGCGGGCGATCCGCGATTGGTTCGGCGAGCGGTTGATCGCCATCGGTGGCATCCGGGGCCAAGTGCTGCGCGAGGCGAAGGCCAGCGGCGGGCTGGCCAATCACCTGATCGATCGGCTCCACGCCGCCCATCTCGTGCGCGCCGAGCATCGCGCCGGGGCCACCTGGTACGAGCTTTCCCACGACCGGCTGATCGAGCCGGTTGCGCGCGACAATGCCGCTTGGCAGGAAAAGTTCCTGGTCGACGTGCAGAAGCGGGCGGCGCTCTGGGAGCGCCAAGGCCGGCCGGCCGAGCTGCTGCTGACGGGAGAGGATCTGGCGGCGGGGCAGCGCTGGGCGGCGGAGAGCGGGGCGCGGATCACCGAGGCGGAGCGGAAGTTCCTCGCCAAGTCGGGGGACGCCGAGAAGGGCAGGGAACAGGAACGTCGGCAGGCGCGGCGCATCCGCCGGCTGGCGGTCGGCGCGTCGGTCCTCAGCGTGCTGGCGCTTGGCGCCCTGTTCTTCGCGGCCATGCAGTGGCGGCAAACCCAGCAAGCCCTGGCGCGGGTCTACCTCTACGAAGCCCGGCGTCTCGCCGATAGCGGGGAAGGGTTGAAGGCGCTCGGCTACCACGCCCTGTTTCTGCGCCGGGATCCCGACAACTCCGCGGCGCGGGGCTGGACCTGCGCGCTCCTCTTCCACGCCGCGGCGATCAATCCCGCGTCTTGGTTGCGCCCCGAAGAGATCGTCAGCTCCGGATCATTGAGCCCCGTCGGCCCCTTGCTGGCGATCGCGGAGGACGCAAGGGTGCGCTCGTGGCGTGAGGCGCCCAACCAGTTGGGCGAACCGCTCGACCACAGAGCGGCGGTCGTGTCCGCCTCGTTCAGCTTTGACGGCAAGCGGGTGGTCACCGCCTCCGAGGACGGCACGGCGCAGGTTTGGAATGCGATCTCCGGCGCGTCGGTCGGCGCGCCTCTGCGTCACGGCGCCACGGTCGTGTCCGCCTCGTTCAGCTCCGACGGCAAACGGGTGGTCACGGCCTCCAAGGACGGCACGGCGCGGATTTGGGATGCGTCTTTGAGCCGGCCGATCGGTCCGCCGATCCTCTTGGAAGGCGACGTCCGCTCCGCGTCGTGGAGCGGCGACGGGCGGCGGGTTTTAACCGCCGCCGCCACGGCGCAAATTTGGGACGCGACCCCCGAGGCGCTGGGGCAAGAGATCGGCCAGCCCATGCGCCATCCCCAGGGGATTGTGACCTCCGCTTCGTTCAGCCCCGACGGCAGTCGAGTGGTGACGGCTTCGGACGACCAGACGGCGCGGGTGTGGGACGCGGCCACGGGCCGGCAAGTGGGGACCTCGCTGCGCCACGACGGTGCCGTTCTCGTCGCTCTGTTCAGTCCGGACGGCGAACGGGTATTGACCGGCTCTTCCGACCACACGGCGCGAGTGTGGGAGGCAGCCACGGGCCGGCCTTTGGCGGGGCCTCTGCGCCACGACGGACCGGTTCGTACCGCGGCGTTCAACCCGAACGGCAAATGGGTCGTCACGGGATCGGATGACAAGACGGCGCGCGTCTGGGACGTGGCGACGGGCCATCCGCTTTGCCAGCCTATTCCGCACGGCGATCCCGTTCGCTTCGTCTCCTTCGCCTCCCGTTGGCGGGTGGTGACCGCCTCGGGCAATACGGTGCGCATCTGGGAGGCGGCCACCGGGCTTCCCATGGGCGAGGCTCTGATACACGGTCAGACCGTCAATACGGCCGTCTTCAGCCCGGACAACACCCGAGTCTTGACCGCGTCCGACGACCACACGGCGCGCGTTTGGGATGTGTTGTTCGGGAAAGTGGGAAACTCGGACAACCTCGCGGAAGTGGCCGAAACGATCGGCGGCTACCGGGTGACCGACCTGGGAGTGGAACCGATCCCCGCCCAGGAGCGCGTACAACGCCTGGCCAACCTGCGCAGAATGGCCGAGCAGGCGCCGACCGACCAGCCCACCGTCGCCTCCTTCGTCCGCTGGTACTTCACCCCACGGTTCGAGCGTTCCGTTTCGCTGCAATCGACGATGCCGGTCGAGGAGTACATCCGCCGGCTCCTCGCCCTCGGTACCCCCGAAGCTCGCCGGGAGGCTGAGGAGGCTTTTCCGGGGCATCCGTTGCTCCTGCGGGCTCCGGCCGGACCCGGCGGCCGCCAGCCCTGATGGAGGGAGCCGAGTGGAGCCCCAACTTTCGACCGCGGAGACCGACCTTCCCACCGTCGAGCTCTGAAAGCTGACCGCCGAGTTCGGTTTTCTGGGCGCGCGTCGCGATTTTCCGGTCGCGGAGTTCGGTTTTCTCGATGAGCGGACCCCTTTTCTGAGTGCCGAATTCGCTTTTCCGGTTCCGAACGTCGCTTCGCGACCGGCAAAACGATCTGCTGATCGGCGCGACCCCTTTTCTCGCCCAGAAAACCCCTTGGCTGATTCCCGAATTCGATTTCCCGATCGCCGAAACCCCTCGGCTGACTCAGAACGTCGATTCCTGGCCGGCGAAGCGAATTCGGCAGCCAGAAAAACGCTCCGCGCTCCCAGAAAACCCCTCGGCGCACCCAGAAAACCGAACTCGGCGCACGCAACGACCGCCCCGACGGTCGCACCAGGCGAAGCCGGCAGTCGCCATCCCTGGTGCTCCGCCCCTCGTCCTACTGATGCAATCTGTCGCCCCCGGATTTCCCTCCTGAGGGAGTTGACGAAGACAGCGGAGGGGCAGGCCGCCCATTCGGATCGGTCTCCGCGCCAAGATGCGCGAAGAGCGACCTGACCCCTTCCTCGCCACGAAAGAAGGCTGCGGCCAGCGCAGCGCGCGCGGTCTGCAGGAAGGAGATGCTGAAGCTGGCTTCTGTAGGTAGGGGCTGGTGATGCCATGTTGCGTCCGAAAGTTGGGTCCTGATCGTACTTGCTTGCAGCTGGGAAGGCGCTCCGGCGGTTCGGCCTTACCCCCTTCCCAATCGCAACAACGCTAGAATCCGGGACACCGATGGCAGACCGCTACGCCGCTTTCATCAGCTACGCGAACCGCTACGCGTCCTGGGTTCGCATACTCCAGAGGAACCTGGAGCGGTGCCTCTACGCGGCGGGGCTACCAGGGAAAGTGTTTCTCGATCAGACAGATCTCAAAAGTGGGCGCTCGTGGGTAACTCAGCTCCAGGCGGGCATTGATCGCAGTAAGCATTTTATTCTGGTGGCGACACCCGAGGCGCTCGCTTCGCCGCGAGTGGTCGACGAGTGGGAAAGCTTCGTGGCGAAGCGGCGAGAGTGGTCGACGATGGGCCGGTTTCACGTTGTGGATTTGCTTGAAGTACCCTTGCCGCCCTTTCCTGACCTGATTCGACGCGTCGACTTCCGCGATGCGGGAGAGGCGAAGTATCGCCAAGCTTTGCGCGAGCTGGTCGCGGGCCTACGTTGGGATTTCGACGAACGAATCTTGCCTGCTCTTACTGCGGAGGTCGATATTCCTTTGCCTCCCGATCCGGGCCTCGATCCAGCGCTGCGTTCCAGGCTGGTCTCTTGGCTGACGCCTGTTCTTAGCAGTCGGTTGCGCCGCCGTGCGATCGCACCCGAACTCCACTTGCCTCCCGAGCAGCTCGAAGGCCAGGCGTCTTGGGAGTGCGCTGCGTCCTCGCTCCTGGTCTGGGCGACGGGCGACGAGGAGCCGCTCGCTGCCGCGATTCGCATAATTGACACTCTTTACGAAACGTTCGAAGAAGATGAGCCTGCACTTGTGGCGAAGCTAGTTCCTCTGCGCGAGGAACTCTTACGGTTGCGATTCGAAGCGCCGGAGCGCGGCCTACTTGCAACCTGGATGGAACAAGTGGTGAGGGATCATCAGCAGCTAGTGCCCTACTTCCAGCAACAGGCGGAAATAGGGCTGCTTGATCGGGTCTATGTGGAGCTGGAGCTGCGTGCGGAGCAAGAGCAGTCACTGTATGCTGAGGGCTACTTCAGCTCCGACGCCAATCGGTTGGGTCGCCAGCTCGAACTTGCAGAAGTCCTAGCTTTGCCGCGCAAGGGCTGGATTAGCGGAAGGTGGGTAGTACTTGGCGATCCGGGGGCGGGCAAGACGACTCTTCTCCGGCATCTCGCCGCGGTTCTTGCTCGGCAGGCAGATCGCAAGTGGGTCCCTCTATTCGAATCACTCCCGAGGCTCCTGCGAGAACGAGAGTGGCTACTTGATCGCGTCGTCCGTCGTCTGGAGCGCGCAGGCCATCCGGCACAGGGGTTAGCCGCTGTTCTGGATCGAGCGGGAAAAGACGGTCGCCTGCTCCTCTTGCTGGATGGCCTTGACGAAGTACCGCGCGAGGAGAAGGAAGATATCGAGAGGTTGCTCTGTGATCTCGCAGTCCGCTGGCCTACTACACCGATCGTGGTCGCGAGCCGGCCGATTGGTTATCGCCCTCTGGGGAGCGACTACCGCACACTGCGCCTTCTTCCGCTCGATCGCGCGGGACGGAGGGAGTTTCTGGCACGCTGGCTTGGCCGAGGCGGAGATGGACGGAACGAAGAAAGTGCGGACGCTGCGGACGCTGCGCTCGAAGCGCCCGAGCTTCGCGACTTGGCCGGGAATCCGCTATATCTGACACTAATGGCCCTCTTGTTCGAGCAGGGGGCGGAGCCATCGCGAAACCGACCGAGGCTCTACGATCAAGTGTTCGACCTCTTACTCGCAGGCAAGCATCGGTCCGAGGGAGAGCCGATGGAGGCACAGGCGGCGGTCCGCGGTCTGCTAAGGCACATTGCTGTCGGGATGACAGAGGACAATCTTGACGCGGAGAGGGTCGAAAAGATTGAAGAGCGTCTCTATCGGCCAGAAACGGACGCTGTTCGCGACCGCATTGAGAGGGTCCCTCGCTGGCGGAGCCGTCTGCGGCGATTTCTCGATGACCTCTCCGAGAGGACGGGGATCCTCGGGCCGCACGACGGTCCGGACACCGACTGGCGTTTCTGGCATCGAACATTTCGTGAGGCGTTGACGGCAGAGTATCTGGAGGCTGAGTACCGCGCGAAAGGTGGCGAGATAGAGGTACTCGCGCGGGTAGGGCGGATCATCACCGAGGAGAGCCTGAGCGCATGGGCAGAACCATTTGCCCTTCTCGTCGGGCGGCTTGAAGCGCCGGACGACCTGGTCAAGGATTTAGTGGCGACGAACCGCTCGCTTGGCCTGCGTGCGGTGGCGACGGCGCAGACACTTCGCACCGAGACGCTCGGCGAAGTTGTCGGACTGGATGAGACTTGGTGGAAGCTACGTAGCGAGATATACCCCCGCATTCCTGAGATGGTGCGTGATCCTAGCCGTGCCTTGAAACTCCTCGATCGGCTGCGGAGGAGGACGACGAACGGCAACGACCTTTTTTTCATCGATCGAGCGGTGAGAGAGGTTGGTCGGCGATCTCCCAATCACGCCCTCGAGGCCGAAACTCTCATCGCGCGGCTGTACGATCACATCCCCCCACCGGAGGAAGACCTGTTCCTCTGGATCGATACGCCGAAGGACGGCCGTGTATTTCTATGGAGGGAAATCCCAGCGGGGGAGACCTGGATCGGGAGCCCGGCGGGATCGGGCAAATCCGAGGAGAAACCTCGGCACCGGGTGACAATTGAGCGGTCGTATGCGGTGGCAGTGGTGACAGTGACGAATGCCCAGTTTCGCGCGTTCGATCAATTCGGCAGGATGCGAGAGGGGGAAAGCCGTTCCGTCTTCGACGTCACGTGGTACGAAGCCGTGTCGTTCTGCCGCTGGCTTGCAAACTGCTTCCCGTGGGCATGGGGCGCGCGTTTGCCACTCGAAGAGGAGTGGGAGTACGCCTGCCGCGCTGGCTCCAATACGTCGTATTGGAGCGGCGAGAAGGAAAGGGACCTTGCAAGGGTTGGCTGGTACGACAAGAACTGGGAGAGGCGCACCCACCGCGTCGGCGAAAAGGAGAAGAACCCGTGGGGTCTGTACGATGTTCATGGCAACGTCTGGGAGTGGACGCTTAGCCAGTGGACAAACGATTACGAAGGACACCGCGACGGAGCCACGATCGATCCTGCAGGCGTGAATTTCAAAGAAATTACGCGCCAGGCACAGAGCGGTGAGGAGCGTGTGTTGCGTGGTGGCAGCGCTTGGTTCGGTGCGGATTGGGCGCGGGCGGCGTTTCGAGGCCACAGTCTCCCAGGCTTCGGGGGCGGGGACCAAGGCTTTCGCATTGCGCTTCCCGCCCTCCCTGAGCATTGCGACGATAGAGGATGACATGACACTTCCCTGCCTGGCCCAAAGAAGCTGAGCGGGAAAGCGAGCGGCCGACGGCGGAAGCGACCCGCGTGCGGCGGGCTCAGGGGCCGCCGGCTGTTTCTGCCGGCGTCACCTTCTACTCTTGTAGAGAGTCTCCTGTTCTTGGCTTTACTGCCGGCATCGGCCAACGACCGACGGGGGTAGCCCGAGCGTGTTCAAACCTTCTCGCTCTCTGTCCGCACAGGCGGAAAATGACGACGAACGTCTTCACGCCGCTTGTGTGACGCGCACGCCGAATCCGGGGAGGACGGTGTTCCAGAACTCCTCGCGAGGCCGGCGCACCCTCGAAGCACAGGATGGGATGCGCGATGTGCGAACTCGGATGCCACCTGTGCGAATTTGGGTTCGTGGATGCCTACTCCAGGCTCGTGACCGACTGCCGCGCATAAAAATTGTGCGACAACTCTGTCGAGTTTTGCGAAGTCGTCTTTGGTTTCGAGGTCGCGGACCAATTGTTGTGCGACATTGCATCGCTGCTGTGCGACCCCATTGTCGGCATGAACAGATTTCTCGCCAGGTTGTGCGGAAAAGAGTCCGTGCATCGCTCGTTGCGCTCCGCGTTGTGCGGTAGCGACTCATTTCTGTGCGTCACACCGTCGCAGGATGACTTCGCGGCGGCTGCGCACCGGTGATCTGCGCCAATTTCGTACAGAGCGCTGAGAGTTCCGCACAGCACTCCTTCTGTGCACTGGTGCACTGCGGCTGTGCTGTACAACACAGCGGCAGTGCTGCACAGCAGCGAGCCGAGTTTGGGGATGAAAGAGCCACGAATGTGGATCTGGACGAGAAACCAAGTGGTCCGCGCTATGGGGGCGCGCGAGGGGAATTCGCGGCAAGGGGGCGCTCATCGACGCGGGGGTTACCTTCCTTTCTTAGAACATATCGAGTAGGGTCGTGAAACACTCCGTCAAGGAGAAATTTTATGCGAGCCTACGTTCAGCGTCAGGCGTCAAGCGCCCGTGGAGGCGCTCTCTCCGAATCCGCCGTCCAGCCACGATCCGCAATAGCGCGGCCTCTGAACAGGCACCCTCCCGCGGCAGGGCTCGGGCACAGGTTCGAGGACATCGCCGTGAATCCTGTTCTCCCCGGCGTACCCGAAACCGGCTTGGCGCCGAATGCCGCGGGAAGCGGGGGTCGCATCTTCGCTCGACGGCACCTCAACCGGGCGTTCGGAACCAACGCGCCGATTCAGCGTAAGAGCGTGATCCAAAGGGTACCGGACGACGAAGATCCGGCCCACAAGTACTGGAAGGACAAGGGAAAAGGCCCCTGGAACCTCGGCCGGGCTATCAGAGAAGGGGGGCGCGGCGTGCAGGGCTATATGATGAGCCACTTCAAGCAGCCTTCCCATGTTCCCAGCCCCGAGGTACGTCTTGATCCGACGAGACATGACTGGCACCAACAGCTGGTGTCAGCAATAACAAACAAAAAGATACCCCCTTACCTCGGGGAGCAGTGGATGTCGCAGAACAATGCCCAGGCGAAGGGCGGAAATCCGCTCCCTAAACATGCGGGGCAGGTGATGCTCGAGGGCGGCGAACGAATGAGCCAAGCCAAAACGACCCCCGATCTAGTGAAGGGCTATCTTCATGCGCAATACGCGTCGTTGGGCGGAAAAGGCTTCCAGGGGGGCGCTTCCCATGTGATGCATCGCGTGGCCCCCTTCGTGCAGCTTCCGGGAATGGCGATGCGCAGTTGGCTGCAAGGTCCGCAGGCCGTTACCCACAGCAACTTTCATCCGTTGCGGTCCTTTGCGAGAAATCCGCGAATCATGGCGGCTACGGGTGTGGCCACAGGCGTAGCAGGTGTTGCTACTCACTTGTACAACAAGAAGTTCGGGGGCGGGGCTCGTAAAGAACAGGAGTGATCGACGGCGAAAAACGATGGTGCGCCCGAGAGGATTCGAACCTCTGACCTACAGCTTCGGAGGCTGCCGCTCTATCCAGCTGAGCTACGGGCGCCTTGGGAGAACGGTGGGGTGAGAGGCATCGCTCACCGGTGACGTTCAACTTTGAAGAACCGTGCCACGAGAAACATGGCCTGCCTGGAGGGAATCGAACCCCCGACCCGTGGCACCCAGCTGAGCTACAGGCAGCCGAGGCGCGCAGCCAGTCACCGTCATCGTGGGGAGAGTATCCCTGCGATCGATTTCGGGGCGCCTGAGACGGGAGGGGGTGGCGATCCGTTCGTCGGCCCGCGGTCCTTCGTGCATAGGTCGCCGGCCATCTTGTGCGAAACAGGCTCAGTTAGGAATCCGGTGGCGCGCGCATTACGCGCAACGGGAATTCGCAGCAAGCGGGTGCTGATCGACACGGGGTTGCGAGGCCCGTTTCGAGGGTGGGGCTTGGTCTCACCTCGCGGGTGCCTTGGTCTTTTCCAGACCTGGACATTTGCTGGGATCGCCTACTGCTATCAGCCTTGCGAGACCGTCTTCATGATCCACGGAGACGACGACTCCACCTTCGCCGGAAATCTGCGTGCGCATCAGCAACAGGAACATCTTGAACATCAGCCCTCCGACTCGCCCACGTGCCTGATACTCGATCTTCAGGACACAGCCTCCGTCAGGAAGCTCTTCGTACGCGGAGGCTTGGCCCCGCAGCGAGAAGAAGAGAGAGGGACCGGGAATCGATTGCAGCAAGGTGGCGATGGCTTGGAGGACTGGCACGGAAGCTTCTTGCGTCGGTGTGATGAACGTCGCTTGAAGGAGATTGGAATTCTCGAGATCCCGAAGCATGGGGCCGAGGACGCCACGAGAAGTGATGGCATCTCGCTGGCCGGAAGCGACCGAGAGCACCTGCTCTATGCCTTCCTTTTGTCCGAAGGCGAGCACTTTGTCCGTGGGAGCGGCGACGTACCAAGGATCTCGGGCGTTGTCCGGACTCTTGAAAAGGAGCACTTCGGAGTCGCCGATCGTCTCGCGGGACGAAGCGTAGGCAGACCGGGTTCGAAGGGCTTCGCGAGCCGAGCGATCGACTTCCAAGATGGCTACCGGAGAAATGACTTCCTTGAAGTCGATCTCGCCGTTGCCGAAGATCCATCCGCCCCCGTCCTGAACCGTCTTGAGAAGGCTCATCCGTGAGACGTTCGCCGTTCGCATGCCGGCACTCGAAATCAAGCGCCTGACCTCGGGTAACGGAACGAACGTCTCTCGAATGTTCTTTTTCTCGTTCTCCGTGAGAAACCGGTCAATCGGCGCTTTGACGGACATGACTTCCTTGGTACTCGCGGGCCAAAGGGCGTATCGGTCGCCCGAAGGCTTCGCAAACCAAGGGAAGATGCTCCACGCAACGAAGATTCCGACCACCAGGATTACCATGAGGCATCCTCGTAGGCAGCCGCGCCGACACCCTCCGGATTTCTTGGGTGGCGTTGCCGCTTGAGGCTGGAAAGTATTCTGAGTCGTCGGCGGACTGGTGTAGGCGCTTTGAAGCTCGCCTAGAGCAGCCTGTAGTAAGTGACGCTGATCGTCGGTCAACTGCGCCCAATAGGCGGCCCTGTCGCTGGCCGACATGTTGGAGTAGGTACGGGCTGCTTCAAGCCATGCTTGGTCCACGCAGGTGTCCTCGAAAGCCAGATGCCAAATGGATGTCCGAGAACAATAGCGTACATAGCACTTGCGCGACAACGGCTCGGGAGCGCCGACCTACGGTTGCGATGTGCCGACCGCGGAGACTTCTCCTCCCACCGTCGCGGGAGACGGCAGAGAGGACAGGCCGATAGTCCTCCCGAACCCAAGAGGTAGAGCGAATCACGCTGCTGCCGGCCTAGCCATAGAATCGGGCTCCAACGACCTGGAGGACAAATTGCAATGAGCGCCTTCGCTTTCGGCTTGGTGGCCGGCGTTTTGTTTGGAGCGTTGTCGGTCGGCCTGATGCTGCCCCTGAGCTTTCCGGACAAAACGACGGCTCTGCTGGGCGCCTTCGTGGATCGCTTCGCGATCGGCTTTTTAGTGCCGCTGGTTTCGATGCCGGGCCCCGCTTGGGTCCGCGGCCTCCTCGTGGGCCTTCTGGTCAGTCTTCCCTCCGCGATCCTGACCAAGTCCTATGCGCCGATCTTGATCCTCGGCGCCATGGGAGGCTGGATCATCGGGTGGTTGGCTCTCCGGTTCGTCGCCTAGAGCCGCAGCCTCGCTGCAAAAAAGAGTTCCAAAGCACGCATACCACCTACTGGTAGTAGGGCAACCCAGACTTTCGGCCCCGGCAACCCTCATCTCCGCGTCTGCGAGTCCGCAGAGAGTCTACGTGCGCTTGGGGCTTCGTGATCGGAGAAAGCCCCCCTCCCCCCGCCAACCGGCGGCGGAGAGAGGGAGGCCCGGTTCTTCAGGGGGAGAAATTCTTCAAGCCGCTTCGGGGGAGACGTTCGTCACGGCCGGCGTTTCGCGGTTCTTCGTGCGCACGGGCTGGCGCCGAGGACGGAAACCGAACTTGAGGAGGGTCTCGCTGCCGAATCCGTGCTTCCACTGGAGGCTCGCGCCGATCCGGCGGCGCAGGCGGTCGCCTTGCGCCGCGAGATCCTTGCGGGTCGCCGTGGTTCCCTGCGCTTGGGAGCGCAGATCGTCTTGATGCGCCTCGAACTCCCGGCTCCGGAGGAGGATCTCCTTGAGCTGGGCGACATCCTCGGCGAGGTACTGCATGTCGGGGAGGTCGGGTTCGAGATTGGCGACCAGCGTGTTCCAACGACTGATGCGTGCTCCGAGGGTATGACCGTTTCCAGCCATGATGCGGACTCCTTTCGTCTTTCGACGTGAGTGTGGGATCAGTCCCACGCCGAAAGGGTACGGGACGAGGTTCCGAGAAAACGATAGGTCCGGCAAGATTCTTTTTGGCGGGGTTTGAAACGGGGG
>DASYKS010000097.1:0-28607 GCA_035995205.1 Thermoanaerobaculia bacterium
GATCTTGAGTGCGATCGAACAGCACAACATCGAACCCAAACCGTTCATCTGGACTGCCAAGGCATCCGACATCCTCGAGAAAGTCACCCGAGCCCGCCGGAGCCTCGATAAGGTCGCATCCGCTTGACGCACTACACTAGCACGTCCTCAAAACCGCTGCCCCAAACTTAAAAAGAATCCATGCCGGCCGTTGTCCGCGGCGCCGTAGCCCACGTAGAGCAGACCGACCCGCGTTTCAGCGGCTGTGGCGATTGTGGCGGTATAGATCAGATCCTCGCCGAAAGCGTCCGAAGTCTGCCAGGTGTTGCCGGCTTCGAGCCAGCCTCCGGCGTAGACTCCCGTGCCGAGGATCTGGGGCAGCTCGGCGAGGCGAAAGAGGTAGCCCGCCCGGGCGAGGCCGAAGTATTGGCCGCGCAGCTCTCCGTCCCGGTAGCCAGAAAAAGAAAGCAGGCCGCCGAGGAGATATTCGTCATAGGCCGGCACCGTGCCGCGGAATTTCGTGCCGCCGGCCAAGGTGATGAAGCCGGTGTGGCGACGCACCGTGGCGAAATGCCAGTAGCTTCCCGAGAGCTTGTCGTAGGAAAGCTCGGCACCGAACGCCCGCTCGGCACGGTCCAGCTCGACGACCAGGATTTCGCCTTCCCGCGGAACGGCGGCGTTGTCCAAACGGTCGATCACCAGGCGCCCTCGCAGATACCCGGCATTGACCTCGATCTTCGGCAGGTCGATCAAGCCGACGTCGGGGTTCGCCTTGGCTCCTCCCCGCCGCACGCCGAAGCGCAACTCGCCGTACTCGCCGAGCTGTAGCCCAAGGTCGAGCCCGCCGATCAGGCTGTCGACTTTGTACTCGGCGAACTTCTTGTCTTCCAGGAAGACGTCGGAGAGCTCCTGGCGGTACTCCAGGCTGGCCGCGGCGAACCAGCGCTCGCCGAAGCTCAGCGGCTGGTAGATCTCGGAGAACAGACGCCGGGTTCGTCCCGCCTGGACCTCGTTGCGCCACTCGGCGCCCAAGGCGTTCACGCCGGTCTGGGTGAAGCTGACCAAGAGATTGACCGCATTGTGCCCTTGGAGGTCGTCGCTCAAGTTGACGCCGGCGCGCAGGTAGAGCGGCCCCCAGGAGTTGTCGTGCGGCTCAATCGCGAGATCGACGCCTCCTTCGCCACGCGTGAAACCGAGGTCGACCCGATCGAACTCTCCGACCTCCAGAAGACTTCCGAGATCCCGCTCCAGACGATGAAGGTCGAGCGGCTCGCCGGCTCGGCTCTCGATGCGTCCGCGCAACCGGCGCTCGTCGACGCGCGGAGTTCCCGCGATGCACAGCGACCGGAGAGTCTCCGGTGGCGGCGTTGCCCGCCGCAGCCGAGCCTGTAAGGTCGCGAACGCTTGGCGGTCGACCAGCTCGGTCAAGCGGGCGGAGGCGCCGCGGGCGGCGCGCTCGCCGCACTTTTCCGCCTCGGTCATGGCGGCAAAATCGAGCAATGCGATCGTGCCGAGATCGGGCTCCAGTAGGACGTCGGCCTTTAGTTTCTGCGTATCGACCCGCCGCTGCGCGGCGAGCGAAAGCGCTTGGAACGCAATGCCCGTGAGCGAGCCGAGTTGATCCCGCCGGAGCAGCGGTGTGCCGACGTCGACCGCGATCACCACGTCCGCGCCCATGGCGCGGGCGACTTCGACCGGCAGGTTGTTCAGCACCCCGCCGTCCACCAGCAGGCGGTCTCCGGCTTCGACCGGCGGGAAGACCCCGGGAATGCTCATACTCGCGCGCAACGCGGCGCTCAGTTCGCCGGAATCGAGCACCACTTCCTCGCCGGTGACCAAGTCGGAGGCCACGGCACGAAAGGGGATGGGAAGCCGATCGAAGTCGTGGATGCCGGCGACGCTCAAGGTCTTGCTCTGGAGCAGAAAATCCAGCACCGAGCTGGCCGCGGCGCCGTGCGGCAGGGCGAGCTTGCCGTGCTTGATCCCCGCGTCGAAATCGATGTAGCGAAGGTCTTCCTCCTTGCGCCGGAACGACAGGTTGCGGCGCGGCGCCTTGCCGCGGAACAGCTCGGCCCAGTGGATGGCGAGCAGCTCGCGCTCGATCTCGTCGGGCGACCAGCCGGCCGCGTAGAAGCCCCCGACCAGCGCCCCCATGCTGGTGCCGGCGATGCAGTCGATCGGAATCTGAAGCTCTTCCAGGACCCGCAGAACCCCGACGTGCGCGGCGCCCCGGGCGCCGCCGCCGGAGAGCACCAGACCCACGCTCGGCCGGCTGGAATCCTTCGGCCGGCACGGCGCGGCGGCCGGGTCCGCCGGGGGCGCCGCCAGGGCCGGCGCAGCCAGAAGGATCGGGAAGAGCCAGGCCATCGGCTGAAGAAACGCGCTCGTCGAAGCCGTCTTGATCGCCAGCAGGAGCCTCCTTGTGCTTAGACGAGAGGAAGCGTACCACCGAGGCGAAACCGATCCTGCCGTGACGGCGCCATGGAAGGTACGGCAGCGGATTCCGGTCTACACTTCGGACCCGGATTCGAGGGAAGCGGTTTAGTTCAGCGCGTCGGCGGTGTCTAAGCCTGCGGCGGGCTGGACCCATGTCTTGGAGGAGGTCGATCGATGAAGCTTCGGGTTTTCCTGTTCCTGCTACTCGGGATTGCCGCGGTGTCCCTCGCGCGCGCCGAGGCACCCTCTACGGCGCTTACGATGCGCGTCGACTACTACCACACCGGCAAGGCCGGAGCCGACGAGGTGTTCGCGCTCGATCGGGTGGTGGTCGAGCCGTTGCCCTGGGCGGGCAATCCCAAGCGCCCGCTCGACGATACGGGGCTCGGCGAGTATTTCTTCGAAGTGATCGACCGCGCGACCCAGACCCCCCTCTATTCGCGCGGCTTTTCGACCTGGTTCGACGCCTGGGAGAGCACGCCCGCCGCGCGTGGGCAGTACCGGACGTTTCAGGAATCGATCCGCTTTCCCGAGCCGAAAAAGCCGGTGATCGTAAGGGTGCGGCGGCGCGACCGGGCGAACGACTTCAAGGAGCTTTGGTCGTTCGCGATCGATCCGGCCGATTCGATCGTAGCGCGCGGTACGTCGCCGTCGCCGGGCAAAGTCATCGAGATTCAGAAGAAGGGTCCCTCCTCGAGGAAGCTCGACCTGCTGTTCCTCGGCGACGGCTATACCGCGAAGGAGCGCGACAAGTTCGTCGCCGATGCGCGCCGGCTGACCGAGAACTTGTTCGAGCATGAGCCGTTCCGCGCGCACCGCGCCGACTTCAACGTCTGGGCGCTCGCGACCGCGGCGCAAGATCCGGGCGTTTCGCGTCCTTCCGCCGCGATCGATCGCGATTCGCCGCTCGGAACGACCTACGACGCGCTCGGCGTGGCCACGTACCTCGCCACCTTTTCGGATCGGCAAGTGCGCGCGATGGCCTCGAACGCGCCCTACGACGCGCTCGTCATCCTGGTCAATTCGGAGGTCTACGGCGGCTCGGGCATCTTCAACAACGCGGCGGTAGTTGCCGCGCAAAGCCCGTGGGCGCCGTTCCTGCTCGCCCACAACCTCGGCCAGAGTCTCGCCGCGCTCGCGGTCGAAAACTTCACCTGGGATTGGGCGAGCCCGGGCGGCGGATTCTTCAGCTATAGCGAGCCCTGGCAGAAGAACATCACGCTCGAAGACGACGCGGCGGCGGTCAAGTGGCACGAGTTGGTGACCCCCGGCCTCACGGGCGAGACGCCCTGGAAAGACGACGACTACAAAAGCTTCGGTCGCGGTTTCCGCGATCGCGAGAGGGCGATGCGCGCGGAGCATCGGCCGGAGTCGGATCTCGATGCCCTGCGTCGTGAGGAAAAGGAGCGCTCAACCGAGCTTCTTGCGGACACTAAGCCGGAGGCCGCCGAGGAGAACGCCGAAGCCGACGAAGAGGAGAGCGACGAGGAACCGCGATCGACCGCGCCGGCCGAGCCCGTTGCCCCGGCGGCTCCGATCGTCGGCGTGTTCGAGGGGGCGAACCACGACGATGACATTTACAACCGGTCGCAGCTCGACTGCGTAATGTTCAGCCGCAACGACGTCGATTTCTGCGCCGTCTGCCGGCATGAGCTGGAAACGGTGATCTTGCTTTATGCGAAGTAACCTTGGCGCCCAAGGCCAACAATGCCCGGGACTTGTGCGTCCGCGTCGAAGAACGGTTTCCAGCGGGCAAAATCCTGGACCTTATGGCGCACGAGAACGAAGGGCATGCGGGCCTCCTTGCCTTGAGTGAGAGGGGCTTTTCCACCGTACTACGGAGGAAATTGCCGTCCGGATGAGCGATCCGCTTTAGGCGTACATGTAGCTGATTCTGCCGTAGACCGCCATCACCACCGCGCGCCCGCAGGCGATGCACTCGCCTTGGCGGCCGTTCTGGGCGATCTCAAAGATGTTCTGGAAGCCGAGCAGGGTGTCGCGAATCAGCCCCTTGTCATGGATCCGCCGCCGCAAAGCCGAATGGACGATTTCAAGCGCGCTCGGCCGCCGGCCGCAGGCGCACTTCTCATAGCCCGGAGCCGGAATAACTTTGAAATCCGACAGGTAGCCGAACGGCAGCTCGGCCAGGCCTTCAATGTAGCGCAGCTCATCGGGAGGGGTTGCAATCACACCCGGCTCAGCGTTCAAGGCGTCGAGTAGCTGTGCCATCTGGGCGTCGGAAACGAGAACCCTCTGTTCGAAACCGTCCTTCAGATACTGAGTCTTCAAGTTCGCAAGCGTTAACGTTTCCACGGTCGTCTCCTGTTGGGATGGACGGCGCCTGCCGGGCGCCGAGTCGATCGCCCTACGCGCCGCGGATCGGCGACAGGGCCGGCGAAGGGCGGCGAAACACGGCGTGGCCGACCCTTCGCAACAGGACTGCCGTGAGGCTGAGAAGAATCTCACTCACCTACTCCAAACAATCTGACAGTCAGCTGGAGACGATCTGGAACTGGCCAGCCTTCATAGTAGAATGATGCGTCGGACGAAAGAGGTAGATCATGCCGAAAGCCAGGGTTTCTGTGACGGTCGAAGGTTCTCTGCTCTTGCAGGTCGATCAGATGGCGCGCGGGGCGAGCCGTAGCGAGGTGATCGAGAGCGCGCTCGCCGCCTGGCTGCGGAATCGCCGTCGCGAAAGCCTCGAAGAAGCGGTTGAGCTCTACTACCGGTCTATAGGTCCTGCCGAGCGTGAGGAGGACGCTGCCTGGGCGGAGCTCTCCGGTCGAATGCTGGGCGAGAGCTGGGGATGACCGGAAGCCCTCTACGGGGATGCCTCTACTGGGTGAAAATCCCGGGCGAGCCCGAAGCGAAGCGACGTCCGGCGCTTGTCGTCTCGGTGGACGCACGCAACCGCCTGGCCAACGACGTACTCGTAGTTCCAGCCAGCACGACCCTGCGCCCTGCACCGACTCACGTGCGACTGAAGAAGGGCACCGGCGGTGTACTTAGAGATACCGTTCTGAAATGCGAGCAGATCACGACCCTGCCCAAACATCTCCTCAGTGATGTGGCGCTCGGCGGGCCGCTTTCAGGTACGCTCCTTGAGGAGGTCGAGAGAGGAGTTCTGCGTGCGATCGGAATTGCGGTTTGATGTAAGGCCTGCAGCCCCGTGGGGCTCGGATCACCAGGCTATCTTCATGTACAACTTTTCGCGGGAGCGGATCGGTTCTATGGCTCGCCGTCGAGCGCGGCGAGGATAGCCGGCGACAGGCGTTTCTTGCGCGCAAGATCGGCGGCGGTGCGGCCTTGGGCGTCCCGAGCTCCGGTGTTGGCCCCGGCCGCTACCAGGTGGAGAATCGCTTTCTCTCTGCCGAGGCGGGCGGCGTAAATTAATGGTGTCGCGCCTTCGGCTCGGATCTCCGTCTTGGAGCCTGCGGCGAGGAGTTTACGAACCCACTCCGCCTCGTCGAACCAGATCACCGTCCAGAGGCAATGGTCCGGATCGGCGCCTTGCTGCAACAAGAACTCCGCCAGAGAGCCGTTGCGGCCCCGCGCGAGCGCGTACCAGAGAGGGGTCGCGGGGAAAATCTCTCCGTGGTCCGGGATCTCGTGTACCGCATTGAGGTCGGCGCCGGCCTTGAGCAGCTCGCGAGCGGTCGCGACGGATGCCCGCGCAGACGCCCCCTCCGAGGAAGCCGGGGCGCCGGCACAGTAATGGAGGGCGGTGCGGCCCTTGGCATCGCGCGCGCCGACCAAGTCGGGCGATTCGACGAGCAGTTGGCGCACGGCGGCCGAATCCCAGGCCCGCGCGAGAGCGAAGAGCTTGGTCTTGCTCATGGTGTCCTCCTCACTCGGCAAGCATAGCGCCTGCGCCGGTACGCCTTCCTGGATCGCGCGGCTCTCTTCTCTTCCGCTCCTTCGTCAGCGGGGGCTTTTTTAAGACCGCGGCACGGCGCGGTAGAGTTCCCTCGAAACGAGGAGGATTCCCCATGCGCGTGCTTCGCGGCGTATCGATGCCGAGGTCCGTCCGGCGCTCGGCCGGCTGATCGCGTATCTCGACGGCGACCTCCGCCGCGTAGCGCCCGAGAGCGTGGGCCTTGGCCAGTACCCGGGCGGTCCTGCCGCCTACCGCTTCCTCGTGCGTTTCTATACGACGCTCGACGTGACGCCCGAGGCGCTCCACGCCCGCGGCCTTTCAGAGGTCGAACGGATCGAGGGGGAGATGGCGCGCCTGCGCGCCAAGCTTGGCTTCACCGGAACGAAGGACGAGTTCCACGCCAAGCTGCGCACCGATCCGCGATTCCTCGCGAAGACCCCCGAGGAGGTCGGGGAGCGTCTGATGGCGCCGATTCGGCGGATCGAGCCCAAGGTGAAGGATTACTTCGCGGTCGTGCCGCAGGCCAAGTATGGCGTGGAGCGCCTCGACCCGGCGTTCGAAGGATCGCTCACGTTCGGCTACTACCGCGAGCCGCTGCCCGGACAGCCGATCGGCGCCTATCTGTACAACGGCTCGAAGCTCGGAGAGCGGCCGCTCGCCAACGCCGCCGCCCTGATCTACCACGAGCTGATCCCCGGCCATCATTTTCAGATCGCGCTCCAGCGCGAGAACACGGCGCTTCCGGCCTATCGCCGCGAAGCGGGAGGGACGGTGTTCATCGAAGGATGGGGCGAGTACGCCTCCGACCTTGCGGGCGAGATGGGGATGTACGAAGACCCTTACGACGCCTACGGCCGCTTGGGGATGGACATCTTCCTCTCCTCGCGTCTGGTGGTCGACACCGGAATGAACGCGCTCGGCTGGTCGCGAGACAAGGCGATCGCCTACATGAAGGAGCACACGCTCGAATCCGACACCCAGATCGCGAGTGAAACTCTGCGTTACTCGATCGATATGCCTGGTCAGGCGCTCGCCTACAAGACCGGCTCGCTCCATCTCCGCGAGCTGCGCGAAAAAGCGCGGCAGGAGCTCAAAGATCGCTTCGACATCCGCGAGTTCCATCGCGTCGTCTTGCTCGGCGGCCCGATGCCGCTCGCGGTGCTCGATGAGCGGATTGCCGAGTGGATCGCGGAACGGAAGGCGAACCGCCCCGGCCCTTGATCCGTCGACCGGAGCGGTTAGGCTACCCGCCTGGGCCGAGCCTTGCGTTTCGTGGGATGGGACCGCTCTTTGCTCTAAGTTTCGGCGGGTTAGACTCGTGGATCATGCGACGTCCCATCGTCCTCCTTCTGCCGGTCGGCCTTCTCCTCACAATGGCGGGCGCGGCGGCGGCGCCCGATCCACCGCAGGAACATTTCGACGAAGCGATCACCGTCGCCCTCGACACGATCGTCGTGCGGGTCGTGGACGGCACCGGCCAGCCGATCTTGGGGCTTGCGCCGGATGATTTCCTCATCCGGGTGCATGGCCGCGAGATTCCGGTGACCGCCGTCGATTGGGTTTCCTCGGAGTCCGAAGCGAAGGCGCCGGAGGCGGAGGGCGCGGAATTCGAGGAGTGGAGGCTCGCCGAACCGGCCGTGCAGGCACCCGGCAAGCTGGTCGTCTTCTTCGTCCAGGCCGACCTGAATCCGACGCGGATCTCCGGCCAGTTGCGCCTGCGTCCCTACACCCGCGAGCTGGTGGCGAGCCTCGCCCCGTCCGACCGCGTCGCGGTGGTCTCCTACGATTCCCATTTGAAGCTCTGGCTCGATTTCACCACCGACCGGCAGGCCGTGCTCGAAGCCGTCGACCGCGCGATGGTCTACACGCCGGAGCGGGAAGTCCCGCTGTCCGCGCGCCCCTCGTTGGCTGCGTATTTCGACCCCGCCGAAGCGCGCCGGGTGGCGACGCCGGAGCGGGCGCTCGAAGTGACCGCCAAGGCGCTTACCCACCTGCCCGGCGAGAAGACCATGATCTACCTCGGTTGGGGCTTGGGCCGCTTCGGTTTAGGCGGCGTCCGGATGACGCCCGATTTCCGTCCCGCCGTGGCAGCCCTGGCGAACGCGCACGTTTCGGTTTTCGTGCTCGACGTGACCAGCGCCGATTCCCATTCGCTCGAAGTAGGGCTCGAAGGCGTGGCCGCCGCGACCGGGGGCACCTACGCCAGCACCTTCCGCCTTCCCGGTCTCGCCACCACCCACCTCGCCCGTTCGATCTCAGGCTGGTACGTGCTCACCGTCGACCGCGACGATCTCGCGGGATTCAAGCCGGGGGAGGCGGTGATCGAGCTGCGCCACCGGCGGGGCGAAGTGCTCGCCCGGCCGGTGTTTTTGCATTAGACCCGCTCTCTCAAGACGCCCGTAGCGCGAGAGTCGGCCGCGTGCCGACCGCCTGGCGTAGCGCCGGCAGGCAGGCGGCGAACGCCGATCCGAGCAGGACCGCGGCGACCAGGCCGTAGGTGAGCGGATCTGTGGTGGCGAGGCCGAACAGCATCGAGCTCAAGCCCCGGGTGAAGAGCAGCGAGCTGCCCAGACCGATCAACGCGCCGAGGCCCACCAGGCTGACAGTGCGGCCGAGCACCAGGCGGGCGATGTCGAGCCGTTCGGCGCCGAGGGCCTGGCGAATCCCGAACTCGCGTTCGCGTTGGCCGAGCGAATAGGCGAGCAGACCCGCAAGGCCGGCCGCGGCGATCAGCAGGGCGAGCACCGCGGCGATCGCGAGCAGGGCGGCCGTGGCGCGCGGCGCGGCGAGCGACTCGGCGCGCGCTTCGGCGAGGGTGCGCGCCACGGCGATCGGCTGTTCGGGATCGATCGCGCGGATCGCGGCCCGGAGCGAAGGTACCAGCGTGCGAATCGCCGGACCGCGCACCAAGAGGATGTCGGCGCCGCCGCCGCGCACCGCGATCGGGGCATAGATTTCGGGCACCACCGGCTCGTTGAGCGTGCGCTGATGGACGTCGGCCACGATTCCGACGATCGTCCAGGCCGTCGTGCCGTTGGCGAAGATGACCTGCCGGCCGAGCGGACTTTCGTTGGGGAAGAGTTGTCGCCCGAAGGTCTCGTTGATCAGCGTGACCGGATGCTCCTCGTCGCGATCGTTTTCGTTCAAGGCGCGGCCGGCGACCAGGGAGATTCCCATGGTGTCGAAATAGTTGGGCGACACGGTCCGGAAATCGGCGCTCGGTCCGGCCGAAACCGGATCGGGGGCGACCGTGCCGATCGCCACCCGGCGGTTCCACGGCAGCGCGGAATTGAGCGGATAGTTGTCGACCAGCGCCGCCGATTCGACGCCCGGTACTTCGCGCACCCGCGCCAACAGCCGTTCCGCATAGGCCAGGCGCGTCTTGTCGTCGGCGAGCTTGGTCCAATTATGCGGAACCCCGAGCGTGAGCACCTCGGAGTGCGCAAATCCGGCCGGCACCCGTTCCAGGTTCCACAGGCTGCGCAGCAGGAGGCCCGCGCCGATCAAGAGCACGAACGACGTGGCGACCTGGATCACGATCAGGGCGTCCCGCGCCCGGAGCGGCGTGCCGCCCGAGGTACTGTTCGGGCCGTCGGAGCGCAGAGCGGTCACCAGATCGGTCCGCTTTCGCATCGCGGGAGCGAGGCCGATCGCCAGGCCGATGACCAGCGCCAGGCCGAAGACCACCGCGACCGTGCCGAGGTTGAATCCAATCTCGGAAGCGCGGGGCGTCAGACGGCCGAGGAAACGTGCGAGCAGCCCCTGACAGGCAAGGCCGAACAGCAGTCCGAGCGCGCCGCCGAGGAGGGCGAGCAGGCACCCTTCGGTCGCGAGTTGGCGCGCGATCCGGCCGCGGCTGGCGCCGAGCGAGGTACGCACGGCCATCTCCGGCTCGCGGCGTACCATCTGCGCCAGGGTGAGGTTCAACAGGTTGGCGCAGACCAGGAACAGGACCGTCGCGGCCGCGGCGGCCAACAGCCAAAGGGTCGGCCGCGCTCCGGCCGAGAGCGATTCGCGCAGCGTCGTCAGCCGCGGGCGGAGCGAGACGTCCTTCGGATAGGCCTCGGGATAGCTCTTGGCGAGACCTTGCGTGAGGGTGTCGAGCTCGGCCGTCGCGGCCGCGAGATCGAAACCGGTAGCCAGGCGTCCGGTGACCACCAAGCCGCGCGCGGTGCGCGAGTGAGCCCATTGCTCCGCCGCGCGGAACGGGCAGGCGGAGACCGGCATGAACAGATCGTTCTCGTCCGGTGCCGCGGGCAATGGCGGCAGAATGCCGATCACGGTATGCACCTTGTCGTTCATGGTGAAATCGGCGCCGACGATTTTCGGATCGCCGCCCAGCTCGCGGCGCCAGAAGGCGTTGGACAGCAGCAGCACCGGCCGGGCGTTGGCCGCATCGTCGGCGGCGACGAAATCCCGGCCGATCTCGGGCCTCACGCCATGCAGGCCGAAGTAGTTCGACGAGACGACGCCCGCCCGAACCTGCCGGGGCTCGCCATGCCCGAGCAAGGTGAAGCCCATGTTGTGGTACTCCGCGAGCCCTTCGAGCGAACGGGTTGCCTTACGGTAGTCCATCAGCTCCGGCGGCGACAGGCCGAGCACGTCGGTCGAGCCGAGCTGGGTGTATTCCAGGCGCACCAGCCGCTGGTCGTCGCGGTACGGCAGCGGTCGCGCGACGACCGTCCACAGGGCGTTGAAGATCACCCCGGCGGCGCCGATCGCGAGCGCCAGCGTCACGATCACGGTCGCGGCATAGGCCGGCCGCTTGCGGAAGCCGTGGATCGCCACTTTGACGTCGCTGCCGATCTCCGCCAACCGGGCGAAGGTCCACGCGTCGCGCATCCCTTCCTTCGCTCGATCGACGCCGCCGAAATCGAGCAGCGCCGCCCTGCGCGCTTCCTTTTCAGACAGCCCGCGCTCCCGGTACCGCGCGGTCGCGGCCTCCAGATGGAAGTCGATCTCCGCTTCGAGCTCCGCCTCGCGGCGGGAACGGGCGAACAAAGTCATGAAGCCACGGCGCAATCGATTTCGGACGTCCATAGGGCGATTCTCCCGATCAGGCGTGGTTCAAGACGCGATGGACGGCGGCGGAGAGCCGTAGCCAGTCTTCGGTTTCGCGTTCAAGCTGCCGGCGGCCGGTGGGCGTCAGGCTATAGAACTTGGCGCGGCGGTTGTTTTCCGAGGTGCCCCATTCGCCCGCGATCCAGCCGTTCTCTTCCAGCCGGGTGAGCGCCGGGTAGAGGGAGCCCTGCTGCACCCGCAGCTCCTGCTCGGAGATCTGCTGGATGCGTTGCGCGATGCCCCAGCCGTGCTGCGGTTCGAGGGCCAACACCTTCAGCACCAGGAAATCGAGGGTGCCTTGCAACAGATCGGGAGCGGGTCGGGCCATGGGCGTTCCTCCAGATGGTCTACAAGAGAATGCCGCCCTTCTTGTAGATTGTCAATAGGAAGATGGAGGATCGCACCTGGGCGGCCACGACGGGCCGCCCTTACCTTCGCATTCGTCGAGCTGAACCGCGGCTCAGCCGGCGGTTGCCGGGCCGCGGGCGGACTCGGCGCAGGCTTGGGCCTCCGGGCTCTTCGGCTTCGCCGCCAGGGCGTGGGCGCAGGCGTCGAGCGCCGATGGCTTCTGGCCGAGTGCGAGATAGGCCTGACCCAGGCCGAGCAGAGCCTCAAAATATCCCTCCTGCAGGCCGACCGCTTTCGAGAACTCCTCCTTGGCCCGCAGGTAGCTCTCGCGGGCCTTCTCGGTTTCACCGGCTGCTGCCTGTTTTTGGGCCTTCTTCAAGGCCCGGGCGCCGCGGCCGTAACAGTCGGCGGCCCTGGTGGCGGCGTCCTTATAACGGCCGGAAGAGCTCTCGGTGAGGTCGGGGAACTGGGCGGTTGCGGTCGCCGGTAGAAACAGCCCGAGGGCCGCGAACAGGGCGAGCGTGCTGAGAATTCGAACGTGCATGGGGTCTCCTCCTTCGCGTGGACGTTGTGAGCCATCTCCTGAATAGACACGCGAGGAATACTTGCGTTGAGTCTCAAGCGCGCCGATCCGAAAGAAAAGACGTCCGCGGCGCGAAAATTACGCCGGCATCCGGAGAATTACCTTCGGGGTTGTGCCCCCAGATGGAGCATCGCGTTCGCAAGGCCATCGACCACCCCGGCCATACTCTCGTAGTCGAGGGAAGCGGGAGTGTCGAGGGCGTCGTGATAGTGCGGGTTGCGCAGGAACGAGGTGTCGGTGAGCACGACCGCCGAAAGGCCGCGGTCCCAGAAGCTCACGTGATCCGAGGCGTCGAGGCCACCGATGTAGGGACCGGCGTAGCTCACGATTGGGACCGCCGAGGCGCCGAGAAAGCCCGGCTTGAGCGCGCGGATCAACGCCCGGTCGCTCCGCCGACCGGCGAGCATTACGAAGTCGCCGCGGGTCGGATAGAGCGCGGAGAGCAGGGCGCTGGGCCAAGGTTGCCGCTGGGAGAAGAAACCGATCATTTCCAGCGAGACCATCCCCCAAGGACGGCGACCGCTCGCGAGCATCCGCTCGGCATGAACCGCGCTTCCCATCTGGCGCGAGCCGAAGAACGGCGGCTCCTCGGTTGAGAATGCCACCAGCTCGAGGCCACCGGGAATCTCGCGACCCGCGATCAGCCGCGCCAGCTCGAGAAGGCCCGCCACGCCGCTCGCGTTGTCGTCCGCCCCGGGATTCGCGCCGAACTCGCCGAAAGAGTCGTAGTGCGCGCCGATTACGAACGGCGTCATCCCGGAACCAATCTTCGCCACCACGTTCGCATACTTTCCGCCACGCGCCTCGTAGCGTTCGTATTCCGGCGCCAGCCCGGCCAGCTCGAATTGATGACCGATATATGTGGCGGCCCGGTCAAGGTTCTGCGGATGGGCCACGTCGCGGGGGATCAGATCGCGTGCGAGAACCTCGACATCGGCCCGCAAGCGGCGAGAGTCCGCGTGGCTCTCGGTCCGGCGCGACGCCGGGCGCATCGGCTGGCGAACCAGCCAGAACGTCACGAGCCAAGCCAGCGCGAGAATTCCGACGACGGCGGAGAGAATTCGAAACAGGGAGCGAATCATCGCCGGGGTCTACGGTGCGGAGACCTCTTTCGTCGCCACCTTAATCCGGGTCAGCGTTCGCACCGTCTCTGGGCTAAGCTCTCGCGCATAGACCCGTTGGATCTCTGAAAGGAGACTGGACGTGAAGACGAAACGACTCCGCCTGTCCCGTGAGACTCTGGCCAACATCCAATCCGAGCGCCTGGGCGCCGCCGTGGGCGGCACGGAGGAAAGCCGCGAGAAGGCATTCTGCTCGGGCGACAGCGGCTGCAACTGGACCTGCGGCGCCTACTCCGAATGCTTCTTCACCCATTGTTTCTGCTACAGCGGCTACGCCACCGACTGCGGCTGTTGAGCCGCGAACTACTGTTGCATTTGGGAAGGGGTAGACGGGCGCCTATCGCGCCCGCCGCGCCCTCCGCCCCTTCGGAATCATCAACGCCGCACAGCCGGCCCCGGCGAGCGCGAGCGCCGCGGTTACGAGCAGCGAAAACCGTAGGCTCTCCGCGAGCGATTCTTTGACCAGGGCCTGGCCGCGTTCTTTATCGGCGCTTTGCGGCTCGTCTTTCGCGGAGTCGGTGACGAACTTTCCGTGCGCCTCCGTTACAATCTGGCGGACTTCCGGCGGTAGCGCTTTGCCCTCCAAGCGCCGATCCAGAGAGTGGTCGAAGACTCCCAGCGCCACCACGCCGAGCCCGGCGATGGCCAGCAGGCTGGCAACTGCGGCGACCGCGTTGTTGATGCCGGAGGCCACCCCCGTCTGGCGATCCGGTACGGCGTTGATCACTGAGGTCGTGAGCGGTGCCACGGTGACCGTCATGCCGAAGCCGAGCACGACGATCGGCAGAAAGAAAGCGATCCAGTACGAGCCATTGCTGTTTGGAAGAGCGAGTAACGCGAGCCCGAGCGCGGCGATTGCCGGGCCGACGATCAGGGGCAGCCGGGCGCCGTAGCGGTCGAGCAGTCCACCCGACCAGCGCGACAGACCGGCCATGAGGAGCGTGAAGGGGAGGAAGACGGCGCCCGCCCGGGTCGCCGAATATCCGTGGACCTGGATGAGGCTGAAAGGCAGGAAGAAGAACGCGCCGCCGAGCGCGCCGTAGAGCAGGAACGTCAGCAGGTTGACGCCGGAAAACAGGCTCGACCGGAAGAGACCGAGCGGCATCATCGGCGCGGCGCTCCGCCCTTCTTCCCAAATAAAGGCGGCGAGCAGCAGCGCGCCAAGACAGAGGGTGATGATCACGATCGGATGACCCCAGCCCCGCGTGGGGGAGGCGATCAACCCGTACACCAAGCTCCCCAGGCCGGCGAACGCGAGCAAAGCGCCGCGCCAATCGAGCCCGGCGGGGGAGTCCGGATCTCGGCTCTCGGGCACGTGGCGCCAGGCCATCCAGAGGATCGGCAGGGCTAGAACGGGGTTGATCAGGAAGATGTAGCGCCAGCTCCCATGATCAACGAGAAATCCCCCGAGCAGCGGGCCGATCGCCGCGGCGATCGACGACGCGCCGGCCCAAGTACCGATCGCCTTGCCTCGTTCCTTCTCTTCGAACGCGGCGCCCAGGATCGCGAGAGAGCAGGGAATCAGGAGCGCGGCGCCGATTCCTTGAATCGCCCGCGCCAGGATGAGCTGGGTGACGTTCGAGGAGAAACCGCATCCCGCGGATGCGGCGGCGAACAAGACGGCTCCGACCAGGAACACCCGGCGCCGCCCGAACCGGTCGCCGGCCGCGCCGCCGATCAGCAGCAGCGCCGCCATCGAAAGGGTATACGCGTTGATCAGCCATTGGATAACCGCGACGGACGCCCGAAGGTCCGCCTCGATCGCCGGCAGCGCCACGTTCACGACCGACTCGTCGATGAACGCCATGGTCGACGCGAGCACCGTAACCGCCAGAACCCATTTCTTTCGGCTCGCGGCGCAATCCGCCGTCGGCCGCACCGAGCGGATCGTCCCTTCGTCGCACGGCCTGGCCTTGGGATTGATCATGGACGGAGTCCTCTCGGAGGCTGCGCTCCTCGGAAGCGCCAGCGGCGCGGGTCTACGGCGTCATGCATTGCGCAACGAAATCGCGGGGTCGACCCTGGCCGCGCGCCGGGCGGGAACGAAGCAGGCGACGAGGGTGACGGCGGCGAGCAGGACGGAGACCAGGGCCATGGTCGCGACGTCGTACGTCGTCACGCCGAACACCAATCCTTTGAGCACCGGTCCGGCCGCCAGCGCTCCGGCCAGGCCGAGGGCGATGCCGATGCCGCCGATGATCATTCCCTCGCGCAGGAGCTCTCGGACCACGCGCCCCCGCGGCGCGCCGAGCGCCATGCGCAGCCCGATCTCGCCGGTGCGTTGGGCCACCGAATGCGCGAGCACGCCGTAAATGCCCAGGGTGGCGATCACCAGCGCAAGCGCGGAAAAAACCGCGAGCAGACCGGCATCCAGCCGGGGCTGCGCGCCGCTGGCCGCTACCCAGGAGGTCATCGGACGCACGTTCGAGATCGGCAGGCCGGGATCGAGAGAATGGATGCGACGGCGCACGTCGGCCAGCACGGATTCGGGCTCGCCCGACGTGCGCACGACGACGTCCATCAACGGCCACAGGCGAAAGGCGGTGGAAAAATACATCGTGGGCGTCTGTTGGTTGAGCGCGTTCAAGCGCACGTCGCCCACCACGCCGATCACGGTAAAAGTCTTGTCGTCCGCGACGCGCTGCACGGCGCGGCCGAGCGGATCGGCGTCGCCCCAGAACTTCTCCGCCATGGATCGGCTCACCAGCATGACCGGCGGCGCGCCCGCTTCGTCGGCCTCGGTGAAACCGCGACCGCGCAGCAGCGGAATGCCCATCACCCGAAAATACTCGGGGCTCGCGAGGCGCCAATCGATCGTCAACGCGTCGTCGGGCGCGAATTGCGAAGCTCCGACAGGGTGCACCGGCGTTGCCGTGTAGTTTCCCGCGCCGAACGGCACGCCGCTAGAGACGGCCGCGCCGGTCGCTCCGGGAACCGCGGCAAGGGCCGGCACCAGGTCGCGATAAAACCCGAACGGGCGGGTATCGGTGGGATCTTTGGCGCCCGGCAGGCTGACTTGAAAGGTGAGCAGGTGACCGGGATCGAACCCCAACTCGACGCGGCCAAGGTGGCGCGCGCTCTGCAACAACAGTCCGGCGACCACCAGCAGGGCGGCCGCAAGAGCGATCTCGGCGGTCGCCAGACCATTGCGCAGCTTCCGCCGGCCGCCGCCCAAGGCGCTCTTTCCGCTCGCGCGCAACACGCCCGAGACGGGCGAGCTGGCGATCTGCCAGGCGGGCACCAGGCCGAACAGTAGACCGGTGACGAGGCTCAAAGACAGCGCGAACGCGAGCACCTTGCCGTCCATGCCGATGTCCGACACCGGCAACAGGTTCGGCGGCAAGGCCGCGCCGGCCGCGCGCACCGTGACGAAGGCCGCGACGCTGCCCAAGATTCCGCCGATCGCGGCGAGCACCAGGCTTTCGATCAGCAGCTGGCGCAGCACGCGCCCGCGGCTGGCGCCGAGCGTCGCGCGCAGGGCGACCTCCTGTTCGCGCCGTAGGGCGCGAGCCAACAGCAGATTCGCGATGTTGGCCGCGGCGATAAGCAAGACGGTGAGCACCGCGAACAGCAGCAGGAGTAATACCGTGCGGACCTGGTCGGGCACGATCCATTCGGGAAAGGGCACCAGACGAATTCCCCAGTCCTTCACCTCGGGAAACTGCTCGCCCACGCGCCGCGCCACCGCATCCATGCCCAGCTGCGCTTGCTGGAGCGTTACGCCGTCGCGCAGCCGGCCGATCGCCGTGATCAGATGGCTCAGCCGCTTTTCCTTGGCCGGGTCGAACGCCATCGGCGTCCACACGTCGCCGGGGGAGATCAAATTGAGCGCGGCGGGCGCGATTCCGACCAGGGTATAGGGCGTGCCGTTGAGATGGATCGCCCTTCCGAGCAGAGCGGGGTCGGCGCCATAGCGACGGTGCCAGAGCGCCGCGCTGATCATCGCGACCGGCGCCGCGCCCAGCTGCTGGTCCGCCGGGATAAAGGTGCGCCCCGCGACTGGCACTAGCCCGAGCGCGCCGAAGACCGAGGCAGTGAGAGTACCGCCGTTCAACTGCTCCGGCTCGCCGACGTCGAGAAGGTTGTAGGTGGCGTAGCCGACCGCGCCCAGCGACTCGACCGGTCCCCGGTCCGCGAGCCAAGACTGAAAGTTCAGCCCGGAGGTCGAGAACGTGGGGAGGTTGAGCTTGTCGTTGCGCTCGGCCACCCAGACCAGCCGCCCCGGGTCGACGTACGGCAACGGCCGCAAAAGCACCGCGTTGACCACGCTGAACACTGCCGTCGTGGCGCCGATGCCGAGCGCGACGGTGAGGATGATCGTAATCGTGGTGAGCGGCGCATGGCGCAGCACCCGTAACGAATAGCGCAGGTCATCCAGCCACATCGGTCGTTCTCCTGCCGCGAATCGTGCAGGAAATGACGCCCGGCCGCAAGGCCAGAGCCTCTACTCCGTACGGCGCGCAAGCGTCCGCCACCCCTCGGGCACCAGAAACGCAAGGAACACCACCAGCAGCCCCCACGACATCATGCCGTAGCGCATCTCAAACGACGGGGTTGCAAAGTGGAGCGCGTAGAGCCCAAGGTTGACGGCGAGCGTGGCGTAGAGCAGAACGCGGGACCTTAGCAGCGGCACGATCAGGAGCATCTGCCAGTAGTAGCAGGTCGTGAGCACCAGGGCGAAGACCACGACGATCCCGACCATCGCGGCGCGCGCGGGCTCCATCCGCCAGGCAGTTGCGCCGACTCCGAAGAGCAGCAGCGCCTGTGCGATCCAGAGCAGCGGGCGGCGCGCCTTAGCGACGGCGTCCATCTTCGCCTGCCAGAGAATCCAAGGCTCGGGGAGCGAAAAATCCACCAGCTCGCGGCGGAACGTCGGGCCGTCGTAAAGGACGGTGTCCGCGAGCCCGACGTTGTTGGTGAGCCAGGTGTGGGAATGCTGGGAAATATGCTCGGCGAATTCGCCCCAGGCCCCGGGGCCGCGACCGGCGAGGCTTCCCGCGCCCCAGGCGATGCCGATCGCCACGACGAAACCGACGGCGAAATCGAGCGCCCAACGCGGGCGCTCGCGGCGGATCAAAGCACGGACGGCGACCACCGCCGGGCCGAACAGGAACAATATCGGGAAGATCCGCACCGCCGCGGCATAAGCGAAGCAGGCGCCCGCCCAGCGATAACGCTTCTTTTCCAAGAGGCAGATGCCGATCACGGTCGCCGCCAGCCAATCCTCGCGCAGGAACGCGCCGCCGACCCAGAAGTAGCGCCCGGCGTAGTTGATTCCGAACAGCGCGAGCGCGAGGCACCCCCACCGGGTGCCGTAGGTGCGCGAGACGACGACGAACAGGGCGGCGAGCAGCAGCAGGTCGAGGGTCGCGAACGCGGAGAGCGTCTCGCCGTCGAGCTTTGGCCATCCCGCGAACAGGCGCGCGACGAAGGTCCAGCTCGGCGGCGGGTTGAAGCCGTGGTCGAGGCGGATCGATGCGAGATAGCCCGGGTCGTTGTGGCCAACGAAGTAATCGTGATCCGCCACGAAATCCTGCCAGCGCTCCGGGCTGAACCGCGCCACCACCGCCTTTCTCTGAGCGAGCGCGTCCGGCGCATCGGTCGCCACCACCTTGTTCGTCCGCAGATCGCGATAGGAGGGGTGAAGCGTCACTCCCGGGTCCCTGCTGCGCTGTGCCTCGATCGAGGCGTCGTACAGGCCGTCGTAGCCCAGCTCGGGAAAATACTTGGCGCCGAGCGCGTAGTGGAACTGCTCCCAATGGTGAATGAAGCTGCGGCCGTGGAACGAGCCGAAGTTCAGGTAGCCGACCGTCGCGAGAATGGCCGCGAGGGAGAGCGCGAGCCCCGCTTTGTTATTGCGTAGCGCGGGAGAGATCTCGCGGATCACCAGAAGCGCCACGACGATCAGCGCGAGGATCGTCTTTACGCGGATCTCGGACTCCTCGTTCTGCGGGAAATCGGGGCGCCAGACTTTGAACAGGAGCGGAACGCCGAGCGCCGCGAGCCCCCAGAGGGCGGCTCGTACCTTGGAGAACGAAGGGGGTTCAGAGGGCTTGGGTGGCTTGGCCATGGGAGGTCGGCGTCGATGATAGCTCCCGCCGACCTGTCAGGGAGATGACGGCCGCCCCGAACTCGATCAAAATACCGCCATGCCCTCTTTCCTCTGGAACGGTCCCGACGACGCCTCGATCACCCTCATCCTCGCCCACGGCGCCGGCGCGCCGATGGATTCCTCATTCCTCGAAAAGTTCGCGAAGGGCCTCGCCGATCGGGGGATTCGCGTCGCGCGGTTCGAGTTTCCCTACATGCACGCGCGGCGGGAGGGTGGGAGCGGGCGTGCCCCCGACCGGACGCCCGTGCTGCTCGACTCCTGGCGCGCGGCGTACGCTGCCGTTCAGGCCGAGGCTGCCGGTCCGGTCGCGATCGGCGGCAAATCGCTCGGCGGACGGATGGCGAGCATGATCGCCGACGAGGTGAGTGCCGCCGGCCTCGTCTGTCTCGGCTATCCGTTCCACCCGCCGGGGCAACTGGAGAAGCTGCGCACGGCCCACCTTGCGGCGCTCACCACCCCCACCCTGATCGCCCAAGGGACGCGCGACCCCTTCGGCACGCGGGAGGAGGTCGCGGGGTACACGCTTTCGCCCGCGATCCGAATCGAATGGATTGAATCGGGCGAGCACTCCTGGAAGCCGCTCGCTCGCTCCGGCCGGACCGAGGCGCAGAATCTCGAAGCGGGGATCGAGGCGGTGGCGGTTTTTTTGACGGATCTTTCGGATCGATAGACGCTCAAACCCGGGCGTGCAGCGCCTCCAGGATCGCCGCGAGATCAGGCTTCATCGTCAGCACGCCCGCGAGCGGATCGTCCCCCAACGAGCGCACGCGGCGGGGGACCGAGCGAATGGTGAACTTGCTCGGGTGAAGGGTGCTCTTCAGCTCCTCCCAGCGCAGCGGGGTGGAGACCGTTGCGCCCGGCCGGGGGCGGGCGGAGAACGGCGCGGCGATCAGCTTGCCGCGGCCGTTTTGCAGGAAATCGATGTAGACCCGGCCGCGGCGGGCGGCGAGGTTGCGCTCGATCGTCGCGATCTTCGGCAGCGCATGGGCGGCGTGGCGGGCGATCACCTCGGCGAGCTGGCGCGCCTGCTCGAAGGCGCATTGGCGCCCGAGCGGCAGCAGGATGTGCAGCCCCGAGCCGCCGCTGGTCTTCAAGAACGGCGTCCAGCCGATGTCGCGGCAGAAATCGCCCAGGAAACGCGCGATCTCGATCACGTTGGCAAACGGTGCCCCTTTCGGATCGAGATCGAGGATCGTCCAGTCGGGCCGGTCGAGGGCGTCCGCGCGGCTCGCCCAGACGTGGAGCGGGATGACCCCCAGATTCGCGAGGAACGCGAGCGTGTCCGCGTCGTCGCACAGAATGTAGTTGATTTCGCGCGGTCCCTGCTCTCCCGATTCGCTCCGGATCGCGACCGTGCGAATCCATTCGGGGAGGAAGCGCGACGCGTCTTTTTGGTAGAAAGATTTTCCTTCGATCCCGTCCGGATAGCGGTCGAGCACCAGCGGGCGCTCGGCGAGGTAGGGGAGGATCGCGGGAGCGATCGCCTGGTAGAAATCGATCAGGTCCCCTTTCGTGTACCCCTCCTCCGGCCAGAACACTTTCTCCCGCGAGGTGAAGACGAGCTTGCGCTTCGAGGCGGTAGGGGGCAGCGGAGCGGGCGGCTCGGCTCCATCGCTCTCGCCGTCCTCGTTGTTGCCTGGTGGCGTCGAGGCCCCTTGGCGCACGCACTCTTCGACCGGCTTGTCGTCGCGCAGGCGCAGGAAAACCGGATGGCGCAGGTGACCGTCGTTCGTCCACTCCTTGAAGCGGACCTCGACCGCGAGCCGCGGTTCGAGCCAGACATGCCGGCCGCTTTTCGGCAGCGCTCCGGTCACCAGAGGCTTATCGCGCCGGAACGGTTCGAGGATTTTCCTGATCTCGTTCAGCTGTTTTTCGGTAAAGCCGCTGCCGACGCTTCCGGCGTAGCTCCATCCGTTTCCCTCGCGGACCGCGAGGTGTAGCCCGGCAAAGCCCGGCCGGCCGCGCGATTCCGATTCCTTCCAGCCGACGATCGCGAAGTCTCCGGTCTGATCGACGCGGATCTTCAACCAGTCGGCGTGGCGGCCGTTCCGGTACGGGCCGGCCGAACGTTTCGCCATGATCCCTTCGAGGCCGAGAGCGGCCACCGCGCCGTGGAGATCGACGCCGCGGGTCTCCACGTGATCGGTATAACGGATCACTCCGGCTTGCGGCAGCATCCGTTCGAGCAGGCGCTTTCGTTCGACGAGCGGGAGGGTTCGTAGGTCGAAATCTTCGAACGCGAGCAGGTCGAAGGCGAAAAGCGTCGACGGGTTTTCCACCGCCGCCCGCTCCGCTTCGAGCGCGCCGCCGATCTGGCCGCGATTCTGTAGGCGCTGGAAGCTCGGGTGCCCCGACTCGTCGACCACCACGACCTCGCCGTCGAGCACGAACGAAGAGTAGGGGAGCGCCATGATCGCGCGGGCGATCTCGGGAAACGTTCGCGTGGCGTCGCGCCCGCTGCGATAGAGCAGGCGCGCCTCGCCGTCGTTTTTCTCGGCCAGCAGCCGGTAGCCGTCGTACTTCAGCTCGAACAGCCAGCCGGCACGGGTAAACGGCTCCTCGCGCGTCTCGGCGAGCATCAGCTTCACGTCCCGGGCCGCAAGGTGCTTTTCGGGTGCTTTGAGCCGGACCAGCTCCGTGCGGATCTCTTCGGCCCGTGGGTCGCCGTCGCGCAGATCTTCGACGGTCAATCCGGAGAGAATCGATCTCGGCGAGAAGCCCTCTTCGCCCGAGGCGTTCGCCCACGGGTCGCGCTCCTTGATCAGCAGCCAGCCGGTCGGATCCTTCTTGAGCTTGACCAGCGTCCATCGGCCGCGCAGTTTGTAACCTTTCAATTCGAACAGCAGCTTGCCGGTTTGGAGACCTTCCTCCATGTCCTCCAGGGGCACGTAGCGGCCGCGATCCCAAACGATCATCTGCCCCGCGCCGTAATTTCCTTTCGGGATGATCCCTTCGAAATCGGCATATTCGAGCGGATGGTCTTCGACGTGAACCGCCATGCGCTTTTCGTGCGGATCGTCCGAAGGGCCTTTCGGCACCGCCCACGACTTGAGCGCGCCGCCGATCTCCATCCGCAGATCCCAATGCAGCGCGCGCGCCGCGTGCTGCTGGACGACGAACAGCCGCGGCCGCTCGGCGCCGTCCAGCCCCATCGGCTCAGGGGTGTGCGCGGCGTCGCGTTTCGCGCGGTACTTCGCCAAGCCGTGCGAGCCGGCGGCGCTGCTCTTCGGAGGATCGGATTTCTCTGGTTTCATCGGCGTTTAGACCGGAGTATGATAGCGCTCCTATGAGCGCACGAGCCTACGCTTCCGGCACCGTCTCCTTCGGCCTCGTCTCGATCCCGATCAAGCTCTATTCGACCGGTGAGGCCTCGACCGGCATTCATCTGAACATGCTGCACAAGAAATGCGGGACTCGGCTGAAGCAGCAATACATCTGCCCGACCGATAACGAAATCGTCGGCAAAGACGAGATGGTGAAGGGTTTCGAGTACACCAAAGGGCAATATGTTCTGTTCAGCGAGGACGAGCTGAAGGCGCTGATGCCGGAGCCGACCAACGCGATCGACATCACCGAGTTCATCCCGCTCGATCAGGTCGACCCGATCTATTTTGAGAAAACCTATTACTTGGGACCGGACAAAGGGGGCGACCGGCCCTACCTTCTGCTCTCCCAGGCGATGCGCGATACCGGCCGCGCGGCGATCGCGCGCTACCGGGCACGGGGGAAAGATTACCTGGTGTTGCTCCGTCCCTACGAGCAGGGCGTCGTGATGCAGCAGCTGCGTTACGCCGACGAGATCCGTTCGTTCTCCGAGGTGCCGATCGGCACCGCCGAGGTGAAACCCGCGGAGCTGAACCTGGCGAAGATGCTGATCGATCAAATCGCGGCCGATGCGTTCCAGCCCGCGCAGTACGAAGACGAGGTGAGGAATCGCACCCGCGCGCTGATCGACAAGAAGGTCGAGGGCCAGGAGATCACCGCCGCGGTCGAAGAGGCGCCGAAGGCGCAGATCATCGACCTGATGGCGGCCTTGAAGGCGAGCCTCGCGAACTCCGGCGGGGCGGCCAAGGGCGACGCCAAAACGGAGCGCAAGCCGCCGAAGCCCTCGCCGCGGAAGCCCGGCAAGGCCGGCGAAGAAAAGCTGGCCGAGGTCACCCCGATGCGCAAGAAGGCTGCGCGCGGGTAGGGGTTTTTCCGCCCGGAAGCCCGAGCCTGGGCCAATGTTCGCTCCCCGGGTGTGCTCGTCCTGGGACCGCCGGCGTCCTCGCCGGCGTTTTTGCCGTTCGGTTCCGGTAGGGCGTTAGACTGCGGGAGATGTCCCGCTCCTCCCCAACGCGCGCCAAACCGCGCGCTGTGCCGTCCGCACCGCTCGCGGGTTTCACCCTCCGCGAAGCGGCGGGGCTGGTCGGCATTACCGAGCCCCGCCTGCGCGCCTGGGTGCGTTCCGGCATCCTCACCCCCGGCACCGGCACGGCGGACGAGCCGCGCTTCCATTTTCAGGATCTGGTCCTCCTCCGCGCCGCCCGCGAGCTGAACGATGCGAGGGTTCCCGCCCGGCGCATCCGCCACGCGCTCGAACGGTTGCGCGAACAGCTGCCGCAAGGGAGGTCTCTCTCGGCCGTCCGCATCCTCGCCGAGGGGGGAGAGGTGGTGGCGCGCGACGAGCGCTCGATGTGGATTCCGGCCTCCGGCCAGGAGCTGTTCGATTTCGCGGTCGCGGATCTCGCCCGCGAGGCGGCGCCGATCGCCCGCCGGAGCGCCGCGCGGCTGGAGGAGGAGCGCGATCTCGACGCGGAGGATTGGTATCGGCTCGGCTGCGAGCTGGAAGAGACCGACACCGCGGAGGCCGAACGCGCCTACGGCAGGGCGCTGGCCCTTTCGCCCGATCACGTCGACGCCCACTTGAATCTCGGCCGTCTACGCCACGAAGCGGGTGCCGCGGAGGAGGCCGAACGCCACTACCGCGCGGCGCTCGCTGCCTCGCCCGGCAACGCGACCGCCGCCTTCGATCTCGGCGTGGCGCTCGAAGATCTCGGCCGGCTGGAAGAGGCCGTGGCCTCTTACTACGCGGCGCTCGAAGCCGATCCCGGCTACGTCGACGCCCATTGGAATCTCGCGGGAGTGGCCGAGAAAATGGGAGCGACCGCCGAAGCGATCCGCCATCTCTCCGCCTATAAGAGCTGGCTCGACGGCCGGCGGTAGAGCAGAGAGCGGCCGCTCGTGCTGGAACCTAGAGGGAGCGTGGGCTTCCACCCGGCCCACCCGAAGGTTCACGGGTCTTCCGAAGAAGACTCCGGACGCTCCGAAGGGCTCTTCGGACGATCCGAAGACGTCTTCCGGCCGACCGAAGAGAACTCCGGATCGTCCGGAAGGGCTCCGGGTGTCCGGGAATCCTCTTCCGACCGTCCGTAGCGAACTCCGGACCGACCGTGAGCTTCTTCGGACGATCGGGAGTTCCCTTCGGACCGTGCGGAGCGCTCTTCGGACTTCCCGGAGTCTTCTTCCGTGACCGCGGAATCGTTCGGGCCCTTCCGGTGAACGTTCCCGGCCGTCCGTGAAGATCTCCGGACGACCCGGTAAGTCTCTTCGGACGACCGGTGAACGTCTTCGGACGATCGGTGAACATCTTCGGACGACCGGTGAGCTTCTTCGGTCGATGGGAAGTTCTTCTCCGGAACCGCCGAACACCGGGGCACCTTGACAGTTACCGCTCGACTTACGCTACTGTTCGCGACAGACATCAACTCTTTCGAGGTGACTCTGATGGCCGCGAAATCTTCTTCACAGAAGGATCGCACCCCGGCGGCGGACGCCCCGACCGAGCCGGTCTCCGACGAAGCGGTGCGCGCGAAGACCGGCCGGGGTTGGGAGGAGTGGTTCGCGCTTCTGGACACCGCGGGAGTGGCGAAGTCCGACCACAAAGCCATCACGACGGTTCTGGACGAGGCGGGAGTCGGCCCCTGGTGGACCCAGATGGTGGCGGTCGGATACGAACGCGCCCGCGGCCTGCGCGAGAAGAACCAGCGGCCCGACGGCTGGAGCGTCAGCGGCCGCAAGACGGTCGACGTCCCCGTCGAGCGCCTGTTTGCGGCCTGGACCGACGCCGATCTACGCGAGAAGTGGCTCGGGCAAGAGGCGTTCACTCTGAAGAAGGCGACGGCGCCGAAATCTCTCCGCATCGCCTGGGGTGACGGTAGTCCGCTCGTCGTGATGTTCTACCCCAAGGGCGAGACGAAGAGCATCGTCCAGATCGACCAGCGGAAATTGCCCGATCGCACCGCGAGCGATCGGCAGAAGGCGTTCTGGGGCGAGCGGCTGGGACGGCTCAAAGAGATTCTCGAAGCGTAGAGCGGCGCCAACTCCGAGGCGACTCGGTCAGGTGTTGAGGGCGAGGCAGAGCCCGATCGCGACCAGAGGAAGCCAAACCAGGGCAAAGCGAAGGAGCACGGCGCCGAGCAGGCGGCCCAGGCCGACATTTCGGAGTGGCCAACGGCGCCCGATCAGCCAGCCCAGGATCGGATAGGGCGCCGCCATCAGAGTAGTCACGAGGAAGTCGGGGATGGGTCCGAGGCGGACTCCGACGAGGTAGAGGGGGTACAAGAGCACTTCCAGAAAGTAGGCCTGCGGCGAGGTTTGGGTCATGGCCGCGGCAATGAGGTCACCGGCCGTGCCCAAGAACCCGGACGTTAGGCCGATGAGACAAAAGCCGGCCAGAAAGGTGGCGGCGAAGAGCGCCGCCGATTTGCGTCGAGCGTCGTCGGCGAAGTAGCCCATGTCTTTTCCTCTTCCGGAAGGTCACGGCTAGCGTAGCAGTCCCCGGCGCCGTGCCCATCCCCGAAATTTGCCCGGCGCCCCCCGGGGTGGTACCCTTCCGCGGTTTCAGACGGTGGTCCTCGGGTCCCCCGAAGGTTCTAGAGCAGGCAATCGGCGCGAAGATTCGGCGGTTTGCCGTTTTCGATCGAATTCGATCTTGGAAGAGGTTCCAGACTCATGAGCAGCACGCATCTGACTCGCAAAGAGATCAAGCGCGACGAGGTGGCCGCGGCCGTCGGGCGCTCCGTGGATTATGCCCAGTCCCATGGCCGGACGATCGGTTTGGGGATCGGCGCCGCCGTGCTGGTGCTTCTGGTGCTCCTCGGTTTCTGGGGCTTCCGTTCTTCGCAGCGGGGAAAAGCCAGCGTGGCGCTCGGCGAGGCGCTGCAACTCGCCGGCGCGCCGATCCAGGCGACCGGCGCGAAGCCGGACGATCCCGACTCGCCGAGCTTCGCGACTCCGGAGGCGCGCCGTGCCCGGGCGAAGAAGGCGTTCGAGAACGTGCGCGAGTCGTACCGGTTCTCCTCCGCCGCCGACGTCGCCTCGGTCTACCTCGGCCAGATCGCAGCGGAAGAGGGCAAGCTCGATCAGGCGAGGAAGCTCTGGGAGGACTACGTCGACGATCATCCCGACGACATGCTCGCGGGCAACGTGAAGCTCAATCTGATCGAGCTCGACCGCCGGGCGGGCAAGACCGACGCGATGATCGCTTCCTTGGAAAAGATGCTCGACGAATCCGACGGGCCGCTGCCGAAGGACGCGATCCTCTATGAGCTTGCCGGCGCGTACGAATCCGCCAAGCGCGACACCGAGGCGAAGAAGACCTACCAGCGCATTCTCGACGAGTACCCGCAGTCCGGCTACCACACGCTCGCGCAGCAGAAGATCGGCGGCGGAGCGGGCGCACCGCTCGGTCTGTCGCCGGGCTGATCCTCAATCTTCCGAACCCTCCCGCCGATGACCCTCCCGTACGCGTTGCTTGAGCGAAAGCGCGCCGGGGAGGAGCTGTCCGCGGCGGAGATCGGCGAGGTCGTCCAGGGCGCCGTCGACGGGTCGTGGAGCGAAGGGCAGCTCGGCGCCTTCCTGATGGCCGCGGCGATCCGCGGCCTCTCCGAGCCGGAGACCTCCGCGCTCACCCGCGCGATGCTCGATTCCGGCGAGCGATGGCGGCTCGCCGAGGACATGCCCACCGTCTGCGACAAGCATTCGACCGGCGGCGTCGGCGACAAGGTTTCCCTCACCCTCGGTCCCCTGCTCGCCGCCTGCGGCCAGCCGATCGCCATGCTGGTCGGCCGCGGCCTGGGGCATACCGGCGGCACGGCGGACAAGCTCGAAAGCATTCCCGGCTTCTCGCTCGATCTCGACCGCCGCCGCTGTCTCGGCCTGCTCTCCCGCTGCGGCCTCGCCATGGGCATCGCGACGGCCGCCGTGGCTCCCGCCGACCGCCGGCTCTACGCGCTGCGCGACGCGACCGCGACGATCGATTCGATCCCGCTGATCGTCGCGAGCATCCTGTCGAAAAAGCTCGCCGCGGGCCCGGCCGCCGTGGTGTTCGACGTCAAGGTGGGGGAGGGCGCGTTCCTGCCCGAGCTGGAACGGGCGCGCGAGCTGGCGCGGCGCCTGGCCGGAACGCTCGCCCATCTCGGCATTCCGGCGACCGCGTTCTTGACCGACATGAACCAGCCGCTGGGGGTCTGGTCGGGCAACGCGGCGGAGGTTCGCGAAGCGATCGACTGCCTGGAGGGAGGCGGGCCGGCCGATCTGCGCGAGGAGACCCTCGTGTTTGCCGAAGAGGTCTGCCTGCTCATGGGCCGGCCGGTCGAACGGGGCGCGCTCGAACGGGCGCTCGACGACGGCTCGGCCCGCGAACGCTTTTTCCTCTGGGCCGAGCTGCAAGGCGCCGACCCGAAGTGGCTCGCGAATCCGCGCCTCGACCTCGCGCCGGCCGAGCACCCGCTGCTCGCCGCGCGCTCCGGCTGGCTGGCGCGGGTCCGCACCCGCGAGCTCGGCCTGCTGCTGGTCGAAGCGGGCGGCGGGCGGGCGCGCCCCGGCGACCGAATCGACCACGGCGTGGCGCTCGGGGTTCGCGCCCGTCTCGGCGACCGTGTGGAGGTGGGCGACGAGCTTGGGCGCATCCACTCGCGTTTGCCCGAACCCGCGCTCGCCGAACGTTTCGCCGCCTGTTTCGAGATCGGCTCCGAGCCGGTCGCCGCACCGAAGTTGGTGGTCGAGAAGATCGGATTTTCCGGGTAGGGGCGGCCCCCCGTGGCCGCC
>DASYKS010000098.1:0-44005 GCA_035995205.1 Thermoanaerobaculia bacterium
GGTCCAGCTCGATGTCCGTCACCTTCCAAGGGGCTTCGATGCCGAGGATCTTGGAGTACAGCTCCTTGTCGTGCATGCCTCAAGGATATCGCTCCGCCCCCCAGGCCGGGCCAGCTACCCACACAAAGAGGCGAAGCCCCATTTCAGAACGGCTCCTCGAGCTCGCAGGCACAGACGCGGAGCGTTGGAACTTCCTTCTATCCAACTTAGATTCCTTTATGCCTCCGCTCATAGAGCGCGTCCTGAGTAGGGTCGAAGAATTTGGGCGCCAGATCCAAGGCGACGATCGATTGTTGTTCAGGAGGCTACTCCGCAAACTCCTACATCTCCACAACCAATTCAGCGCAAAGAAGGAGGTCGAATGGGTATATCCGAGGGTAATTCTTGACCGATTGGAGGCGCTCTACACGTCGCTCGCACCCGAGGACCCAGTCGATCGGATGGCATGGCTCTTCTTCTTTACCGTAGAGCGACCCACGGACGTTGCGTTTGATTGGCGCGAAGAGCAGGAAAAGATTGATGCGGCGCAAGCTGAAGCTGCGGAAGTGCTCGCCAATTTGAACCTGGACGTGCTGATTGCTGCTCTGCCAACCTTTGAGGACCACCGTACTCTCGGCTACCGTCTCGGGCGCAGTTCCCGCGCGGAAACTATCGAGCCCGCCCTGCTCCGGCGATGCGCCACGAGCGCGGACGAGCGAGAGCGGAATCTCGTACGCGGCTTTTCCAGTGCGCGCTACGGAGCTGAACCCACGGAGTTCTTGCACCGATGGTGTTCAAAAGGAAGCCCGGATTTCATATCCCAGCAGGCCGCGGCAACAATGCTTCAGGGACTTCCCGCATCGCCGGATATATGGGATTCAGTCGAGTCAGCTGGCCCGCTCTGCCATGAATCATACTGGAAGGAAGCCAACATTTATTACTTCGATAGTCTGGACGTGGAACGGGCGGCCAGAAATCTCCTCTCGGTAGGACGGGCCTTGGCGGCCATCGATTTGTTGGGCGCGAATACCCATAGTGGCTGGATTGCGGACGACGGAGGCCTTCAGCTCGTAGTCGAGGCGCTCAATGCGGGAGTCGCTGAGGCGAACGCAAACCCCAGTCACGCCCAGCGCGTCGCGTACGATATCGCCCTTCTCATCAAGGCGCTAGCAGATTCGAAGCGCCTTGACTTTAGCGAGCTTATGCACCTGGAGTGGATCTACTTCGGTGTATTGGAGCATCAGGCTCAACACTCCCTCGTCATTTTCCAGCATCTGATCTCCGATCCCGAACTACTGCTACAACTAATTGCGCTCATGTACATCCCAGAAGGCGAATCCCAGGAAGGGCGACCAGAGCCCTCCGAGAGTGAACGGGCGGCGGCGACGCAGGCATGGCGCATCCTCAATGAATGGAAACCCTTCGCGGGTACTTCACCAGAGGCTATGCCGTCATCCGAAGAGCTTGTGGCTATTGTTGAGAAAGCACGCAAGCTAGCTGCAGAAAGAGGTTACTCAGGTTTCGTTGACGATCACCTCGGAAAAGCCCTTGCCAGCTCGCCCGCTGGAACGGATGGTTTCTGGCCGCACGAGTCTATTCGCCAGGTACTTGAACGCTTTAGCTCGGAGGCGCTGGCGGAAGGGTTCGTGGTCACCAAAAGGAATCTGCGCGGTGCTACGAGGCGCGCGCTAGGCGACGGCGGCGCGCAAGAACGGCAGCGCGCGGCACAATACGAAACATGGCAGCGCGCGCTGGCAGTGAGCAATCCGCGCACCTCGGCACTACTTGGACGGTTGGCGGAGCGGTATCGATCACAGGCTACCCGGGAGGATACGGAGGCGCGAAAGCGCTAGTACCACGCTGGGCAATAGCAGTCGAGACTATGAGACCGTCGAAGCGCTTTTGCGCAGTTCGGCCGACGCGATGTGCGCGTGCCCCAGCGCGGAAGGCGGCTTACGATACCTGGAAGTGGATTCAGGGAGCAGAGAGCGGCGATCCGCCGCGAACCCTGGCAATCCAGCGAAGTGAGTGCCGATCCGAAGCGGACGGCGGCGTTCCACCTCAGAGAGCGGCCGTCCAGCGCGGATAGTTGCCATCCAGAGTTGATAGCCGCTTTCCAGCCCAGGAAGCCGCTTTCCAGACCAGGAAGCCGCTTTCCAGCACGGATAGCGGCTATCCAGTCCAGATAACGGCTATCCCGGCTATCCGGCTCCGATAGCGGCTATCCAGTCCAGATAGCGGCTATCCAGCTCCGATAGCGGCTATCCAGCCCCGATAGCGGCTATCCGGCTCGTAGAGCGGCTATCCAATCCGTATAGCGGCTATCCGGCCCGGAAGACGGCGAGCCAAGCCGTAAGTACGCCGTCCGTGACAGCCGGCGAAGCGCGCGCTCGTTCGTTCCTTCTGCCGCTCGGGCGAGCCGATTGCGATACCGAATAGAAGCATATCGCCTTAATCCCGCGCCGCAGTCGGTTCCAGCCGGTAGCCGACTCCCGAGGCGGAGTGGAGGTAGCGCGGCGCGGCGGGTTGTTTTTCGATCTTCTGGCGCAGGCGATGGACCAGCTGTTTGAGCGCTTGGCGGTCGCCGGAGATCCGGTCGCCCCAGACGTGGCGGAGGAGGCGCTCGAAGGGCAGGTCGCTGCCGGCGTTGGCGGCGAGCAGTTGGAGCAGGCGGAATTCGAGGCGGGTGAGGCGCACCGGCTCGGCTCCTTGAACACGCACCGTCTGCGCTTCCGCGTCGATCAGCAAGTCACCCACAGCGAGCGGCTGCGGACGCTCGGCCCCCCCGGCGCGGCGCAACAAGGCGCGCACGCGGGCGAGCAGGGTGCGCGGGCTGAAGGGCTTGGCGAGATAGTCGTCGGCGCCGAGATCCAGGCCGCGCACCTGGTCTTCTTCCGCGCCGCGCACGGTGAGCATCACGATCGGAACGGCCGAAGCGGCGCGCAGGCGGCGGCAGACTTCGAAGCCGTCGAGGCGCGGCAGATTGACGTCCAAGAGCACGAGATCCGGTCGCTCGACCTCGGCCATCAGGAGCGCCGCGATTCCATCCTCCGCTTCGATCACGAAGTAGCCGTCTCGGCGCAGCGTGTAGCCGATCAGGTCGCGCAGATCCGGATCGTCGTCGACCACCAGGATCTTCATGGCGTGGCCTCAAGCGGCAGGGTGAACGAGAAACGGGCGCCTCCCCCGTGCGACGCCGCGGCGACCTTGCCGCCGTGGCGCTCGACGATCGAGCGGACGATCCACAGGCCGAGCCCCATGCCGGTCTCCTCCGGTTCCCCCTGCGGCTCCGGCCCCGCGCTCGCCGGCTGGCCGGGGAATCGTCCCGGCGTGCGGACGAAACGGGCGAACAGATCTTCCGGCGAACCGGCGGGCAGACCCGGCCCTTCGTCCTCCACCCATAGCCGGATCCGCGCCGCCTCGGTCTCGCCGCCGATGGTGATCGTCGAGCCCTCGGGCGCGAATTTCTGGGCGTTGGCGAGCAGGTTGACCAGCACCTGGGTCAGCCGCTCGGCGTCGCCCGAGATCGACGGCAAAGGAAACGGCAGCTCGATCGACAGCCGCTGGCGCCGCCGTTCGAGCAGCGGCGCGGTCAGGCCCGCAGCCTGCTCGACCACCTCGTCGAGCGCTACGGGACTCCTCCGGATGCGGTCCTCGCCCGCTTCGATGCGCACGCTTTCGAGCAGATTGTCGATCAGCCGGGTGAGCCGCAGAGCGCCCCGTTCGAGCGACGAGGCGAGCTGCCGCGCCGGCCCGTCGCCCAGCTCGTCCAGCCGCTCGCCCAGCAGCTCCAGGGAGGCGAGCTGAGCCGCGAGCGGCGTTTTGAACTCGTGCGAGACGTTCGCGAGCACCGCGTCGCGCAAGCGGCGCGAGGTCTCGACCCCGGTCTCGTCGCGGATCACTTGGAATTGCTGCCCCTCCGCGATCTCCGAGCTGGTCACCACGACCACCAGCTTGCCCCCCGGTCTGCGCAACGATTCGGTCGCCCGCGCGCCGCCGCGGAACCGGGCGTGGATGATCGGGCAGTGCTCCTCGCACGGGCGGACCCCGTTTTCGCCCACGGGATTGAGCACGTCGCCGCAGAAGCGGCCGAGCGCGTCCTTGATCTCGACCCCGAGCAGCGTGGCCGCCTGCGGATTCAAGTAGCGGATGCGCCGGTCGCGATCGACCGCGAAGACCCCCTCGGCGATGCCGGTCAAGACGGCTTCCGCCTCGCTCTGGCGGCGGCGGAGCTCGGCGGTCATGCCGGCCAGGCGGCGGCGCATCTCTTCGAGCGTCCCGGCGAGCGTCTCGACCTCGTCGCCGTCGGCTTGCGTTCCGGGAACGGGGCTCGCGAGATCGCCGCGGCCGATGCGCGCGGAGGCCGCGGTGAGGTCGCGGATCGGGCCGGCGAAGCGGCGGACGACGGTCCAGATGGAGAGACCGGCCACCGCGGCGACGCCGAGGCCGAGCAGCAGAAGCGGCCGGTCCCCGCGCGCCGCGCCGGCCGCGATCGCCGCTCCGGCGAGCAGGACGAGAATCGTGTTCGAGCCGACGAGCAGGGTGCTGAGGCGAATCCGGCGCATGGGGTTCGGTTTCGGGCGCGGCCGGAGTCTATCTCCCAAGATCCGCCGCGGGAGAGCCTCATCTTCGCGCGGATCGCAGCCCCGCCCGCCATTCGATCAGGGATTTCACCACCAGCGTCACCAGCGCGAGCAGGGTGAGCAGCGAGGCGACCGCGAAGGCGGCCGAGAACTGGTACTCGTTGTAGAGGATCTCGACGTGCAGCGGCAGCGTGTTGGTGAGGCCCCGGATGTGGCCGGAGACCACAGAGACCGCGCCGAATTCGCCCATCGCGCGGGCATTGCACAGGATCACGCCGTAGAGCAGACCCCAGCGGATCTTCGGCAGGCTGATCCGGGTAAAGGTCTGCCAGCCCGAGGCGCCGAGCGTGAGCGCCGCCTCCTCTTCCGCGCTCCCCTGCGATTGCAGCAGCGGCAGCAGCTCGCGGGCGATCATCGGCGAGGTGACGAAGATCGTGGCGAGCACGATGCCGGGCAGGGCGAAGATGATCTTCCAGTCGTGCTCGGCAAGCCACGGACCGAGCCAGCCGTGCAGGCCGAACAGCAACACGAACATCATCCCGGCGATCACCGGCGAGACGGAAAACGGCACGTCAATCAGCGTGATCAGCAGGTTCTTGCCCGAGAAGCGAAACTTGGCGATCGCCCAGGCCGCGGCGAGGCCGAACAGCAGATTGATCGGCACCGCGAACGCCGCCGCCGAAAGCGTCAGACGCACCGCCGAGAGCGCCTCCGGCTCGCGCACCGCGGCCCAATAGACGGCCGTCCCTTCCTCGAACGCTTTGACGAATACCAGCGCGAGCGGCACCAGCAGGAACAGCCCGAGGAACGCGAACGCCACGCCGATCAACAGCCGGCGGACCCAGGGGCTCTCGGTGGTGGCGGGGAGCGACTCGCGCGGCGACGACATCGGGGGCTCTCTCGCCTAACCCACCGGCTCGGCCGGCAACATCCGGTTGTACCGGAGGGTGAGAAAGTTGATCGTGAGCAAAAGCGCGAACGAGACCGTCAGGAACACCGAAGCGATCGCGGTCGCCCCCGCGTAGTCGTATTGCTCCAGCTTGATCATGATCAGCAGCGGCGTAATCTCCGAGCGCATCGGCAGGTTGCCCGCGATGAAGATCACCGAGCCGTACTCGCCCAGCGCGCGGGCGAAGGCGAGCACGAAGCCGGTCGCCGCGGCGGGCGCGAGCTCCGGCAGCAGGACGCGGCGGAACAGCTGGCCGCGAGTGGCGCCGAGCGAGACCGCCGCCTCTTCGATCTCGTGGTCGAGCCCGGCGAGCACCGGCTGTACCGTGCGGACGACGAACGGCAGGCCGATGAAAGTGAGCGCCACCATGATGCCTACGGGCGTATAGGCGACTTTGATCCCGAGCGGCTCAAGGTACTGGCCGAGCCAGCCGTTGCCCGAATAGATCGAGGCGAGCGCGATGCCGGCGACCGCGGTGGGCAGGGCGAACGGCAGGTCGACCATCGCATCGACCAACCGGCGCCCCGGAAAGTCGTAACGTTCGAGCACCCAGGCGACGAGCACGCCGAACACGACGTTGACGCTCGCCGCCACCAGCGAGGCGACCAGGCTGAGCCGATAGGCCGCGAGCGTTCGCGGGTCGGTGATGATCTTCCAGAAGGCGCCCCAGGTGAGCGTCGCGGTCTTGAGAAAAACGGCCGAAAGGGGGATCAGAATGATCAGCGATAGATACAGCAGCGTAAAGCCCATCGACAGGCCGAACCCCGGCAAGTTCCCCCGCTTGGCCGCACGGCGCGGCCGCATCCGTCTTCCCGCTTCGGCCATCTCCGCCTACCGCCCCGCCTGGTAGATCTGGTCGAACACGCCGCCGTCGGCGAAGTGGGTTTTCTGCGCCTTGGCCCAACCGCCGAACATCTGGTCGATCGTAAACAGCGTCACCTGCGGAAACTGCGCGGCGTACTTGGCCGCGGCCCCGGGTCCGCGGGGCCGGTAGTAGTTGCGCGCCGCGATCTCCTGGCCCTCGGGGGTGTACAGGTATTCGAGGTAGGCGCGGGCGAGCGCCTCCGTCTTGTGCTTCTTCGCGACCTTCGTAACCACCGCGACCGGCGGCTCGGCGAGGATGCTCTTGCTCGGGGCGACGATCTCGAACTTACCTTTCCCCAACTTCTGGACCGAGTAGATCGCCTCGTTCTCCCAGGCGATCAGAACGTCGCCGATGCCGCGCTCGACGAACGTCACGGTCGAGCCGCGGGCTCCCGTGTCGAGGATCGGCACGTTCTTATAGATCCGCGTCACCAGATCCTTCGCCTTCGCCTCGTTGTTGCCGTATTTGTCCAGAGCGTAGCCCCAGGCGGCGAGGTAGTTCCAGCGCGCGCCGCCGGAGGTCTTCGGATTCGGCGTGATCACCGAGATCCCGGGCCGCGCGAGATCCTCCCAATCGTGGATCTTCTTCGGGTTCCCCTTGCGCACCAGGAACACGATGGTCGAGGTGTAGGGCGTGCTGTTGTTGGGCAGGAGCGTCTGCCAGTTCTTCGGTAGCAAACCGGACGCCGCGATCGCATCAATGTCGTAGGCGAGCGCCAGAGTGACGACGTCGGCTTCGAGGCCGTCGGTGACGGCACGTGCCTGCTTGCCCGAGCCGCCGTGCGACTGCTGGACGGTGAGATCCTGGCCGGTCTTCGCCTTCCAGTGCTTGGTGAACGCGGCGTTGAAATCCTGGTACAGCTCGCGGGTCGGGTCGTAGGAGACGTTGAGCAGGCTCGCCGCCGCCGCGGGCAATGCCGTGACCAGGGCGAGCAGGAACGGAAGGGCTAAGAGCCGGACTCTGTTCATGGTTTTCATGGCGGTAGTCCTTAGAAGTTGATCTGGAAACGGCTGAGAACGACCTTCTCGTCGGGTCGGTCGCCGACAGCCGATCCTGCAACTCCGCCGCCATCGAATCGGGTCTGGACGAGGTCGAACATGAAACGCACCGAGCGGTTGAAGTACCAGTTGAGGCCGAAGCCGAGAGCCTTCGCCGAGGACGCCGCCGAGGTCGGGCTCGCGAACACCGGGAACGCGTCGTCGTCGACGTCGAGCTCGGAATAGCGGCCGACCAGCTCGAACGCACCCCAGGTCTTGGCCTTGGGGTCGAAGTTCTTCTTGGGTGCCACGCCGCGGTAGCTTGGGCTACCGCCCGCGATCACCCAAGACCCCGCCACCTGCCAGGACTTGTTTTCGAGATCGGCCGCGACCGCGCCGCGCCGCACCTCCTGCGAGGCGATCGCGTACTCCGACAGCAGGCCGAACCGGCTGCCGTACCAGTACAACTGCGGCGACAGGCGCTTGCGGTCGCCGTTGGCGATCACGGTGCCGGCGGCGGTGCCGTCGGAACGATAGGAGAAAAAGGTCTGTTGGGCGTCCGTGCGGTAGGAAGGCAGGCCGGTGGCGGCGGTGGTTCCGTTCTGCGTGCCCTGAGAAGCCGAGACGCCGAAACCGAGACCGCGAAGCGCAGGATTTTCCGACTTGACGAACGGAGTGAAGAACAACCGCGCCGCCAGGTCCTTGCCGCTGTTGCTGTCGAGGTCGCCGCCGTTCGCGCCGTCGACGACCCCATTGAAGGCCCCGACCGCGTAGTTCGCCCGGCCGCCCGCGAGATCGCCCGAGATCTGAACTCCCAGGTCGCGGTTCGGCACCAGGTTGGTGGGCAGCGCGCGCTCGACGAAGAAGATGTCGGTCGCCCCCTGCAACCGCTCCAGGCCCACCGGCGGCTTGAACTTACCGGCGCGGACCTTGAAGTACGGCGTGAAGCGACCTTCGACGTAGGCGTCGAACAGCGTGCTGGTGCCCTGGCCGAAATCGGGCATGATCCGAAAGTCGAAGCGGTCGAACACGGTGCCCTCGAAGATCGGGCGCACCCGGCGGAGCAGGAAGGTGTCGACGTTCGGGCGGGCGCGGTCGTCGCTGAACAGGCGGGCATCGAACTGGACGTAGCCGCGCAGCTTGAGGACGAACGCGCCGTCGGCGGACTTGAGCGAGAAACCGTCTTTGCCGCTGGTGACGAACGTCGCGGTTTTCGCCTTCTCGGCCTCCGCCTCCTCTTTGATCTCGCCGCGCCGATCGAGGACGCGGAGTTTCTGGTCGATCTCGTCGAGCCGCTCGTCGACCGATTTCGGGGCCTCGGTCTCATCCGTGGCGGCCGGCTCCGTCTCGGCGGGCGGATCGGCGGGCGGAGCCGGTTCCTGGGCGCGCGCCGCGCCGCCGAACGCGACGGAGGCGAGCGTCAAGACGGAAAAGAGGAGGGGAAACGAGGCGCTTCTATCCTTCATATCGAGGTCTCCTGGATCTGAGATGGGTCAAGGCATTGCCGCGCCGGAACGGATGATCAACAACGGCCGGTTCGCGCTTTCGATCAGGTCGCCGACGAGACCTTCGAGCTCGATGGCGCGGCGCTCCCGGGCCAGCGGGGCGCCGATCACCAGCAGGGTTCTCTTGCCCGGCTCCGATCCCTCGCCCTCGCCTTCGCCCACCGCCGCCGCCGCAAGGATCTCCGTCCGCGCGTCGCCGCGGCGGATCGAAACCTCGGCCGCGACGCCGATCCGGCCGAGCGAGCGAACGCTCGCCGCGAGGAAGCGCTGGGCGAGCGCAGCGTCCGCCGCCATCGCCTCGGCGGGCAGGACGGTCAGGACGGTCGCCGTGGCGCCGAGGTGGCGCGCGAGCCGGCCGGCGAACAGAACGTCCGCCTTGCCCGGCTCGCCCACCGCAACACAGATCAGGAAATGCGTCGGCAGCTCGGGAGAGGCCGATTCCGGCACCGCGAGCAGGTGGTGCCCGCCGGCGGCGAGCGCCCGCTCCGCGCGCTCGATCGCGCCGCGCGCGGGGAGACCCAGGACCACCAGATCGACCGGCCGGCGCTCCGCCTGCTCGGCGAGCGCCGACGCCAGCGCCAAGGGCGACGCGATCGCCTCGATCGAGGCGAGGCCGCTGCCCAGGCGCTCCTTCTCTTCCTGGAGCCGCTCGTCAAAGCCCTGCGAGGGCGTAGGACGGCGCGGCGCGCGCTCCTCCCGATCCGTGGAGCTGGCGAGCACGGTGACCCGCGCGTGCGCCATCCGGGCGATCCGGCCGCCGAGATCGGTCGCCGTGCGCGCCGCCTCCGAGCCGTCGCTCGCCAGCAGCAGCGACAGCCCCGGATGGACCAGCGCGTGGATACGCCGCACGCCCACCCAGGCCGTGTCGCCCGGACGGAGCGGATAGCGATACGCCTGGTGTTGCGAGCGGACCGCGTCGATCAACACGTGCTCGCTGCCGAACGGCACGTCGGGCGCGATCGGCCGGACCCCCGCGAGCGGTGGAAGCCGCAGGCGCAGGCGTTCGGCCGCGCCCACCAGGGAGGTCTGCTCGACGATCGCTTTGCCGAGCAACGGATACCCGAGCGCCTCTTCGGACTCCTTGACCGCCACGTCCTCGGGGCGGAACAGCACCTGAACGCGCCGCCGTTCGGAGCTACCTTCCGGCGCGACCGCGCTGCCGCTCTCGGTCGCGAGCGGAAACTCGACCGGCCCAAGGCGGACTCCGGCACGGGTGTGCTCCCCCACCATCAGGTTCGCGCTGCCGAGGAAGGTCGCCACGAACTCGGTCTGCGGCCGCAGGTACAGCTCCTGCGGCGGCCCGGCTTCGAGCAGGCGGCCGAAGTTGAGCACCGCCAGCCGGTCGGCCAGCTCGAACGCCTCTTCCTGGTCGTGGGTAACGAAGATGGTCGCGATCTTCAGCTCGCGCTGGATGCCCCGGATGGTCCGGCGCAGCTCCGTGCGGATGCGCGCGTCGAGCGCGCCGAACGGCTCGTCGAGCAGCAGCACCTCGGGCTCATGGGCAAGCGCCCGGGCGAGCGCCACGCGCTGCTGCTGCCCGCCCGAAAGCTGGCGCGGCATCCGGCCGCCGAGTCCCGCGAGCCCCACCAATTCCAGCAGCTCGTCGCGCCGCCGCCGCCGCTCGGAGCGGCCGACCTTGCGGATCGACAGCGCGAACTCGATGTTTTCGGCCACCGACATGCCGCGAAACAGCGCGTAGCTCTGGAAGACGAATCCCACGCCCCGCTTGCTCGCCGGCAGCCGGGTGACGTCCCGGCCGTGGAGCAGAATTCGACCCGTATCCGCCTCGGCGAGGCCGGCGATCATCCGCAGCACCGTGCTCTTGCCGCTGCCGCTCGGCCCCAGCAGAACGAACAGCTCGCCGTCGGCGATCTCCAGCGACAGATCATGGACCACCGAATGGCCCTGGTAGCGCTTGGTCAGCTGTTCGAGCACGATCGACATGACGAGGCGGATCGTAGGGGGCGACGGATACGATGTCGGTCGGACGGCGGTGACAATTCAGGTGGGTTTCGTCACCGGTGATACGGGCCAGAACAGTGGTGATCTGGGCGTGCCGCTCGCGGCGCAGATCCAGGCGGCCAGCCCAATCGAAGCGGGAGGGCCGGGTGGGTTGACAAATTGCGGTGCCGGGCTTAAAAATTACTAGCGAATTATCCTCAATAATCACCAAGGAGGAACGAGCGGAATGTCCAAGGTGCCGGGAAGGTTGCTTGCCGCGCTTGTTTGTCTGATCTTTTGGCCCACCGTGGCCCAAGCGAGTTGCGAAATCTGCAGGCTCGCTTCTGGGTTTGGCTCCAACTCCCGCTGCTTTCCGGCGGTGGATGATGTCGGTGTGACGGACTGCCAAATGTATTCTGATCCAGGTGCCTGGCCACCCTCGTTTTGGTGCACCGAAGCGGGCGACTTCTGCTCCACGATCATCGTCAACGGTGGAGGTGGCGGCGGTGCGGGGGGTGGCGGTGGCTGCCATGGCGGCGCGGGAGGATGCCCCGCGGAATGTTTCAGCTGCAGCGGTCACGGTCCAGCCATCTGACGGCGAGGAGCCGCGATGGCTTTTTTCCCCGTTCTGCTCGCCGCGTTCCTTGCCGTCGGCGACACGGCCTGCATCGATTTCAAGTTGGAGACGCGGGCGGGCTTTACGATCGAGTCCCCGGACAGGTTGGCGGGCGAGCTTCGGCTTCGGGCGCTGCCTCCGAACGGAGATCTCGCGCCCGTCGCGATCGCCGGCGGCAAGGCGCGAGTTTGCGGGCCGGCGGGCTCCGAAGTCGAGGCGTCGGCCTCGGTGTCCGGGTATTGGATCCGCCGCGAGACCGTAATCTTCGGCCCGGCGGATTCGCGCGGCGAGGCCAAGCTCACCCTGTGGCCGCTCGGCCTTCTGTCTGGCGAATTGAAGCGCCCCGATTCGAAGACTCCGGCACCGCGCGAAATCCTCGTCACCACGCTGCCGCCGCGAGGCGTGCCGCGGAATCAAGAGCCCCCCAAGGGGCAGCTCTCCTGTCCGGTCGATCCACGTGCCCGATTCCGTTGCGAGCTTCCGGCGGCAACCTACGACTTGAGCTTTTCGCTCTCGCCCTACGCCCCGGTGTATCGCTGGCAGGTGCAATTGGCCGCGGGCCGGAATCTTGACCTCGGATCGCTCACCTTGCGCCGGGGCGCCTCGGTCGCAGGGTGGGTGACGACCGAAGACGGTTCGCCGATCGATCCGCGCCGCTGCCAGGTCCACCTCCGACCTCTCGAAGCCGCGGGCCGACTCGATTCCCGCGTCGCCGATCAGATCGAGGGATCGACGATCGACGGAAACGTCGGCGCGGACGGTTTCTTCCAGCTCTTCGGCGTGCGCCCGGGGGTCTACGAGATCGAGGCCCAACTACCGCCGTTCGCTCCGGCGCGACGCTCTCCCGTCGAGGTGGTCGAAGGGGCCGAGTCGTCGCTGCGCGAGCCGCTGCGGTTTCAGGCCAAATCGGAGCTTGCGGTGCAGGTCGATCCGCCCCGGGATTGGCTGGGTCTGCCCTGGCGGGTTCAGGCGACCCCATGGATACAGAAAGGCGTACGCGGCGACCGGACAAACGCCTGGGAAGGGACGACGGATGCGGAAGGCATGGTGAAGCTGCCGCACAAGGCCGCGGGCCAATACCACGTCGTCGTCTTCGATTCGCGCGGCACGCGCTTTCTCGACGAGGAGTCGGTCGTCTTGGAGGGTTTTCCCGCCGTTTCGCGCCTCGACATCCGTTGGGTCGATCTCGAAGGCACGGTCCGCCTGGGCCGTGAGCCGCTCCAAGCGAACCTCCTCTTCGGCTGGGCGCTCGCCGACTCTCCTCGGTTCCACTCGGACGCAGAAGGGCAATTCCAAGGCGTCCTGCCGAAAGACGGCCCCTGGATCGTCGAAATCCAAGCCGCTGACGGCGAATTCACATCCCAGGCGGTGGCCGAGGTCGAGGCCGACCGCGACGGCAAGGCGAGCGTCTCGATCGATCTGCCGGATACCCGGCTATTCGGCCGCGTCACCCTGCCCGAAGGGATGCCCGCCGCCGAAGCCTGGGTGATGCTGCAGGCGGGCGAGATCGGTATGACGATTCGAGCCGATGCCGAGGGGCGGTTCAACTTTCGCGGTCTTCCCCCGGGCTCAGCCTTCCTCCAGGCAGAGCGGCAGCGTTCGCCCGGCATCACTTTGAGAGCCCATACCGACGCGCTGCCGCTGGTCGCCGATTCCTCGTTCGGCCCGGTTGAGCTACGGCTCGCGCCATCTCGTACGCTCCGCGGTCGGGTGGTCTCGCCGCTCGGCGCGGTCGCCTCGGCGAGCTTGGAGATCGACGCGGGAGATGGATTGCCAATCCGTTCCCAAGCCCGGACCGACCTTTCCGGCGAGTTTTCGGCCGAGATTCCGGCCGACGCGTCCCGTGCCCGCATTATCGTTCTCGCTCCAGGACGCGCCTTGCAGGCGTTCGTCGTTCCGGTCGATTACGAGCCGACGCTCGCGCTCTCCGGAGAGGCCGGAGATGTGGAGATCGAGGCGCCCTGGATGATCGAGGCCAAAGGCCGCGAGCGGGGAATGTGGATCGCCGTCCAGAACGGCATCCTCTTACCGATGCCGTTTCTCTTCCAATGGGTGGACCTTCAAAACGGCGACCGCACCGCCCTGGTTCGCGAGGGCAAGATGAAGATTGGCCACCTGCCTCCGGCGTCCTACCAGTTCTGCAACCTCACCATGACCGATTTGATCGCGTTCCAGCTGACAGGGACCTTTCCTCCGGGGGCCGTCTGCGCAGGGGGAGCCCTCGCGGCCGGCGGGACGCTGCGCCTGGAGGTACCGAAGCCCCAGCGGTCGGGGGAGTGATGCCGGCCTTCCGGGCGCGCGGCGCGCTTCAACCCATCGGATCGTGAGGGCGCCGGCCCAACCCTTGGGCGGCTTGGCGGGCGAGGGCACCGCAACCCCTTCGTCATAAGAGAGGGCGCGGGAAGCCTCGTGTGAAATAGTCAAGAAGTGCGCCACCCCTCACGGCTCGCCTTTGCCCTTTTCGGCCTTCTCCTGGCGGCCCTTCCGAGCGCCGCCCAAGAGCATCCGCTGCCCCCCGGCTTCGTCGATCTCGGGAAAGCCGTTCCCGGCATCGCGCTGGAAATTCGCTACGCCGGCTCGCACAATTTCATCGGCAAGCCGATTGACGGTTACGTCCACCCGCGCGCCCTACTTTCCCACCTCGCGGCGGCGGCACTGGCCAAAGCCCAAGAGGAGCTGCGGCCGTTCGGCTTCGGCCTCAAGGTGTTCGACGGCTACCGGCCGCAGCGCGCGGTCGATCACTTCGTCCGCTGGTCGCACGACGCCGCCGATCAGAAGATGAAGACGGAGTTCTACCCGCAGGTGGACAAAGCGAAGCTGTTCGAGCTGGGCTACATCGCCGAGAAATCGGGGCACTCGCGCGGCAGCACGGTCGATCTCACGCTCGTCGTGCTCGCGGACGGCACGGATCTCGACATGGGCAGTCCCTACGACCTGTTCGATCCCGTCTCCTGGCCCGACAGCGCGAACGTCTCGCCGGCACAGCGCGCCCACCGCCTGCTGCTGCGCGAGGTGATGCTGCGCGCGGGCTTCAAGCCCTACGCACAGGAGTGGTGGCACTTCACACTGGAGGGTGAACCCTTCCCCGATACCTATTTCGACTTCCCCGTGGAGTAAAGCCCGGGCATATTGCCGCCGCCTGTCAGAAACGCCCTCTCCGCAACGAAAGCCGGGGAGCGCTTGCCAATTTCTGGTGAGCCCTCTTACTCATTCGTTGATCTCAGGAGAGATGCCATGTCTACCCGCGCCTTTTGGTTCACTTTGCTTGCCCTCGTCGGAGCCGCAGTCCCCAGCTCCGCGGAGGATGGTTGGATGGATCGTTCCCCCAGCGTCCGCTACTACTTCACCTGCCGGAGCGCCACGGAGAGCTATCGGTTCGACGCGTCGCTCTTCCACCGCAAAGCCAAATCGGCCGTCGCGGTGGTCGACAAGAACGCCTGCTCCGACCGGCTTTGGCTCGCGCTCGCCGACGGACCGGCCTGCCCGAAAGTTGACGGCTGGGCCACCAGCTCACTATTCGGCGCCAGTCCGGCACGCTCTCAGCCGGGCTACCCCACCCGTTCGTTCTGCCGCTACGAGGCTCCTCGCAAGCCTTCCGGCTGCGCGATCGCGGCGCTGCAAGCGGAATCCAAGCTCCATGCCCTGGTCCCCCGTTGCGCCGTCGTCGAGGAGATCGCCGCCGCCGATGTGACCAAGCCCTCCACCGCAACGACCGGCGGCTCCCTCGCTCCGAAGCTCCCACGCGACCCCACCGCGGCCCAGCTCGACGAAATCCAGAGCTCGAGGATGGCGAAGGATTTCCTTCACGAAGTGGGCGACACCGATTTGCCGCACCTGGGCCAAGAGACGCCCAACGTCCGCCTGATGGTGCTCGACACGGTCGCAACCGGAGAAGGGGTGCCGGACAGCCTGCCCGGCGGCGGCAGTAGCCATGGCTTCGGCATCTCCCATATCGCCCACGAGCTGGCCTGCGACGACATCGGCTGCGCCGCGAAGTTCGCGACCCAGCTCGCGGTGCCTCTGTCGGAGGCCGGAGCTGGCTACGGCACGCCGGGAGACCTCGCAGCAGCGATCCGCGCCGCGGTCGATGGCTGGCTCGCGAGCCCTGGCGACCCGAAGCAGCGGCCCCATTTAGTCCTCAACCTGTCGCTCGGCTGGGATCCGAAAGTGCTCCACGAGCAGCTCGGCGCGATCGACCACGAAGACCACCTGAACGCCGAAGAGCTGGCCGTCTACGACGCCCTCGCCTATGCCGCCGAAAAGGGGGCGCTTGCGATCACGGCGGTCGGCAACAAGATCGGCGGCCCCAACCCCGAAATCGGCGCCACTCTCCCCGCCGGCTGGTATGCCCAGCCGCCGGTGATCCCCCTTCTTCCACCAAGCGCCGAAACGGTCGTCTGGGCGGTCGGCGGCGTCGCCCGCGGCGGGCAGCGGCTGGCGAACGCCCGGGACGGCTCCGAGCCCGCGCTGGTTACCTACGGCGATCATGCGGTCGTCAAGCTCTCGACCGGGGGCTACACCAAACCGCTCACCGGCACCTCGGTCTCGGCCGCGGTCGCCTCCTCGACCGCGGCGGTCGTCTGGCATCTGCGCCCCGAGCTCTCCGGCCGCGAGGTAATGGCCCTGCTCTCCAGCTCGGGGTCCGACCTCGGACGCAGCGCGGAGCTCTACCGAACCAACGGCGCCGACAGCGCAACCGCAGTGCCCGCCCCTCCCGTCCGCAAACTCGATCTGATGGCCGCGCTCGACGCCGCGCTCGCGCCAAAGGTCGCGCTCGCGCGGGCGGCAGAGAGCCGCTCACTCGGTTGCCACCTGCTCAAGGTTTCGCCGGAGAAGATTCCCGCGAGCTGCCCCCAACGGACCTACCTTACCTGCGACGGCGTGGCTCCTATCTGCACGGCGGAATCGCTGCCGCCGAAACCGGCGCCCGGCGCGGTCGTTACCCAACCGGGGGCGAACCCTTGCCCGGCTTGTTCGATCGACAACGGCGGGGGCGGCCGGGCGGCGCTGCAAATCGAGATCGACCCCGATTGGAACGAGGGATGCCTGACCGATCCGATGCTCGAAGTGGAAACGGCGGACGGCGGCAAGATCGGCATCCCGTTTACGATCGAGAATCAGCTCTGCCCCGGCGACCACCTGCGAATCGAGGATCTCGACCTGCCCGCCTCGATCGCCGCGGCGCGGATCAGCTTCAAGATGTCCGAGCAGAACTACTCGATCCAGAGCCCGGTGCTGTTTCCGGCCTCGTCGTCGCGGTAGGTCCCGCGAAGGCGAGGGCGAAGCGCTTGGCCGGATCTTCGAGCGGCGCGATGACGGTCGCGACCGTGATTCCGCCGAGGCCTCCGGAGGAAAGTAGCACCCAACCGCCTGAGTCGATGCTTGCGCCGCTGGCCAGGACCAGCGGCGCTCCCGGCGGCTGACCCGATTTCAGCAGCGCTTCACCCGCCGCCCAGACCCGCGTCGCGGCTTCGTCGAGCGGCTCCCCCAGCTCGCGGGCGAGCAGGCGGGCCAGCTCGAAACGCTCAGGGCCGAGCAGGTCGCGCCAGAGGTCATCGCTCCGGGCGACCACCAGTTCGAGATCGCAACCGAGTGCCCCGCCCGCCACCGAGACCACTAGCGCAAACTGCGCCGCGTCCGCTTTCGACACGGTGAGGGCGGAGCCTGCGGCCGAGATCACAGGCTTGCCGTCGGCACGCCGGAAGAACTCTGCGACCTCGGCCGGTCCGCTACTCCGCGCAACCACCCGTTCGAGCGCCGAGCGCCCGTCCGTGGCCGGGGCGATTTCGACGAGGAGCCCGGCGCCCGGCAGCAGCTCCTGCAGGTTCCGCTCAATCCATGGTCCGGCCAAAGCGGAGCGCCAAGCGGCCGGACGAGGGGCGGCGTCGACCGCGCGGAGAGCGAGACCTTGCCATTGCTCCACGAGCCGGCCGGATTCGTCGCGCAGCTCCAGGTCGTAGACGAACGTGTCGTCTTGCCGCGAGCGCTCGCGGGCCGCCAAGCGGTAGGGTCCCGGCCCGTCGAGCCGGCTGGGGATCACCCGCTCGATTGAAAGAGGCAGCAGGGTGCGGTGCGGAATGCACGCTTGGATGCCGTGGATCGCCCCGTCGCGGAGGACCGGATCGCCGAGCAACAGCCGGTCGGGCAGGTTACGGCCGAACGTGGGCACCCCCGCGCCGCGCGCTAGCTCGGCGACGCACGAGGTGGCGGAGAGATGGAGGTAGCGTTGCACCCGCCGGAAACGGCCGTTGTGAAACAGGATGCCGCCGTAGAGATCGACAAGCGGATCCAGGTCCGGCGGTGCTTCGTCCGCGGCCGGCAGATCGAGCGCGGGCGCCTCCGCCAACGCGTCGGCTGCGAAGCGGCAGAACGCGCGGAAATGATCGACCGCGAAGCCGGTCGCCTCGTCGCGCAGCACGATCTCGACCGTATCGACGGCGACGGCCAGGGCGGCGATCCGAATCGTCCGCTTGCCACCTTCGGGCACCGCGATCGGACGCGCCAGCTCGACTTTCTCGAACACCGGCAGGCAAGTCGGGTCAGCCGGATCGCGGCCGAGCAGGACGGTCGCGATCTGGGCCATCGCTTCGAGCCCGACCACCGCGGGCAGCAGCCGCTCGCCGCGGAATACGTGGTCGAGGAGGTAGGGGTCGCTGTCGGCCGAGAGGCGGCACTCGACCACCAGCTCGACCTGCGGCACGAAGATGCGGACCCGTTCGAAGAAGCGCAGGAGCGGCGGCTCGGGGCGGCCGAGATCGACGGTCGGCGGCTCGCCGAAGCGCCCGGCGAGGATCACCGTCGAGTCGAGCGTCGCGGTCGGCCGCGTCACTTGATCCAAGAACGCGGCGACGCCCGCATCGACCGGGATCGGCACGATCCCCTCGCGGATCAGCGCTTCGATCCGGCCAAGCTTCTCGCCCATTCCGGCTCCCGCCCAGACCGACCAAGCGAGCGTCCGGCAGAGGCAGGCCGGGTGCTCGCGGGCGAAACGATCGAGGCGGAGCGCCAGCCACTCGTTCGCGAGCGCATAGTCCGCTTCGCCCGGCAACCCGGATTCGCCAATGATCGAGCCGAACGCGAACAGCAGTTTCAGCCGTTCGGGCTCGACGGCGGCGAGGAGGTTCGCCAACCCCTCGACCTTCGGCGCGAGCGTGGCGCCCATCGCCGCCTCGTCGAGATCTTCAATCCGCCGGGGCACATTCGTGCCGGCACCGTGAAGCAGGGCGGTGACCGGCCCCAGCGTGCGCTCGGCTTGCCCAATAGCGGTGGCTACCGCCGCGCGGTCGGTGACGTCGGCGCGTAGGTAGAGGTGGACGATTCCCGCGGCGGCGAAGCGGTCGAGGTTCGCCTCCAGCTCCCGGTCGGCGCCTGGGTCCGAGCGACCGAGCAGCGCGAGCTTCACTCCCGTTCGAGCCCCAAGGGCAAGGGCGCATTCGGCCGCGATCCCCTTGCCGCCGCCGGTGACCAGAACGACGTCTTCGGGACCGAGCGAGGGAGCGGCGACCTCCTGACCCGCCGGGGCGAGGCGGATCTGCCGGATTTGCCGGAGATCGCCCTCCCAACGCGCTTCGACATGGCCGCGCGAGCGTTGCTGCGCAAGGATCTCTTTCACCACGCGATCGGGGGCCGTCGGATCGGCCGGATCGATCTCGACCACCAGCGTTTGCACCTCCGGCCGTTCGAGATGGAGCGTGCGGGCGAAACCGCCGCCGCCTCGCTGCTGGACCATCACGAATCGGGCGGGGCCGCGGAAGGGCAGGGCGCGGGCCGCGGAAAGAAACCCCGTACAAGCCGAGGCGTCCAATTCCGCAGGCAGAACGAGCACGACGCCCGGCTCGCTCCACTCCTCCACCGCCAGACGTGCGCGAATCGCTTCGCCGAACGACTCGGGGTTCCCCACCGTGACGACGCGCCAGACCGCGCCGGAATCGCCTGCCGTCGGATGGCCCGAGGGCGGGAGCCGGTCGGCCAAGGGCCGCTCGATCCATTCGACCCGGAACGCGCGCAGCCAGGCCGCCACCCCGGACGGAAAGCGCTCGGACTCGACGGCGCGGCCGGTGGCCACCGCCGCGGCGCTCTCGGCGAGAATCGCGGCCACCTCGGCTACTGTCGCCTGGCCGTAGCCGGACGGGAAGGCGGGAACAGGCAGGCCGAGCCTTCGCGCCGATTCGGCGACGATCTGGCCCGCGGTGATCGAGTTCAGATGCAGGTCGCCGAGCAGCCGCGCTTCGTCGCGGACGGTCCTCGATGGCAGCTCGGCGCGCTCCGCGATCAGGGCGCGGACAACTTCGATCGGCGGGAGCGGATCGTCCGCGAGGGTTGCCGGGGGCGAGGTCGAGGAGGGCACCGCCTCCCGCTCGGCGGTTGGGAGCGGCGTATCCGGCAACGGCGCCAGCTCGCACGGGTTCGCCAGAAATCGGGGCACGCGCGTGCGGTCGAACGGCCGCAAGAAACAGCCGGAAAAAAGCGGCGAAAGGTCGACCGATGCTCCGAGCGCCCAAGCGGCGCTCGCGGCCGTGAGCAGCCCGGCGACGGATGGCCCCCCCATTTCGAGCGAAATCGTCGGAGCCCCGAGCGTCTCGGCGGCGAGGCTCGCGAGCATGTGGCCGGGCCCGATCTCGATCCACAGATCTATGGGGTGATCGCCGCCCGCCGCGGCGAGCGCTTCGGTGAAGCGCACGGGCTCGGTCAGTTGGGTGAGCAACAGCGCCGGCAGGTCGGCCTCCGTGGGCAACAGGCCTCCCGTGACGGTCGAAGCAACCTGGCGAACGAGCGGTGCGAACGGCAGGTCCGCGAGGACCGTAGCGAGAGGGGGGGCCGCACCCGCGACGAGCGACGAGTGGAAGGCGTGCGAGACGTCCAGGCGCTGCGCGTCGAGCCCCGCGGCGCGCGCCCGGGAGAGCGCGATCTCGATCGCGGCCAGCTCGCCCGAGATCACCGTCCGATTCGGCGCGTTGTACGCCGCGACGACCACCGGCAGGCAGTGCAGATGCTCCCCCACCCGCTCGGCGCTGGCGGCGATCGAGGCCATGCCGCCGGCCGTTGCCATCGTCTCGACCATCGCGGTGCCGCGCTCGGCGGCTAGCCGCAACAGATCGTCCGCCCCGAGAGCGCCGGCCCAATGCAGGGCGGTCAATTCGCCGAGGCTGTGGCCGACCGCAACCGCGGCGCAAAGGCCCAGCGGTTCTAGCAACGCGAGCCCGGCGAGCGAGTGGGCGGAGATCAGCGGCTGCGCGAGCAGTCCCGCGGGGAGCGCTCTTGAGGCAAGCCGGTCGTAGATCTCCTGAATCTCCGGAAAGCGGCGGCCGAGCGCGTCGGCATCCCTGGGGGTCGCCGCACCCTGGCCGGTGAACAGGAAACCGATGCGCGGCGGGCTCGTTCGCACGGCGGAATAGATCAAGCCGCCGCGCGGGTCGATCCGCTCGGACCGATCGGCGGCCAGATCCGCGATCAGCCGTTCGAGGAGCACGACGAGATCCGCGGGCCGACGCGCGACGAGGGCGGCGCGCGCGGTCGCTGGGGCTTCCGCCACGTCCCGGGCCAGCTCGGCCGACAGCTCCCCCGCCAGATCGCCCAGCTCGGCGCGGGAGATCCGCCGGGCAACCGGCAGCAGCGCGCGCGCCTGGGCCGCCAGATCCGCGGCGTCCGCCCCGGTGAGCACGATCAGCTCGGCGTCCTGCGCCGAGGCGACGAGCTTCGCGACCCGCAGCGGCAGCGCCCGCCGGCGCTCGGGCTCGGGTTCCGGCGCGCCGAGAGCACCTAAAGCCAAGTGGACGTTGATGCCGCCGAAGCCCATCGCGGAGACCCCGGCGAAAAGCGGCCGGTCCGCCGGCCAGGGCTCGGCTTCATCCAGGGTGCGGAGCGCCGGATTTTCCCCCAGCAGCTCGGGATGCCGCCGGTCCGTTCCCGCGTGCGGCGGCAGGATGCGATGTTCGAGTGCGAGCGTCGCCTTGATCAATCCGGCCGCGCCCGCCGCCGCCTTGGTGTGGCCGATCAGCGCCTTGATCGAGCCGATCGCGGGCAGCGATGAGGACACTCCGGAGCCGCCGCCCACGGCGCGCAGCGCTGCCGACAGCGCCGCCAGCTCGGTCGCGTCGCCCACCGCGGTGCCGGTGCCGTGCCCTTCGAAGTAGCCGACTCTCTCGATGCCGAAACCCGCCCGGGCGTAGGCGCGATCGAGCGCGCGGCGCTGGCCCACGGCCTCCGGCCGGGTGATCCCGCCCCGGCCGTCGGACGAGATGCCCCAGCCGTGGATCAGCGCGTGGATGCGCCGCCCGGAGGCGACCGCGTCGGCGTGGCGCATCAGCACCACGAAACCGCACCCTTCGCCGGGGATGAAGCCGTCCGAGCGTTGGTCGTAGACGCGCATCTCGTCGGCCGCCAACGCGCCGCTCCGGGCGAAGCCGATCAGCTCGAACGGATCGATCGAAAGGTCGACGCCGCCGGCGAGGGCGAGGTCGAGATCTCCCGCGGCGAGCGCCGAGCAGCTTTGCGCGACCGCGAGCAGCGAGGAGGCGCAGGCGCCGTCGACCGTGAAGCCGCCGCCGTGCAGATCGAAATGGTTGCAGATCCGGCCGGCGATGGTGTTACTCAAGCTGCCCGCGAGCGACTCCTCGGCGGAGGGGGGGAACGGCTCTTTGTATCGCTCCTCCAGCCGGGCGAGGAACGCGGCGGTCCGCTCGGGCTCCCAGCCCGGTTCTTCCGCCAGCCGGGCCGCGACCATCCGGCGCACGAACGGCCAGCGCAGCCGCATTAGACCAGCACGCATGAACTCGCCGGTGAGCGTGTTGCCGACCAGCACGCCCGCGGCTTCGCGGTCGAGCCCCCGCCCCTCGGGAAAGCCGGCGTCGGCAAGCGCGTCGGCCGCCACCTCCAGCGCCAGCCAGTGGGCGAGATCGGCGCTACGGAAGGTCGGTCCCGCCACCTGGAAACGGACCCGGTCGAACTCCCAGCCGTCGAGCAGCGCGGCCTCCGAGGCGTACAGGCTCTCGGGGCCGCCGACGTTTAGATAGTCCTCCAGCCGCAGCCGTTCGGGCGGGATGCGCCGAAACTCCCGCCGCATCGCGAGCACGTTTTCCCACAGCTCCGCCGGGCTCGCCGCGCCGGGATAGCGGCAGGCGCGGCCGACGAGCGCGATCGGTTCGCTCATCCTCAACCCGGGCTCGCGCCTGCCTGCCGTGCCGAAGCCGTTGCGACATTCCCCAGGTCGGACGAAACGCGCGCCAGAGCATGGTTCTGCACATAGAGCAGGACGCCACGCCCGGCGCAGACCAGCGACAGCGCGAAGAAGAGGCCGAACACGACGTGGCAGGCGACCAGGACACCGTAGGTCCCGGCGGTCGCGAGACCGAACGCGATCTGGCCGCGCGCCGAGGAAGGCGTGGTCGCCGGATCGGTGATCATGTAGAACGTGAACAGCAGGAACGCGAGACCGGTGAACGGCATCAGCTCGGAGCGCAGCGCCGTGCCGAGCACCGCCGTGCGGACGAGCGCCTGGAGCGCGAAGCCACAGAGCCAGGCCAGGATCAGCGGGATCTTCTGCGTCAAGCGCGCGTTGAGAAGAGTGCCCGCGGTCACCAGGATGCAGGGGAGGACCCAATCCCCCACCGGTCCTAGATTCTCGGTGAACATGTAGGGCTGGAAAATCCCGACGGAGGGCATCGCCAACAGGGTTGCGGAGATCCCTAGGTTCGACGGGTTGAAGACGTGGACGCTGCGCCCGGCGGCGGTCGCGACGCGCAGTACGTGCTTGCTGCCAATCGCGATCGCGGTCGCGAGCATCACCGGCAGCAGGCGGTCGTTGGCGTAGGTGAGCATCGCGACCGCAAGGCCGCTGATGTGCGCGGAGAGCAGGAAATTCGCCAAGGCGAGCGGGCCGCCGGCATATCGCGGGGCGCGCCTCTTCGCGCGCGCATCGATCCATTCGAGCAGCAGCTCCAAGGAGTAGGCGGTCGCGAGCGCCAACAGCGGGTGGGCGTACGACTGCTCGAATCCGAGGTAGAGATGGCCGACCCCGTTGAGCAGCGTGATCGCGAAGGCGAAGCGCCGGAGCGCCGGAAGACGCAGATCGCGGGGGTCCGAGCTGGCGGTCGTGGCGCTCATTGGCGTGTCTCCTAGCGTCAGGAAGCCGGGCTCGCGGCGCTCGGCTTGCCGAGGCGGGTAGCTGCGGCAACCCTCGGGACGAAATCGAGGACGATCCGATGCCGCCCCGGCGCCAACAGCAAGCGACTGCTCGCGAGCCTGCCCGTGCGATCCCGCCAGGCGATCTCGACAACCAGTTGGGCATTTGCCGTCAGCGCACCGAGACCGAAATGAAGCTCGGGATCGCGTTTGCCCGAGTGGCCGGTGCCGCCGTCCACCTGGGCGACCAGGCGCCGCCCGTCGGGCAGCTCGACCGTCGCACGGGCGCCGATCGCGGGGGAGCCCAACCCCTGGGAGCTCAACCCGGGCGCTCCGGACTCACCCGCGGGCGGCAGCTCCAGGTCGAGCTCCAGGAACCGCCCCGGCGCTTTCGCCCGGTTGCGATAGAAGCGCGACGGTTGCCATTGGTTCGCGACCGCGTAATCGAGCCGGCCGTCGCCGTCGACGTCGGCGATAGCGATCCCGCGCGAGACCTGGACGTCGCCGTTGCCTACCTCGCGCGACAGGTCGAAGTAGCGTCCCGGGTACCCTCCGGTGTGTCCGCACTCGGCGCGGACGAAGAACGGCGTCGGACGGTGGCCTGACAGGTCGTCGCCCGGGTGCAGATGGAGCCAGTTGTACGGGTTTGCGAGAAGCTCGTCATTGCCCATCGCCGTCTCGTGCATCTCCGGCCAGCGATTGGTCTTGCCGGCGAGGAAGCCGGTCGCCTGGAGCGCCTCGGGGACGCCGTCGTTGTCGAAGTCGGCGAACCGGGCGTCCCAACCCCAGCTGCTTCGCGACAGGCCGAGCGGCTCGGAAGCGTCGGCGTAAGGTGCGATGCCGCGCGCCATCTCATCTCTTGCCTCCGCCGCGTCGCCTTGAGACAGCCAGACGAAATGGCTCTCTTCGAGCGCCCACTCGGCGGCGATGTTCGAGACGTAGAGGTCCGGGCGGCCGTCGCCGTTCAAGTCGGCGAAATCGAGGCCCATCCCTTTGAACGAGTCGCGGCCGAGCACCTTCGAGCTAGGCGTGGTGAAGCCCTTCTTCCCTTCGAGCAGCGCAAAGCGCGGCCGGCCCGGCGTCGAGCGGTTGTATAGCAGCCGATCGGGGCCGAAATCGTTGGCGAAATAGATCTCGGGCAACAGGTCGCCGTCCATGTCGACCGCGCCCACGGCGAGCGTCCAGTCCAGAGCTACGCGATCGGAGAAGGCGCCGGCCACGTCGGAGAACGAAACCGAGGTGCTTTCCCCGGCGCTCCCCGGGGTGCCCGGAGTCGCCGCGACGAACAGCAGCAGGCGGTCGCGGCCGCCGTTGTCGGCCCGCGACATCGACTGGTGCATGTGCTCGCGCCCGGTCGCGTGCGGATCGATGATCCGGCTGCCGTCTTCGAAATAGTTGCCCACGATCAGATCGAGATGGCCGTCGCCGTCGACGTCCGCGCTGGTGAGGGCGTTGGTGTACCAGCGCTGCCCGCGCTCGGCCGGCGGCGCCACCTCGACCGCGAGGAAACTGTTTCGCGCGAGCGGCCCCTCTTCCGCCCGGCGCAGGAAGACGATCGGCGTCCGCCCCCAGTAATAGACCAGCAGGTCGCGCCGGCCGTCCTCGTTGAAATCGCCCGGCAGGCAGCCCATCGGCGCCACTGTCCCCGCGTCGTAGGGCAGGGTGAGGGGATCGAGGAAGAACGGGAGATAGCGCGCCCCGGTCTCCGGCGCCGGCTCGACGATCGTCCGGTCGACGCGAGGATCGACCGAGCAGAGGTCGTTCGGCAAGCCGTCGGCGTCGATGTCCGCGATCGCCACCGCCGCGCCCATCGCAGAGATCCACGAGGCGAGCCCCGCGAGGCTCGGATGAACCGCCCGGACGAACCGCGGCGTGCCGGCTCCCGGCGGCAGCGGAATTTCCGAGGTGGTGAACGAGAACCGTCGGGCGAGGGTGGCGCGCTCCGCGCCCGACAGCTCGGGCAGGCGGGCGAAACCGTAGAGCGCGCCGATCGCGGCGAGCGCGACGAGACCGGCCGCGGCACGGCGGAGAAAACCGGAATTGTTTCCAGGGATCCCATGGGTTGGGGTCACGACGCCACCTCCTGGTGCAAGTCGATCTCCAGGACGTCCCGGACACCCTATAGTTTAGTCCTTCCTCGATCGGCAGATCCCAGAGAATGAAAAAGCGCCCGACGCGGTAGGATCTGCCGCTCATGACCCTCCCCACGCCGCCTCCATCCCGCGCCCGCGGAGCCCGCCGTTGAACGCCCTGCCGGGGCTTACGGCGGCGCTCGGCTGGGGAGTCGGCGATTTCCTGTCGCGCTTCGTCACCCGCGAGATCGGCGCCTTTCGCAGCCTCTTCTATTTCCAGTTCTTAGGCCTCGCCGCGATCTCCGTCTACCTGGTCGCGACGGGCCGGCTCGCCGCGCTCGCCGCGGTCGGCCCGACCGCCTGGGGGTGGATGGCGCTCGGCTGCGCGCTCAACATCTTCGCCTCGTTCGCCCTGTTCCGCTCGTTCGAGATCGGCGTGCTCACCCTGGTCTCGCCGATCGCCGCCAGCTACGGCGCGGTGACCGGCGTGCTCGCCTACCTCTCCGGCGAGCGCCTGGGGACGAGCAAGACGATCGCCCTGGCCGTCGTCGTGGTCGGCGTCGTCCTCGCCTCGACCGGACCCATGCCGGAGGGGGAAACCCGCACTTGGCGCCGGCTGCCGCCGGGGGTCGCCTGGGCGCTCGCCGGCTCGGCGACCTTCGCCGCCCTGTTCTGGCTGCTCGGCTACCGGATCACCCCCGTGTTCGGCCCTATCGTGCCGGTCTGGCTGTTTCGCCTGGTGACTCCCTTCGTGCTCGCCCTGCTCGCCGCCCCCCTGGGCCGCCGTCTCGACCTGCCGCCCGGTAAGATCTGGGGGCTGCTCGCCGTCGTCGGCCTGCTCGACACCAGCGCGTTCCTTGCCTCCACCTGGGGCCTTTCGCAAGGCGACGTGACGCTCACGACCGTGCTCACCTCGATGTTTTCCGCGGTCACCGTTCTGCTCGCCGCGATCTTCCTGCGCGAGCGGGTGGCGCCCTGGCAGTGGGCGGGCGTGGCGATCCTGCTGGTGGGCATTCCGTTCACCCAGATCTGAACCGGCGGCGGGAGTGAACTTCAAGCTCTCCGCTACGTATCCCTAGGTTACGGTTTCTTCACCTCCACCCTCCTCCCTCTCGGAGCCTCCGATGAAACACGCCTTCGCCTTCCTCTTAGTGGCATTCTCCGCACTCTCCCCCGCTCGCGCCGAAACCGAGACGCCGCTTGCCGAGCTGCCCTACTCGCCCTCGTTGAGCGTCGCGGCGATGGACCGCTCGATCGACCCGTGCTTCGATTTCTACGCCTACTCGTGCGCCGGCTGGGAGAAGAGCAATCCGATCCCGTCGGATCAGGGGAACTGGAGCGTCTACGCCAAGGTGACCCAGGACAACCAGCGTTTCCTTTGGGGGCTGCTCGAAACCGCGGCGAAGGACGCCCCCGGGCGCACGGCGACCGAGCGGCTGATCGGCGACTACTTCCAGGCCTGCATGGACGTTGCCGGCATCGAGAAGGCGGGGCTCGCCCCGGTGCGCGCGGATCTCGACGCGGTGGCCGCGCTGTCGGCCAAGGACCAGATCGCGCCGCTGCTCGGCAAGCTCCACCCGACCGGGTTCGCCAATCGCATGCTGTTCGGCTTCGGCTCCACCCAGGACGCCGACGACGCGAGCCGGGTGATGCCGGAAGCCTCGGCCGGTGGGCTCGGCCTGCCGGACCGCTCCTACTACCTGGAGAACGATGAGCGGACCCAGAGCATCCGCGACGCCTACACCGCGCACGTCGCCCGAATCTTCGGCCTGGCCGGCGACGCGCCCGAGGTCGCCGCGGCGAAAGCCAAGAGCGTGATCAGCTTCGAGACCGCGCTCGCCGAAGCCGCGCTCTCGCGCGTCGAGCGCCGCGATCCGTACAAGACGTGGCATCGAACCCAGCTCGCCGATCTGCAAAAGCTCACGCCGACGTTTTCTTGGGGCTCCTACCTCGACGGCGTCGGCAGCCCGAAGGTCGCAGATCTGAACGTGACCGAGCCGAAGTTCTTCGAGCGGGTCGAGCGCCAACTGAAGGACGTGAGCCTCGCCGATTGGCAAACCTATCTTTCGTGGCAGATCCTGAACGTCCGCGCGAACATCCTGACCGACGCGTTCCGCACCGCAAACTTCGAGCTCTACAGCAAGACCCTACGCGGCGTGCAGACGATGCCGCCGCGTTGGAAGACCTGCGTCAACGGCGTCGACCGCGACCTCGGCGAGGCGCTCGGCCAGGTGTTCGTCGCCAAGTCGTTCTCGCCCGAGACCAAGGCGAGCACGCTCGACATGACGTTGCGGATCGAGAAGGCGATGGCGGCGCGGATCGCGGCGCTGCCCTGGATGGGCGAGGAAACCAAGAAGCAGGCGCTCGCGAAGCTCAGCGGCATGCGCAACAAGATCGGCTATCCGGACGTCTGGCGCGACTTCTCGGGGCTTGCGATCGAGCGCGCCGATTACGTCGGCAACGTCGCCCGCTCCCGCGCCTTCGAGAGCCGGCGCGATCTGGCGAAAGTCGGCAAGCCGGTCGACCGCGGCGAGTGGAGCATGACGCCGCCGACCGTGAACGCTTATTACGACGCCCAGCTGAACGACATGAACTTTCCTGCCGGCGTGCTGCTGCCGCCGCTTTACGACGCGAAGTCGGACGACGCGCCGAACTACGGCGACACCGGCGGTACGATCGGCCACGAGCTGACCCACGGCTTCGACGACGAAGGGCGCCAGTACGACGCCAACGGCAACCTGCGCGACTGGTGGACGGCAGCCGACGGCAAGGAGTTCGAGAAGCGCGCCAAGTGCGTGGCCGACCAGTACGCCCAGTACCCGATTGTCGACGACCTGAAAATCAACAGCCAGCTCACGCTCGGCGAGGACGTCGCCGATCTCGGGGGCGAGATCATCGCCTACGCCGCCTGGAAGGACGCGACGAAAGACAAGAAGCTCATGCCCGTCGAGGGGCTCACCCCCAACCAGCGCTTCTTCGTCGGCTTCGCGCAATGGGTCTGCAACAACGACCGGCCCGAGAATCTCCGCCTCCGCGCGAAGACCGATCCCCACTCCCCCGGCCGCTTCCGGATCAACGGCGTGGTGGTCAACATGCCCGAGTTCGCCCAGGCCTTCGCCTGCAAACCCGGCCAGCCGATGGTGAAGAAGCCAGAGGACGTGTGCCGCATCTGGTAAAGCCGGCCGCGGGTCTTGCCTTCGGCTTCGTCCTGTCGCTCGCCGCGGTGTCTCCGATTGGCGCCGCTCCGCCCGCGGCACCGGCATTCCCGCACGATCGCGCGTTCTGGCGCGCCATCAAGACCGCCGACTTCGCGGTGCCCGAGGGCTCGTCTGCCGCGGCGCTGGTCGAGGAGCTGTCGGACTATTTTTCCTCCCCCAACCCGGAGCTTCGCGACGACCTCGCCTATTCGATCCCCGCGGCCTGGATCGAGCGCGGCCTGCTCGACCCCGACGCCGAGCGCCGGCTGGTCGCCCGCTGGAGCGGCCAGCTCTCCGCCGGCTTGAGCGAACCGGGGGACGACCGGGTGCTCCTGCGGTCGTATTCCGCCCTTGGCCTGTCGCTCTTGGCCGAGCGCGACCTCGCCGCGCCATTCCTCGGAGCCGAAGGGCATCGCGCGCTGCTCGACGCCGCGCTCGCCTACCTCGCGGGAGAGCGCGACCTGCGCGGCTACGATCGCCAGAAGGGCTGGTACCACGCGACCGCCCACACCGCCGATCTGCTCAAGTGCTTTGCCAGAGTTCCATTACCGCGGTAATCTACTCGCATGACGATCGCGACATCGAAGCTGACAGCGCAGGGACAAATCTCGGTACCGGCGGAGGTCCGTCGCAAGCTCGGGATCGGCCCCGGTTCAGTCCTCGCGTGGGAACAGGAAGGCGAAAAGGTCGTCGTTCGCCGAGCCGGACGATACTCTTCAGAGGATCTTCATCACGCGCTCTTCGACGCGCCACCCGCGCCTCGCACCATCGAGGAGATGAAAGAGGGCATTCGGGCCTACGTCAAGAAACGCCATGCGCGCGGTTGACACCAACGTGCTGGTGCGTCTCACGACCCGTGACGACGAGCGACAGACCGCCGCAGCCGAGGATTTCGTGGCCGGCGGCGCGTGGGTTTCGCACCTGGTTCTCGTCGAGGCGATGTGGGTTCTCGCCTCGGCCTACGAGCAACCGCCGGCCAAGATCGCCACGGCCGTCGAGATCCTCCTCGCGCATCGAGACTTGACGCTCCAGGAACCGGATGTCGTAGCCGCCGCCCTCGAACGCTTTCGCGAACGCCCGAAGCTCGGCTTTTCCGACTGCCTGATCCTCGAAGTCGCACGGAGGGCAGGGCATCTCCCTCTCGGCACCTTCGATCGAGATCTCGCCAAGCTCCCAGGAACGACGAAGCTCTGAAGTGGCGGCGACGCCTTTGATCACCTACAGCCCGGCTTCGTCGGCGACCGCTGCCAGAAACATTCGGAGCGTCTGCGCCCCGTTCTCGAGCTCCCGCCCGATCCGATCGTGGTCGATCGCCGCGTAGCCGTGGCCGATTCGATTGCGTAGACCGACCGCGCCGCGCATTCCTTCCGCGAGGTCTCGATCGAGGACTCCTCGGTCCGCCATTAGGTCGAACGACGCTCCGGCGTCGTCGGGAACCGGCCAGCCTGCGTCGGCCACCCAATGGGTGGCGAGATCGATGCATTCCTGGATCGCGAGAAAGAGATAGAACGCGCCGAGATCGCGGTCCCGGCGTTCTTCGCGGGCGATCAGACCCTCGGCATCGGCCAGCCAACCGCGTGCCCGGGCGAGCTTACCCGCCGCAACGTCAGGCCGGACCATGCGCGACCTCCGCGCGTAGGCGCGCGACCGCGGCGGCCTGGATTCGACGTGCATAAGGAGCCCAATCCCACCAATCCCGCATCGCCGTGTATTTGAAGTCAGCCCAGAGGTAGGGCCGCCGTTCGAGAAACACCTGGCCTTCCCGTGCGATCTCGAAGCGCAGCAGCGGTGGCGCCTGGTCGAGGAAGATCAGATCGACCGCGCGACCGGCGGCGCGGCCGAAATCAACTTCCAGGCGCAGACGCAGCTCCAGAGACTCCCCGTCGACGAGCAAACCCAAATCGACATCGCTGTTCCGCCGCAGTGCCCCTCGCGCGAGCGAACCGAAGACAACGGCCAAAGCGAGATTCGGATGGTCCGAGGCGCAGGCGCGGAGCGCGGCGAGTAGCTCTGAATGCTCCATAAAACCGGATCTTAGCGCGGCCGGCACGCGAACAACCGGAGAGGGCCGGGTCGGGGAGAGACGAGGGAGCGTCTGGGAGGTGGGGAAAGCACCCGGCCCCCTCCGCTCTCTATAGACCCTCTCGGCGACGGAGGGTGTGAGTTTCGCCGCACGCGGTTTCATCCAGGATCCCTGGGACCGCTGGCGTCTCGCCGGCGGGGGCGGAGCGCTCTGAAGGAAGTGGACGCCCGCATGTCCGAGCCGGTCCCCTCGCGCACAGGGCAGGCGCCCCAAGCGTTAGGGCAGGCGTCCGAGCCGGCGGGGCGGGCGCCCTGCGCTCGGCGTTGGCGCTCGCTCAGCGAAAGGCGCCAGCGAGACGCTGGCGGTCCCAGGAAGAGAAGTCGCTGACGGATTCCCGGAAACGGCCCCTTACTCCTCCCGCATCGGGCGCCGCGAACGGAGGCTCCAGATGGCGGTCGCCGCGCCGGCTGAGGCGTGAGCAGGACCCGATCCCGAACGCGAGCGTCGCCACCATCGCGACCGAGAAGCCGGGGGTCCGGCCGGCGTTCTCCGCCGCGAGGCGGAAATCCCGCAAGAAATCCATGCGAGGTGGCTACGCGGCCCAAGGCCGGAGGTTGCGGCCGGTATACTTGGGCTCGACGCCGGGACGCGCTGCCGCGGCCGGATTCCCGAGGTACTCCCGATGAGACGATCGACGATGATTCCTCTCCTCGCTCTCGCCCTCTCTTGTGCTCTCTTCGCGACCCCTACCTCCGCCGCGACCGCCTCGGCGGCGCCGGCCGGCGCGCCTGTCGCGTTCGTCGAAGCCGCTCGCCACGCCGCCGCCGGTTCGGTCGTCGTGCCCGGCTCGTTTTCCCGTCGCGCGCTCGTTTCCGGCATCGCCGAATACTCGCTCCGCCTGCGCGTCGGCGCCGGCGCGCGCGAGGTGATCGGCCTCCATCGGGTGGTCAAAGAGACCTCTCCGGGACAGCCGGCGCGTACCGCCAAGGCGATCTTCCTCGCCCATGGCGACGCGTGGGGGTTCGACGCCGCGTTCCTTTCCGCGGTCGCCTCCCCCGCCGCGCCGGATGCGCGCGCCTTGCCGATCTACCTCGCCCAGCGCGGGGTGGATGTCTGGGGCATCGACTTCCGCTGGACGCTTCTGCCGGCCGACGCGCCGAACCTCGCCGAGCTCGCGACTTGGGGGATCGAGACCGACGCGCGGGATCTTGGGATCGGCCTCGTCGTCGCCCGCGGCGTGCGTCTCGCGACCGGCCAGGGCAACCGCAAAATCCATCTGCTCGGCTGGAGCCGCGGCGCCCAGACCGCCCTGGTCTATCTCAGCGCCGAGAGCCAGGTACCGGCAGGGCTGCGCCAGACGCGCGGCGCGGTGGTGGTCGACTCGTTCATCAAGACCAACGACGCCGACATCCGCGCCGCGGCCTGCGCGCGCCTGGCGGCGAACGAGGCGTTGCTCGCGGCGGGGCAGACCGCCGCGACCAGCGGCCAGCTGTTCGTGGCGATCGGCTCGCTCGCCGAGACCGCCCCCGCGGGCGCCTCTCCCATCGTGCCCGGATTCACCAACCGGCAGGTCGGCCGGCTCGCCGGTGCCGCCACCTACACGTTCCTGCCGCCGGGCCAGTCGTTCGTGCCGCTCTACCATTTCACCGGCGGCACCTTCGACGGCGCGGGCCTGCCGACCGGCCTCACCTACACGACCGAGGCCCACTGGTACGACTTCTTACAAGGCGCTTCGCCGCTTGAGCCCAACCGTCTGCTCGCCGACGGCGACGCCCCGATCTGCGACGCGACCGACGTGCCGTTCGACGATCATCTCGACGACATCACCGTCCCCGTGCTCTACCTCGGCGCGGGCGGCGGCGTGGGCGACTTCGGGATCTATACGACGACGCTCCTCGGCAGCACGGACGTCACCATCAAAGTCGTCCGCCTCGGCCCGGCCGCGGCGCGCGCTTTGGAGATCGGCCACGTCGACATCTTCACCGCCAACGACGCGCCGACCTTGTTCTGGCACCCACTGCTCGATTGGATCGAGGCGCATTGAGGTGACGATCCGAAACCGCATCCGCCTCGCGTCGGCGATTCTCGCGCTCGCGTTCCCGCTCGCCTTGGGGGCCTCCGCGCCACCGCCCGCGCCCTCGCCGCGCGCGCTGGAGATCGCGGCCTACGCCAAGTCGACCTACGACGAGGCGTCGGTTGCCACGCTCGGCGAGCTGGTCGCGTTCCGCACGGTCGCGACCGAAGGCGTGCCGAACGCCGAGAACCCCGAGGTCCGCAAAATGACCGCCTACCTGAGCACCAAGGCGAAGGAGCTGGGGTTCGGTTTCGAGGACCACGGCGCGGTGGTCTTGATCTCCACCGGCCCGGCCGACGCCAAACCGGAGAACCGGCTCGGTCTGATCGTCCATGGCGACGTCCAGCCGGTCGATCCGAGCAAATGGGCGAAAGACCCGTTCCGCCTCGACGCCGAAACCGAGCCGGGCAAGCTGCTCGGCCGCGGGTCGGAGGACGACAAGGGGCCGATCGCGACCGCCCTCTACGCCATGAAGGCGCTCGCCGACAAAGGGCTCACTCCCGGGAAACGAATCGACCTGGTCATCTCCTACACCGAGGAATCGGACTGGGTGCCGTTCCAAAAGTTCCTCGACGGCTGGACGGCGCCGGCCTTGAACGTCGGGCTCGACGCCGACTATCCCGTGGTGATCGCCGAGAAGGGCTGGTGCTCGATCGAGCTGGGGATCGATCCGGTGCGCGAGGAGGCCCCCGGTCCGAAGCTCACGAGCTTCTCCGGCGGCTTCTTCCTCTCCCAGGTGCCGGAGGACGCCGAGGCGGTGATCTCGGGTTCGACCACCGACGTAGCCACCCGCCTGATGGACGCGGCGCGCCGCGACGGCGACATTCGCTTCACCTTCGAGCCGCGCGGCGGTGCCGATCTCGTCGTGCGAGCCCGCGGCGTCTCGGCCCACTCCTCCACCCCCTGGGACGGCAAGAACGCGATCGCCCACCTCGCCGCGCTGCTCGGGACCGAACGCTGGCCCGACAACCAGGCCGCGCGCATGGTCCGCCTGCTCAACGACCTGGTGGGCACCGGCATCTACGCCGAGAAGTTCGGCAATCTCGCCTACGAGCATCCGTTCATGGGCAAGGCGACGCTGTCGCTCGGGACGCTGAAGATCGAAGACGGCCGGCTCACCGCCGGGCTCAACCTCCGCCGCCCGGTCGGGCGGACCAAGCCCGAAGTCGAGACGTCGATCCTCGAAGCCGTCGAGGCCTGGTCGAAGAAGACGCGTATCCCCGTCGCCTTGAAGACCGACGTCAACGATCCCCATTTCGTCGATGGGGCGCCGCACATCCCGGTGCTGCTCGGGATTTTCGCCCACTACACCGGCCAACCCGACCCGAAGCCGATCTCGGTCGGCGGTGGCACCCACGCCCGCCTGCTCCCCAACGGAGTCAATTTCGGTCCCGGAATGCCCGGCGAGGTCTACACCGGCCACAGCGAGCACGAATGGATCGGCCGCGACCGGATGCTCCTGAACCTGGAGATGTATACCGCGATGCTCGCCGAGCTGGCGGGAAGGTAGGCGAACGGCCGGTCGATAAACCCTGGGGCGCTTCGGCCGTACCTACTTTTGAGAGAGGAGCGAACGCGCCGCCCAACGGGCCTCGTTCGCGGGTTTTTTGGGCAGACGCGGGAACAGGAGCGCACACCATGCGTCGGTTACCGATCGCTCTTCTCGTGCTGGCTCTCGCCGCAATCCCCTCCACCGCAAAGTACATCGTGCCGGGCGGCGACGGCGTCTGCGCCTTCGATTGGCGCAACGACTTCGAGGAGATGACCCGCCTTACCGACTACTTCGACGCCGGCCTCGGCAATGGCGATTCGAAGACCCTGCTCGTCCCTGAAGCGACCGCGGGCCAATTCGCACAGCTCCGCGAAACCTGGTACGTGCCGCGCGCCGCCGCCATCTGCCCAACGAGCACCGCGCCTCTTTATCGGACCTACAACGCGGCGCTCCAGGATTTCCGGGACAGCCCGCTCACCAACGAGACGCCGGGCTACAACCTGGACAACGTGCTCGGCTCCCCGGGAGCCCTCGCCTGCCCGTGGACCAGCAGCGTCCGAACCGGCCTGGTGCCGCTCACGCGCTTCGCCAAGGCATCGATCAGCGACGCCAAGACCTGGATCCCGACGCCACCCTCCGGCTATGTCGCCGACGCCACCTGGAGCTCCGGATCGACCGCGCGGCTCGGTTATCCCCGCTTCGGCCAAGTGCTCGAAAAGGACCCGGTGCTCGCCGGGCCTGCCTACGGTACCTATTCTCTCGACAACGGCATCCTGCATGTCGATTTCAATCGCGTCTGGGGCAATGGAGTCGGCAAGATCACTCACCTCTCTTCGGGTCAGCAGATCGTCTCCGAATCGATCGGCGCCATGGTCCAGACCGTCGCTCGCTGGGGCACCGGCGATCCCGACTGCCGGACGCCAAATCCGACCCAATCGGGAGGCGTCCATTGCGTCCAGCGCCTGCCGGATGGCACGACCCAGCCGAACCTGAGCATGTCCGAGCGCTGGGCGGGCAGTCCCGTGCTCAGCACCACGATCACCGGGACCGATCCCAAGACGCTTACGTCGATCCTGCGGCCGTTCGACTTCTGCCATCAGGGCTCCGACCAGAGGACACCCGAGTTTTGGGTTCCGAAGCCGGACCCGTTCTCGCCGCTCGCTTGGAAGGGCCTGTTCCAACGTTCCGACACGCTGAGTTGCAAAATCGGAGCGGCGGCCCTCGTTCGGCGCGACGTCATCAAGACGGTCTCCCGCCTGAAACTCGGCGAGGGCTCGCCCTTCTCCAGCCAGACGCTCGGGGCGCTCAACACCCACTGGCTGCGCATCGCGCCGATCGGCGATGCCCGCGTCGCCGGGCAAGTCGTATTGGAAGATATCGACCTCACGACGGGAGTCAGGACGCCGGTTTCCTATACCTATGTGCCGGCTGTCGGCGCGACGCCCGCTTATTTCGACGTCGCGCCGGGTCCGACGCCGATTCCCGGCCATAACCGCGCCTTCCTGGTGAGCCGGGGCGACGGCTCGTTCGCTTTCGCCGTCGCCCGGGTCAACGCGGCGGCTGGCGTGGAGCTGACCCTCAGCTTCCATTGCGGAACGTCATGTGGCCCCGACAACACCGCGGTGGTGATCCAGGCCAGTACCAACCTGGCGCTCAGCTCGGCGGCCTGGAGCGATCCGATCGAATCGTTCCTGGTGATCAACAACCGTTCCGTGATCCTCACCCGCCTGGGAGAGCTTCAGTCCGACGGCGGAAACTGCGACATCTGAGGCCTGAAGTCAGCAACTGTCATCTCCCGGCTCCGGCCCTTGTCGGAGCCGGGATATGGCACCTCCGCCACCCCACCGTATATCCTGGTGACGAAGCAGCCGGCGCGGGTCTCCCGCGGTTGCCTTCGTCACCGAAGCCAAATCGAACCATGACCAACCCCACCTCCGACCCCACCGGCGAATCGAGCGTCGCCGTCCGGCGGCGGAAGAAAACGGTTCGGCCGCAGCGTTTCAAGGTGCTGCTGCACAACGACGACTTCACCAGCATGGAGTTTGTCGTCCATGTCCTGATCACCCATTTTCGCCGGCCGCCGGGCGAGGCTACGCAGATCATGCTCGAAGTTCATCATCAGGGGGTCGGCATCGCCGGCGTCTATCCGAAAGAGGTCGCAGAGACCAAGGTCGCCGAGGTGACCGACGAGGCGCGCGAGGCGGGAATGCCGCTGCTGCTCACGCTCGAGCCTGCGGAGGGGGACGATTGAACCTCTCGCAACCGCTCCAGATCAGTCTCTCCGTGGCGCTCTCCGAAGCGGCCCGGCTGGGCCACGAGTACGCCGGGGTCGAGCATCTGCTCTACGCGCTCACCCTCGACAGCGGTACCGCCGAGGTGCTGCGCCACGCGGGCGCGGACCTCGAAATCCTCAAGCGCCGACTGATCACCTACCTCGCCGAGGAGGTCGACCGGTTCGATGACGAAGAGGTGGAGCCTCGGCTGGGCTTAGGCGTCCGGCGCGCGCTCGCGCGGGCGAGCGCCCAGGTCGCCGGCTCGGGGCGCGACGAGATCCGCGGCGCCGACGTCCTGGTCGCCCTGTTCGCCGATCCCGACACCCTCGCCATCGCGCTGCTCGACGAGCAGGGGGTATCGCGGCTCGACGTGATCTCCTTTCTCTCGCACGGCGTCTCGCGCCTCTCCCCCGCCGGACCGGGGAGCGGCGACCGCTCTTCCGACTCAGACCCCGGCTCGATCGGCGAGCACGAAGGGGACGAGGACGAGGACGGCGCCGGCTCCCCCGGGGGCGATCCGCTCCAGTTGTATTGCCAGGATCTGACCGCGCTGGCGAAAAAAGGGGCGATCGATCCCCTGATCGGCCGCGACCGCGAGATCGAGCGCACGCTCCACATCCTCCAGCGGCGGCGAAAGAACAATCCGATCTACGTCGGCGACCCCGGCGTCGGCAAGACCGCCCTGGTCGAAGGGCTGGCGCTCCGGATCGCCAAGGGCGACGTGCCGCCGCGCTTTGCCGAGACCCGGATCTTTCGCCTCGACCTCGGCGCGCTGCTCGCGGGCACCCGCTTTCGCGGCGAATTCGAGAATCGCCTGAAGGGCGTGCTGGCGGCTTTGGCGGCGCTCACGACGCGGGAACCTGCGGAGCCGGAACCGGCGACCGAGGAGACCGCCGCCGCGGGCAAAACCGGCGGCGGCGCACGCGACCGGCGGCCGATCCTGTTCATCGACGAGATCCACAACCTGATCGGCGCCGGCTCGGCCGGCCGCGGCACGATGGACGCCTCGAACCTGCTCAAGCCCGCGCTCCAAGACGGCACGCTGCGCTGCATCGGCGCGACCACCTGGGAGGAGTTCCGCCAGAACTTCCAGCGCGACGCCGCACTCGCGAGACGGTTCCAGAAGGTCGAGGTGCTGGAGCCGTCGATCGAGGAGACCGTACGCATCCTGGAAGGGCTCCGCGAGCGTTACGAGCTGCACCACGGCGTCTCCTACACCAAGTCCGCCCTGCGCGCCGCGGCCGAGCTGGCCGAGCGGCATCTGCGCGACAAACGCCTGCCCGACAAGGCGATCGACCTGCTGGACGAGGCGGGCGCCGGGGTTTCGCTGGCCGGCGGCAAACGGGTCGGCGTGCCGGAGATCGAGCGCATCTTGTCGACCATGGCGCAGATCCCGCCGAAGCGTGTCCAAGGCAGCGACCGCGACCGGCTGCAATCGCTGGAGTCGGAATTGAAAGCCGTGGTGTTCGGCCAGGACGCGGCGATCGAGCGCCTGGTGATGGCGATCAAGGTTTCGCGGGCCGGACTGCGCGAGCCGCAGAAGCCGGTCGGCGCCTTCCTGCTCACGGGACCCACGGGCGTGGGCAAGACCGAGATGGCGAAGCAGCTCGCCCTCACCCTCGGCATCTCGTTCCTCCGCTTCGACATGAGCGAGTACATGGAGCGCCACACGGTCTCCCGCCTGGTGGGAGCCCCTCCCGGCTACGTCGGCTACGACCGCGGCGGCCTGCTCACCGAGGCGGTGGCCAAGAGCCCCCACGCGGTGCTGCTGCTGGACGAGGTGGAAAAGGCGCACGAGGACGTGTTCAACCTGCTGCTCCAGGTGATGGACCACGGCACGCTCACCGACACCAACGGCAAGGCGACCGATTTCCGCCACGTCATCCTGATCATGACCTCGAACGTCGGCGCGAGAGAGATGGCCCAGCGGACCCCCGGCTTCGGTGCGTCGCCCATCGCCGCAGGCGCGGAGGCCGATCTCGGCGCGCTCCGGGACGCCCCCGGCGCGAGCCCGGCGCTCCGCGGCGACCCGGCGAGCGACCAGGCGGTCGAGCGTCTGTTCAGCCCCGAGTTTCGCAACCGGCTCGACGCCCGCCTCCGCTTCCGCCCGCTCGACCCCGCGGTGATGGAACAGATCGTCGACAAGATGGTGGGAGAGCTCGCCAAGCAGCTCCGGACCAAGAAGGTGACGCTCGAAATCGCCCCCGAAGCGCGCACCCTCCTCGCCCAAAAAGGCTACGACCCCGCGTTCGGAGCCCGGCCGCTCGGCCGTGTGATCGACGAGACGATCCGGCAGCCGCTCACCGAGCAGCTCCTGTTCGGCAAGCTGCAGAACGGCGGACGGGCGGTGGCGACGGCGGTGGACGGGGGGATTGTGGTGGAGGTTCGCGAGAAGGTGGGGGCGGAATCGCCGCCGATACCGGCGGAGGCCTCCGAGAGCGTGTAGCTTTTTCCCGGGACCGCCGAGCACCAGCTCGGCCGTTTTGGCGATCGCGACCGATTCGGTGCCGAGCTGGTGCTCGGCGGTCCCGGGACGAGCCTCAGCCTGCGAGCTGCATTGCCGCCTCCGCATCCGCCAGCTCCTCCAATCGCCGTCCATACCCATGCTTCTCGATCAACCGCCGCGCCTCGGCCAGCGCCGCCGGGTCGCCAAACAGACGGCCGCGATAGAGGGCGATGTCCGCGAGGAACAACGGCATCGGACCCCGCTCCGCGATCTCCTGCGCCTCGGCTAGAAACGCGCGAGCGGCGGCGGGGTGGCCTTTCAAGAAATGAAGCCAGGCTCGCGTCAGGAGGCCCTTCGGGAGATGGTGAGCCGCCCCCGCGCGGCGAAGTCCGTCCATGGCCTGCTCGATCTCAGCTGTCGCGGAAGCGAAATCGGGGCCGAAGAGGATCGACCGATAGAGCGCGACGCGGCCGAGGGTCAGATGGTCGAGGGCGATGTCGAGAACCGGGTCGCTTGGTACTCGCCACGCGAACATCTTTCGACCCCTCTCCTCTACCTCGAGGAGCGCGTCCGAGACCGCCGCCCTATCCGCTTCCCCCACGGCCCCTCGTCCCGCCGCCCGCTCGGCCTCGGCGAGCAGCAGGTCGCAGTACTGGAAGCCTTGCAGAGAGTAGAGCCGGGGGTATTCGGGCTGCCATTCCTCTTGCAACCGCTCCGCTGCGCGGAAGAGAGGCAGCGCATCGGATCGGCGGCCCGACTGGTGCAGAGCGTCGGCTTGCGTCGTGCTCGTTTCTATCTTGCGGAAGGCATCCCCGCTCCGGTCGGCGAAGGTTACGGACTGCTCGCCGTCCTGCACCGCGGCGGCGACGTCGCCCAGCGTCAGCTCCAGCTCGCTGAGGTTAGAGGCGCCACTGGCGACATGGTTCCATGTCTTCTGTTCGATCCCCTGATCCAGTGCTACCCGCAACGGTTCCAGGGCCTCGGTCAGCCGGCCCAGGGCGCGCAGGTGGAAGGCGGCCTGGTTCAGCAGCCAGGCCTGATCGGCTTCGGAGAGGGCGGGCGAGACGCGGCGCCAGGGGGGATCGAAGAAGCAGGCCACGGCTCCCAGGTCGGTGCCAAAGGCTCCGAGTTTTCGGATGCTGTAGAACTCCTGCCCGCGCAGAATGCGAGCGAAGTAAATCGTGTCGCACGCTTCCTGCTGCCGCCCCGCATGGCAGCCGTGGGCCACGGCTTGGTAGAGCGGCTGGAGGCCTTCGAGCGTTTTGGGGAACTGTTCGGTCGTATCCCGCAGATGCTCGAACAGCCGCCCGTGTGCGGCGCACCAGGCTTCTGGGGTCTTCTCGCGGAGCTGCTTGGCGAAGTACTCGCGGATGAGGGGGTGGGCGTCGAGGTCCCAGCTCTCACCCCGGCCCTCTCCGGAAACGGGAGAGGGAGACAAGAGGCCGCAATCGGAGAGTGAGGATACAGCGAGCCTCCAATCGTCTTCATCGAGCCCGACTAAGGCATCTGTCAGGACCGGAATCGCGGGCTCCTTGCGCAATGCGTCAAGACACTCGCCAGTCGCGGGCCGATCGAAGAGGCCGAGCAGTCGAAGAATGGCAAGTTGCCGGGCGCCCTCTTCTCCTCCTGTACCCAGCCAGCTTTCGTAGGCCGCAATCGCCTTGAACGCGTGACCGCCTTGGATCTTCGCGTCGGCTTTCTCAAGCTTCACCCGATCACGCTTCCGAACGTCGCCGCCATGCGCCTTCACGAGGAAAGTGCCGATTAGGTTGAGCGTGAGCGCGTGGCCATCTACATCTTCAACAAGCGTCGCTAGATCGTCTTTCGAGCCCCAGACCCCAAGCTTCTTGAGCAGCTCTACCCCGGTTTCGGGGCTCAAACCTTCCAGCTTCCACTCCGGCGCCGTGGTGGAGCGATACCTCGCAAGGTCCGTCACGCTCTCGCGGGTCGTCACCACGCACAAACCCGGATTCCGCGAGGCGAGTCCTTTGAGGAGCGCCGCAACTCCCGGGTCTTTCAACTCCCCGTGGAGATAGTGGCTTGGCGGGTACTGGAGCGGCTCCAGACCATCCAAAATCAGCAGCGCTTTCCGCCCCGCCACAAATGCCGCTAGTTCCCTCCCCTTCTCCTCCGCCACCCTCGGGCTCGAAGCGATCTGTTCCCCCTCATCGCCGCCGAAGAACCGTAGCGCCGCGTTCAGGAACGGTTCGCCCGAGGCCGAGACCTCGTCCCTCGTGCCCTGGCTGTAGAACGACCAATCGAACGCGTCCGCGCCGTCGAAATCGCGCGCCGCGAGCCGGCCTTCCCATTCCGCGACCAGTGCGGTCTTGCCGACGCCACCCCACGCGACGATCGTCACGATATGCGTCTTCGGATCGCTCCATGCCTCATCGAGCTGTTTCAACCGTGCATCCCGACCGACCAGCTCACCGGAGACGCGCGGCAATTCTTCGAGGCGGATCTTCTGGGGTACGAAGGGCAGAGAAGAAGGAGGCGGCGCCTGAGGGTAGTTGTGGACGACCACGCCACCCGAGACATTCCCGCCGACAGAAACTGCGCCGTCCCCCGACGTGACGGTGACTGGCTGCGAGGGCGCGACCTCCAACGGTTCGTCCTGGTCCACCTTCGTTGGAAACCCTTGAACCTTTCCCTCGCTCATGTGGCGTCCTTCGCTTTTGAGTGAGCGCCAAGGATATCGCTGAAACAGCGGGTGTGCTTGTCCTGGGAGCGCCGAGCTCCAGCTCGGCCGTTTTGGCGATCGCGACCGATTCGGTGCCGAGCTGGTGCTCGGCGCTCCCAGGGAAAAGCTCACAGCCGCAAGGCCTTCCTCCGCATCCGGACTCGATCTGACCGCGGTCAGACGTCATGCGACCGCGGTCAAACTTGTTCTGACCGCGGTCAAACGTCGTACGGACGCAGTCAGACGTCGTCCGACCGCAGTCAGACTTCTTGTGACCGCGGGCAAACTTGGTCCGACCACGGTCAGAGGCTGTGCGACCGCGGTCAGACGTCGCGTGACCGCGGTAAAACGTGCTCTGACCGCGGTCAAACTTCGTGCGGACGCGGTCGGACGACGTGCGGACACGGTCATACTCCGTCTGACCGCGACTTATCCCGCGGCGGGCGCTTCTCCTCCCCCGCTCGGTGAACTAGTCTTCGGCCCATGACCGATCGATCGAACACCCTCGCCGATCCGCCCTCCCCGGCGCGTGCCCTGACCCGTGACGACCTCGCCGCGCGCGATGCGGCGGATCCTCTCCGTAGCCATCGGGAGCAGTTCATCCTGCCGGAGGGTCTCGTTTACCTCGACGGCAACTCGCTCGGCGCGCTGCCGAAGGCGACGGCGGAGCGGGTGCGCCAGGCGATCGAGGAGGAGTGGGGACGCGACCTGATCCGCAGTTGGAACAGCGCGGGGTGGATCGATCTGCCGCTCGTGGTGGGCGACAAGATCGGCCGGCTGATCGGCGCGGCACCGGGCGAGACGGTGGTCGCCGACTCGACCTCGATCAACGTCTTCAAGGTGCTCGCGGCGGCGCTTGCGCTCTCCCCCGGCCGTCGGCGGATCGTTTCGCAGCGGGACAACTTTCCGACCGATCTCTACATGGCCCAGGGGCTGGTCCGCCTGCTCGGCGGAGAGTACGAGCTGACGCTGCTCGACGACGACCCGAGCGCCGAGACGGTCGAGGGCGCGCTCGCCGAACGCGGCGACGTGGCGGCGTTGATGCTCACCCACGTCAACTACAAGACCGGGCGGCTGCACGACCTGACGCGCCTCACCGCGGCGGCGCATCGTGCGGGCGCCTTGGCGATCTGGGACCTCGCGCATACCGCCGGGGCGATTCCGATCGACCTGAACGCTTCGGAGGCGGACTTCGCGGTCGGCTGCGGCTACAAGTATCTGAACGGCGGCCCGGGGGCTCCCGCGTTTTTGTGGGTCGCCCCGCGTCATCAGGAGGCGTTCGCGCAGCCGCTCTCGGGTTGGCTCGGCCATGCGGCGCCGTTCGATTTCGATCCGGCGTACCGCCCGGCGCCCGGGATCTCGCGCTACTTGTGCGGCACGCCGCCGGTGCTCTCGCTGACCGCCCTCGACTGCGGCGTGGAGACCGTTCTCGCGGCGGACCCGGCAGAGCTGCGCGAGAAATCGATGCGCCTCACCGATCTGTTCGTCGAGTTGGTGGAGGCCCGTGCGGATGCCGCTTCCGGCCTCTCTCTCGCCTCCCCGCGCGACGCCCATCTCCGCGGCTCGCAGGTGAGCTTTCACCACCCTCAGGGGTACGCGGTGATGCAGGCTCTGATCGCGCGCGGCGTGATCGGCGACTTCCGCGCGCCGGACGCCATTCGCTTCGGCTTCACACCGCTTTATCTCGGCGAACGTGACGTGCTGGGCGCGGTTGACATTCTCGCGGACATCATGGCCAACCGCCGCTGGGACCAGCCGCAGTTCCGCAAGAAGGTGCTGGTGACATGAGCGGCAAGCCCTACGATCCCGCGCAGGAAGGCGCGCAGATGTCGTTCAAGGAGCGGATGTCCTACAGCGACTATCTGCACCTCGAACGCGTGCTCGAAGCGCAGGAGCCGCTATCGGCCGCCCATGACGAATTGCTGTTCATCATCCAGCACCAGACCTCTGAATTGTGGATGAAGCTGGCGATCCACGAGATCCGCTCGGCGATCCGCGCAATCCACGAAGACCGATTGCAGCCTGCCTTCAAGATGCTGTCGCGGGTCGCTCGCATCTTCGAGCAATTGACCGGCGCGTGGGATGTGCTGCGCACCATGACGCCCAGCGAATACACGCAGTTTCGCGACGAACTCGGCCAGTCGTCCGGTTTCCAGTCCTACCAGTATCGAGCGATCGAGTTCCTCGCCGGCAACCGCAACCTCGCCATGCTG
>DASYKS010000099.1:0-143859 GCA_035995205.1 Thermoanaerobaculia bacterium
GGTCAGAGAGGGTGCCGGCAGCAGGGAGGACAGGGTGGTGAAGTTGCGGATCGAGGAGTAGTTCCCTTGTGTGCCGCTGGTGTTCCAACCCTGCACCCGCCAGAAATACGTGGTACCCGCCGCGAGCGCTTGGCTCTGGCCCGAAGAGCAACTTCCTCCCGCCGTGTGGCTGGTCGAGGTCACCGAGCAAGTGATCACGCAACCCGGGCAACTCGTGGCGTTGGGATCGGTCGGCAGAGTCCCACTGCTCGTGGCCACGGTCAACCAGTAGCGGTTCGCCCCAGTGACGCTTGACCAGCTGAAGGCGGGAGTCGTCGAGACTCCTGTGGCGCCGCTGGAAGGCGCGGTCAGGGAAGGTGCCGGCAGCAGTTGTGCGCCGGCAGCGGACGAGAGAACTAGCTTGAAGAGAACGAGGAGACAAAAATTGGGAAAGTGGCGCATGGAAAATGAACTGGAGTAGTGCGGTTGAGCCACAATGCTATTCATCGCCAAATCCCTCGGCTATTACGGTAGCGAGCCAGTCCGCGAGAATGGCCCTTACAGATCAAACGCGCCAAAATCTCTCTTACGGGGTCACGTCTGCGGATTACGAGCTTCGGCGCGCGAGAATCAGGGAGGCGGGGTACACCAATCTATCCAGTCGTTGAGCAAAAGCGCGCGGCTGGCGAGAAGTGGCGAAATTTGAACGACGGCAAGGCGCCTCCATCGTGGCGCGCGTGGTGCGAGACGTGAGATCTTCAGCCCGTCGGATAAACGCTCCAAGGGGGTTCGCGAGAATGGGCTCAGGCGAGACCGAAGACAGGGTGCTCCGCCGCGCCGCGCTCGGGCTCCTCCTCGTCCCGATGTCGTGGACCGCCGCCGCGATGCCGCCGAGCCCGAGCAACGAAGCTGCCCGCGCCGAGCGGCTCGCGCAGCACCGCAACCTGGGCAAGGCGTTCTACGAAAACCCGACCACGCAGGATCAGGCGGTCGAGGAGCTGAAAGCGGCGCTCGACCTCGCGCCCGATTCGCCGCGGGAGCGGTTGAACTATGGGCTCGCGTTGCTCAAGGCGGGGAAGACCGAGGAGGGGACCGCGGCGCTGTTGAAGGTGGAGGCGCAGGCTCCTTCGATCCCTCATGCCTGGTTCACCCTCGGCGTCGTCTACAAGCGGGAGGGGAAGTTCGATCTCGCTCTGCCGCAGCTCGAAAAGATGACGGCGCTCGTTCCCGAAGAGCCGGTGACGCGATTCAACTTAGGAGCGCTCTACAAGCTCGCCGACAAGCCCGACCGGGCGCTCGAACAGTTCGAGATGGCGGTCCGGCTCGCTCCGGAGCTCGCCGGTCCGCACTACCAGCTCTACGGCGCCTACCGGGCCGCCGGGCGCGCGAAAGACGCCGAGAGGGAGATCGCGACGTTCCAGGCGCTCCGGAAGAGCCAGGAGGGGGCCGCGATTCCCGAGGATCTTGAATGGAGCCGGTACTCGGAGATCCTCGATGAGGTGGAGGAACGGTCGCCCGAGCCGCCGAGCGCGCCCGCGGTCGAGCCGGTCTGGAAGACCTCAGAGGTCGCACGCGGGATCGACGCGGCGACCGCGCGGCTCAAGGTGCTGGACGCCGACGCCGACGGCGACGGCAGGCCGGATCTTCTTGTCGTTTCCGCTTCCGGTCTCGCGCTCTTCTCCGGTGGCACGACGCGCGTGGCGGAGAGCGGACTCGAATCGATGACCGGGGTGCGGGACGCCGTGCTCGGCGATTTCGACGACGACGGCAAGCCGGATCTCGCGATTGTCACCGTCGCGGGCGCGACGCTCTACCGCAACGTCGGCGGCTGGTTCGAGAAGTTTCCAGTAAAGCTACCGGCCGGCGATTTCCAGACGGCGGTCTGGCTCGACGTCGATCACGATTACGACCTCGATTTGATCCTGTTGGGAAAGAGCGCGGCCTACGTGCGTAACCCCGGCGGCGGCGCAAGCGAGGGATGGACCGACCGGACCGCCGACTTTCCGTTCGTTGCGGGTCAAGCGCTGGCCGCTGCGACACTCCACGCCGTCTCCGATACGCAAGGGATGGATCTCGCCGTCGCTTACGCCGACCACCCTGGCGTGCTCTATCGCGACCAGCTGGGCGGCAGATACGAGGCAACGCCTTTGCCCGCGCTACCGGCCGGTACGGCGAGCCTCTCCACCGAGGATTTGAACGGCGACGGCTGGATCGACCTTCTGGCCGGTGCCGCCCAGCTGATCAATCCGGCCGAGAAAGCGGGCCGCGATTGGCAGGCTAGCGCTGACGGCGGATCGCCGCCGCTTGCGTTCGTCGATGCCGACAACGCCGGCCGGCGTCGCCTTCTTTCGGCGCCCTCTCCGTCCCAAGTGCTTGCCGCCGGGGACTTCGACGGCGACGGAAAGACCGATCTCGCCGCGGTGGGACCGGACAGCGTGCTCCGTCGGTACCTCAACGCGACGCCATCGACTCATCGCTTCCTCTCGGTGAGTCTTTCGGGGGTGAAGAACCCGAAGCTTGCCGTTGGCTCCGAGGTGGAGGTCAAAGCCGGCGCGAGCTACCAGAAGCAGACCTACCAGGGCGTGCCGCTGATCTTCGGCCTCGGCATGCGCTCCGCGATCGATACCGTCCGCATCACCTGGCCGAACGGCTTGATCCAGAACGAGACCGGACAGGTCCCCGGGGCGCTCACGATGACCGAAGCGCCGCGCCTTTCCGGCTCGTGCCCGATGATCTTCACCTGGAACGGCGAGCGGTTCGAGTTCGTCTCGGACGTTCTCGGTGTGGCGCCGCTCGGGGCAAGCTCCGGCGACGGCGGGTATTTCCCCGTCGATCACGACGAGCACGTTCAGATTCCGCGCGGCGCCCTCGTCGCGAAAGACGGCCGCTACGAGGTCCGGATGACCGAAGAGCTGCGCGAGGTGGCGTTCCTGGATCGCGTGCGCTTGGTCGCGGTCGATCACCCGGAGAACCTGGAAATCTTCGTCAACGACAAGTTCCAGGACCCACCGTTTCCCGACCTCAAGCTCTATGGCGTCGAGCGCCGCATTCCGCCGGTCGCCGCGCGCGACGACGACGGCCGCGACGTGCTCGCCAAGGTGCTCGCGCGCGATCGCACCTATCCGGACGGCTTCCCGCGCGATGCGGCCGGCATTGCCAAGCGCCATCGGCTCGACCTCGATTTCGACGATCCCCGGGTGGCCGCACCCGACGGCCGCGCGCTGCTCGTCCTTACCGGCTGGGTCGACTGGGCGGATGGCAGTACCTTCTTGGGCGCCGCGCAACGTCCCGGCGGCGGCCTGGAAATGCCACGCCTTTTGGTCAAAGACGAATCAGGGAACTGGGTGACCGCGATCGCCAGCATGGGCATTCCGGCCGGCAAGCCGAAGACGATCGTGGTCGACCTCTCCGGCGCCTTCCGCTCGGCCTCGCGCGAGATCCGGATCGAGACCAACCTCTGCGTCTATTGGGACGAGATCTTCCTTGCTGTCGATACGGCGGCGCCCGAGCAGATCTCGACTCCTCTGGTGCCCGTCTCGGCCGAGCTTCGTTTCCGCGGCTTCTCGCGCCCGGTGATCCATCCGGAGCGCAAACAACCCGAGAGCTTCGACTACCAAACCTGGATGCCGGTCTCGATGTGGAATCCGACCCCCGGGCTCTACACCCGCTACGGCGACGTCCGGCCGCTGCTCGGGGCGGTCGACGACGAGATGGTGATCATGGGCTCGGGCGACGAGGTCCGCTTGCGGTTCGACGCCAAAGCGCTGCCGCCGCTGGCGGCCGGATGGACGCGCGACTTCCTGCTGGAAGTCGACGGCTGGGCGAAGGACGCCGACGCGAACACCGCGTTTGGGCAGAGCGTCGAGCCGCTGCCGTTCCATGCGATGAGCAGCTATCCCTATCCGAAAGGCGAGGCCTACCCGGCCGATCCGGTGCATGACCTCTACCGTCGCACCTATAACGTCAGACCCGCCCTGCGGCTGATCGCCCCGCTGCGCCAGGAGGTGTCCCCATGAGCCCCGAGACGAAAGCGTCGAGCTGGCTTGCGCGCGCGACCGCGCTCGCCCTGCTGCTCCTACTGGTCAACACGGCTTACGTCGCCGCGTTCGCCGAAGCGTCGCTGTTCTACATGGGCAACGCCGCGCTGCACCTAGGGCTCGGGCTCGTCTTCGTAGGTTTGGGCGCGCTGCTGCTCTGGCGCCGGCCCGATCTGCGGCGGCCCTTCGCGACCACGGCGTCGCTCTTTTTCGTGGCGCTTCTTGCTGCCATCTATCTACTCAAGTTTTACAACCTGCGGGAGCATCGCTGGGCGCTCTGGCTGCACGTCGCGGCGGCCGGGCTCGCGGTGGTGGCGCTTCTGATCGCTCTCGCCCGGAATCGCGCTACGCCTACCCTCGGGCTTGTTCGCTTCCGCCGGGCGCTCGTCTATGCGGCGCTCCTGGCGCTTCTCGTGCCGGCAGGTGCCGCGCTCGTCCGCCGTCTGCACCCCGATCCGTCGTTGCGGATCGTCAACCCGTCGGTCGTTCCGGCGTCGATGAACGACGAGGGCGGGGGACCGAAGTCGCCATTCTTCCCCTCCTCGGCGCAGACCAACGTCGGCGGTATCATTCCGTCCAACTTCTTTATGGATTCCGCCACCTGCGGACGCTGCCACCAGGATATCTATCGCCAGTGGCAGAGCTCGGCCCACCGCTTCGGCTCGTTCAACAACCAGTTCTATCGGAAGTCGATCGAATACATGCAGGATGTCGTGGGCACGAAGCCGAGCACGTGGTGCGCCGGCTGCCACGACCACGCGGTGTTCTTCAACGGCCGCTTCGACCGGCCGATCAAAGAACAGATCGACACGCCGGAAGCGCACGCCGGGCTGGGCTGCATGTCGTGCCACGCGATCGTCCACGTCGGCAGCTCGATGGGCAACGGCGACTTCACGATCGAATACCCGCCGCTTCACGAGCTGGCGAGCAGCAAGGACCCATTCATCCGGCGCGTCGACAAATTCCTGACCTACCTCGATCCCGAGCCGCACCGGAAGACGTTCATGAAGCCGTTCATGCGCCAGGACCAAGCCGAGTTCTGCGCCTCGTGCCACAAGGTCCATCTGGACGTGCCGGTCAATTCCTACCGGTGGGTGCGCGGCTTCAACGACTACGACAACTGGCAGGCGAGCGCGGTCTCGGGCCAAGGCGCGCGCTCGTTCTACTACCCGCCGGAAGCGAAGACGTGCGGCGGCTGCCACATGCCGCTGGTCGATTCCCACGATCCGGGCAATCGCAACGGCAAGGTGCATTCGCACCGTTTCCCGGCGGCGAACACGGCGTTGCCTTACGTCAACCAGGACGCCGAGCAGCTCGATACGGTGACCAGGTTTTTACAGTCCGGGTTCATCACCGTCGACCTGTTCGCGATCGCGCCCGCGGCCACGCCGCTTTCCGGCGAGGGCATGGTGCGTCGGAGCGGCGAGGCGCCGCAGGCGATGTCGACGTTCGCGGTCGGAGAGGAGGCGGAGAGCGGGGGAGAGACGACGCTGCGCGAGGTCTCTGAGTTTTCGGCGCCGCTCGAATCTGCCGGGGCGAGGATCGTGCCCGGCTCGACGGTGCGGGTCGACGTCGTCGTGCGCACGCGCGGGATCGGCCATTTCTTCCCCGGCGGCACGGTCGACGCGTTCGACGTCTGGCTGGAGCTGGAGGCGAAGGACGCCACCGGCCGCGTGCTTTTCTGGAGCGGCCGGGTGGAAGACGGAGGCCGCGGCGAAGTGGAGAAGGGCGCCCACTTCTACCGCTCGTTCTCGCTCGACGCCGAGGGCAATCCGATCGACAAGAGGAACGCCTGGCAGGCGAGGAGCGTGCTCTACACTCGCCTGATCCCGCCCGGGGCGGCCGACACCGTCCATTACCGGGTCCACGTTCCGGCGGACGCCAAGGGACCGATCACGCTTACCGCGAAGCTCAACCATCGGAAGTTCTCCCGCTACTACACCGAGTTTTCCTACGCCGGCCAACCGAAGCCGGGCCAGTCGACGACTCTGCTCTCGCCCCATTTCAACTCGCTCGATTACTCGTTCGATCCGAAGAACATCCCGGCGAACGTCTCGGGCAAGATCAAAGGCGCGATCCCCGATCTACCGATCACCGAGCTGGCGCGCGACGAGGTAACTCTGTCGCTGGGCGCCGCGGGCTCGGCTCCGCAATTTGTGGCCAAGCCGCTTCTCGAAGACCGCGAGCGGTGGAACGACTGGGGAATCGGCCTCCTTCTTCAAGGCGACTTGAAGGGTGCCGAGCGGGCGTTCCGCATCGTCACCAAGATCGAGCCCGAGTACGCGGACGGTTGGGTGAACGTTGCCCGGGCGCTGATTCGGGAGGGAGAGACCGAGGCGGCGCGACCGTTCGTCGAGCGAGCCCTCAAAGTGAAGCCGCAGCTCGGTCGGGCGCTCTTTTTCCGGGCGATGATCGAAAAGGCGGCGGGCGACTACACAGCTGCCGAATCGTCGCTACGCGCGGTCGCCGCGCAATACCCGCGCGACCGGGTGATCCAGAACCAACTGGCCCGCGTGCTGTTCCTCGAACGCCGCCACAAAGAGGCTCTGGCCGTTCTCGACCAGGTTCGTTCGATCGATCCCGAGGACGTGCAGATGCACTACACGGCGATGCTCGCCGCGCGCGCCCTCGGGGATACCGCCCGCGCGGAGCGAGAGGCGAAGCTCTTCCGCCGCTTCAAGGCCGAAGAGTCGTCGCAGTCGATCACCGAGACGCGGCGGCGGCTCTCGCCGGAGGACAACAACGAGCGGCAAACGATCCACGAGCACGAGAGCGCGCCGCTGCCGGCGCCGCTCGAAGCGACGCCCACCGGCGCTACGACGGGAGGATGACGACGTGAAGCGTGAAACAGGCGGGACGGGCGTAGGGGCGGAGCTTGCTTCCGCCCGAGATCTGCGACAATCGCGGGCGGAGGCAAGCTCCGCCCCTACGCTACCTCGCCACGTTTTTGCCCCACCGAGCCTCTTTTTAGCACTGGTCGGCAGCGCAGCGCTCGTCGCCTCGGTGCTCGCGGAGCCGGCCGCGAAACCCAAAGCGGCACAGCCGCCGGGCGTTCGCTTTTCGGATGCGACCGCCGCTGCCGGAATCCGCTTCGTCCACGAAAGCGGCAGGGCGGGCAAAAAGTGGTTGCCCGAAACGCTCGGTTCGGGCGTCGCGTTTTTCGACGCGGACGGCGACGGCTGGCTCGACCTCTACTTCGCGAACGGCCGCAAGTGGACAAAAGTCAAAGGGGCCAAGTCCGCTCTCCCCGCGCTCTACTTGAACCGGAAAGACGGCACCTTCCGTGACGCGACGAAAGGGAGTGGTCTCGACGTCGAGCTGTACTCCTTAGGCGTCTCGGCCGGCGACTACGACAACGACGGCCGCGACGACCTTTACGTCACCGCGCTCGAAGGTGACCGGCTGTTCCACAACGAGGGCGGCGGGAAGTTCAAGGACGCGATCGTAGCGAGCGGCATCAAGAACGCGAATTTCGGCACCAGCTCGGCCTGGCTCGACTACGACAAGGACGGCAAGCTCGACCTGTTCGTCGCCAACTACGTCCAATGGACGGCCGAAAAAGACCTCCGCTGCTCGCTCGACGGCACCTCGAAGTCGTATTGCACGCCCGAGTCCTATAAGGGCGTCGCCTCGAAGCTCTACCGCAACCTCGGAGGCGGCAAGTTCGAAGACGCGAGCGTTAAGGCGGGCATTGCCGACCCCAACAGCAAAGCGCTCGGCGTCGCGGTTCTCGACTTCGATGGCGACGGCTGGAGCGATCTCTTCGTCGCGAACGACACCCAGCCGAACAAGCTCTATAAGAACCGGGGCAACGGCACCTTCGTCGATCAAGGGCTCGAAGCCGGCGTCGCCTTCGCCGAAGATGGAACCGCGCGCGGCGCGATGGGGGTCGACGCCGCCGACTACGACCGCTCCGGCCGGCCACACCTGCTGGTCGGCAACTTTTCGAACGAGATGCTGGCGCTCTACCACAACGAAGGAAACGGCCTGTTCATCGACCAGGCACCCGCCTCGGCGGTCGGCCGGGCGAGCCTGCTCACGCTCACGTTCGGCGTCTTCTTCTTCGACTACGATCTGGACGGCCTGCCCGACATCTTCGCCGCCAACGGCCATATCGAAGAAGAGATCGGCCGCGTCCAACCGAAAGTCACCTACCGCCAGCCGCCGCTTCTGTTCCGCAACTTGGGGGGCGGGCGCTTCGAGCCGGTCGGCCCGTCGATGGGAAAGGAATTCAACCGACCGATCGTCGCCCGCGGCGCGGCCTACGGCGACTACGACCGGGACGGTGATCTGGACGTTGCGATCGCCACCAACGCCGGCCCCGCCTATCTGTTCAAGAACGATGGAGGAAACAAGAACCGGTGGTTAAGGGTTCGCACCGTCGGCGCGCGCTCCAACCGCGACGGCCTCGGCACCGTCGTCAAAGTCACCACCGCTTCGGGCACTCAGTGGCAGACGGTGCATAGCGGCTCGTCCTACTGCTCGCAGAGCGAGCTGGCGCTCACCTTCGGCCTCGGCCCAGAGGTGAAGATCAAGAGCGTCGAGCTGACCTGGCCGAGTGGTACCAAGCAGAGGTTCACGGACGTGGCCTCGAACCGCGAGATCGTCGTTGATGAGACGAAAGGGCTCGTCGGTAAGTAAGCTCTGGTGGTGCTCACTGTCCTCCGACGGGGTCAGCGTTTTTGGGTCAGAATCGCTCTTTTCACGGCCGGCAGGGAGCCCCTTTCGCGTAGACCGCGAGCTTTTCGGCGAGCTCTTTTTCCTTAGCGTCGAGCCCTTCCGCGCGGGCCGCTTCGATCGCCTTCTGCTGCCACTCCACGGCTTGGTCGCATTGCCCGGTCTCGGCGAGCGCCAGCGCGACTGTCTCGGCGTGTCCCACCGCAGGCTGCGCGTTCCAGACCGCGACGGCCAGCTCCAGCGCTCTTTTTCCGTCGCGCACGGAGCGGTCCGGGCAGGCGGCGAGCAGGCGCGCCAGGGCGTGGCTCAGGAAGCCGCTGCCGGGGATCTGGCGCAACCCTTCTTCGAGCTTTCCCCGCGCCTCGGCGTAGCGGGCGAGGCGTACCAGGGCTTCGGCCTCGCCCAAACGGGCCGTTTCGTCTCCCGGCGCCAGCTCTACCGCGCGAGCGTATTCCGGCAGGGCGTCGTCCAGGCGGCTGGCGTCGCGCAGCAGTTGCGCCCGCAGGCGCCGCGCTTCGCCGTCCTCGGGCCGGGCCGCGAGGTATGCCTCCACGTGGGCCAACGCTTCCTGCCGCTCGGGGCCTGCCGCCAACAGGGAGGCGAGGTTGAAATGGGCCGTGGCGTTGTTGGGGTCGCGCTTCAAGGCCTCTCGGAATTGCTCCACGGCCGCCGCGCGATCCCCGAGATTCGCGAGCATCGAGCCTAGATTCACACGGGCTTCGACGCTTTCGGGCCGAGTGGCGAGCGCGCGCTCGAATTCTTTCGCCGCGTCCGCGAAACGGCCCGCTCTGGCGGCTGTCCTGCCGCTCATCAGGGCGAGGCGCTCTCCCGCGCGGAGGCCCGTGACCGCGTCGAGGAGGGGATCGGGCGGCTTCAACCCCACCTGGCCGGCGAGCGCCAAGTGCTGCTCGGCTTTCGCCATCTCCCCTTTTCCGCGGTAGGCGAGGGCGAGCGGGTGGTGCAGCCGATTCGCATCGGGCACTGCGGCGAGGGCGGCCTCCAGGTGCTCGATCGCCGCCGGCCAGTCGTGGCGGGCAAGGGCTGTCTGGCCGAGCAGCGAATGCGCCGCGGGGGAGAGGGAGGCTACGCCAAGCGCCGGCTTCAGCACCGATTCGGCTTCTTCCGGACGCCCTTGGAGAAGGCGGATCTCGCCCAGGTGGATGGCGGCGACCCCGGCGGCGGGTGAAAGATCGAGGGCGTGCCGGAAGGCCTCGGCGGCCGGATCGAGTCGGCCGGCGGCCTGTTCCGCAGCTCCCAGGAGGTACGGCCAGGAGACATCCCGGTCATCACTTTTCGCCGCAAGACGAAAGCAGTCGGCCGCCGCGTCGTTCCAACCGTAGGCGAGATAGACCTGGCCTAAATCGCCGTAGGCGGCGGCGACCTCCAGCGGTTTGGGCTCAGGACTGGCGAGTTGGTCAGTCAACGCACGCTGGATCTGCCCGATTTGCTCGGAGACTACGGGCTCCAGCCCCGAGAGGTCCGGAGAAAGCACCGAAGCCTCTTCGGCGGCGCGCATCGGCGCCCCGATGGCCACCAGCAGCAGAGTCAGAGCCCAGCCGGCGACTCTCTTCACTTCGGCGCCTCCGGCACAGCCTTACCGCTGCCGCGAACGAGAGTCGTATAGGTCCGCAGGGGTGGCGGCGGGAAAGATTCGACGAGACCGTCCGGCCAGAAGACCCGAACGCCGGTCACCTCCGAAGCAGCGCCTAAGCCCACCAGCACTCGGGGGTCATTTGCCGATTCATAACTGCCGTCGGTCGCCGCCCGCCGCCAGAGCGAAGGCGCTCCTTTTCTCATCACTTCGACGCGAGCACCTGGGAGATCCCGTAAGGTCTGCGCACCCGCAGGGATGCCCACCAGCCGCAGGCCGAGCCAGGCATTCTTGCCGCCGGCCTCGTTGACCAGCAGACGGACGGGAGTCTCCGCATCGACCACCAAGATGTCCGTGTCGCCGTCGTTATCGACGTCGCCAAAGGCAGCGCCTCGCGAGATCTTGGGAGTCGTAAACGCCGGACCGGCTGCCGCGCTCGCGTCGGCGAATTTGCCGCCCCCCAGATTGCGGAACAACTGGTCCGGTTGCGCGTACGGGGCGAGCCCTTCGCCTTGGCCCATGGCGCCCGCGAGGTTCACCGCGCCGTTGAACGCCGCGAGATCGAGCAGGCCGTCGTTCTCGACGTCGAGCCACGCGGTACCGAATCCCGTCATCGGCAGGCTCGGCGGCCCGAGGCCCGACCGGGCCGTGGCGTCCTCGAAGAAACCGCCGCCGAGGTTGACGTAGAACGTGTTCGTCTCGGCCGTGAGGTGGGTGATCAGCAGGTCGTCGTCGCCGTCGCCATCGGCGTCGCCCAAGGCAATGCCCATACCGGCCTCCGGCCGGCCCGCGGCGTTCACCGCGACGCCGGAGATCAGGCCTTCTTCTTTGAAGGTCCCGTCGCGTTGGTTCGTCCAAAGAAAATTGTCGGCGCCGTCGTTCGCCACGAAGAGATCAAGCCAGCCGTCGCCGTTCAAATCGGCGGCGACCACGCCGAGGCCTGGCCCGGCCTTCTTGCCAATGCCCGATCGTAGGGAGACATCCTCGAACGTCCCGTCTCCCCGGTTGCGCAGCAGGCGGCTCGTAACGGGGGCAAAGACCGCCGGACCGCAGTAATCCCGCTTGCTGCTCGGGCCGTAGCAGACGGCGTTTCGCGCCACAGCAAAATCGACGTAGTTGAGGACGAACAGGTCGAGCCGGCCATCGCGATCGAAGTCGGCGAACGTGGCACCCGTGCTCCAGCGCGGATCGTCGACGCCGGCCTTCGCGGTGGCATCGGTGAAGGTTCCATCGCCGTTGTTGTGCCAGAGCTGATTGGGACCGAAGTTCGCGAGGTAGAGATCGATCCGGCCGTCGTTGTCGTAGTCGCCGGTCGCGACGCCCATGCCATACCCGCCCGCCCGAATGCCACTCGCTTCGGTGACGTCGATGAAGCGGGGGAGAGTGCCTTTCCTCTTCGGACCGATCAGGTCGTTGCGGAACAAACGACCCCAACCCGCCGGACCGGGATCGAGAGACCCGAGTTTGAGCGGATGCCCCTGGACCACGAAGGCGTCGAGATCGCCATCGCCGTCGTAATCGAACAGAGCCGCCCCGCCGCCCATGATCTCCGGCATGTAGAACTCCCCGGATTGCCCCGTCCGGTAGGTGAACACAAGGCCCTGGTCGGCGGCCCGATCGACGAACAGGGGGGCGGGAGTCTCGGCCGCAAGCGGTAGAGCGGCGGAGAGGACGGTGACGGCGAGCAAAGATCGCATGGCTCGGGCCAGTCTACCGCCGATCCTTCGAGTGCGCTGCGGGAAGCAGTCGCCACTCGAATCGGAGACGGTTCAACGCGGGCGAGGGATTTCCGCTTGACACCATACCCACTGGTAGGTATCCTGCGTACCAACTGGTGGGTATGGCGCTATGAAAACGATCGAAGCCAAACACGAATCCCCTCATGGATCGAAAACCGCGCTGCTCGATGCGGCGATGCGTCTGATCCGGACGAAGGGCTATTCGGCGACCCGCATCGAAGACATCTGCGAAGCCGCCGGCCTTACCAAGGGCAGCTTCTTCCATCACTTCAAGAGCAAGGAAGATCTGGCGCTTGCCGCCGCGGCTCATTTCGCGGCGAGAGCCGATGCGGCCTTCGCCGTGGCGCCGTACCAGCGCGCGGTCGATCCGCTCGACCGGCTGCTCGGCTACGTCGATTTCCGCAGCGCGATCCTGCAAGGCTCGCTGCCGGATTTCACCTGTCTGCTCGGTACAATGCTTCAAGAGACGTTCGACACGCACCCGGCGCTGCGGGCGGCGTGCGACACCCACATCAGCGCGCACGCCGCCGCGGTGGCCAAAGACATCGCCGCCGCGAAGCGCCGCTACGCCCCGGCCGCGCCGTGGAGCGCGGAAAGCCTCGCGCTCTATATCCAGGCGGTGATCCAAGGTGCCTTCATCCTGGCCAAAGCCAAGCAGGGACCGAAAGTCGCCGCCGAATGCCTGCGGCATCTACGCCGTTACCTCGAATCCCAATTCTCCCGCCTCCCGACTTGAAGGAGGAAGCAGGCGTAACCGACGTTCCAACCGAAACCCACCTCGAAACCAAAGGAGCTACCAATATGGCCACCACCGAAGTCAAGCCGATCCCCGACGGAATGCACTCCCTCACGCCGCTGCTGACCTGCGCCGGCGCGGCCGACGCGATCGAGTTCTACAAAAAGGCTTTCAATGCGGTCGAGCAATCCCGGCTTCCCGGACCGGATGGCAGGCTGATGCATGCCTCGGTCAAAATCGGCGACTCGGCCCTCATGTTAACCGACGAATTCCCCGAGTGGGGCGGGTTCGGACCGATATCGCTCAAGGGTTCGCCGGTCACCGTTCACCTCTACGTGGAAGACGTCGATGCGACGTTCGCACAGGCGGTGGCCGCCGGCGCCAAAGTCACCATGCCGGTCCAAGAGATGTTCTGGGGCGATCGCTACGGCCAGTTGGAAGATCCGTTCGGCCACCACTGGTCGGTCGCGACCCACACCCGGGATCTGACCCCCGAGGAGATCCAGCAGGGAATGTCGCAGATGGGCCAAGGCCAAGACGGCAAATAATCTGATCGGTCCGGCGGGTTGGCGAAGGCCGCCGGCCCGCCGGAAGCATGAGTAGGGCGCGCGTCCGGGTTGGTTACAACGCCGGCTCGCGCCCTACGACCCGCCGGAACGCTTCGAGGTAGCGCTCGCGAGTTCCGGCAACCACATCCTCGGGGAGCCTGGGTGGTGGGCTTTGGTGGTCCCAGCCGGAGGCGTCGAGCCAATTGCGGACGAACTGCTTGTCGAACGAGGCGGGCTCGGTACCCGGGTGCCAAGTCGCGGCCTCCCAGTAGCGGGAGGAGTCGGGGGTGAGCGCCTCGTCGATCCACAGGATCTCGCCTCGATCGTCCAGCCCGAATTCGAACTTGGTGTCGGCGAGGATCAGGCCGACGCTTTCGGCGTGTTTCGCGGCGGTGCTATAGAGCGTGAGGGTCAGATCGCGCAGCCGGGCCGCGAGATCGCCGCCGAGGTCGGCCGCCATCCGTTCGAAGGTGACGTTCTCGTCGTGCCCCTCTTCGGCTTTGGTCGCCGGGGTGAAGATCGGTTCGGGCAGCCGGCTCGCGCGGACCAGGCCCGAGGGAAGCGGCAGGCCGCAGACCGCGCCGCCTTCTCGGTATTCGCGGTATCCGCTGCCCGCCAGATACCCGCGGGCGACGCACTCGAATGGGAACACCCGCGCCTTGCGTACCAATGCCGAGCGCCCGGCCAGCAACGAGGAATAGGGCGCGAGCTCCTCCGGCAGATCCCCGGCGAGCAGGTGATGGGGCACGATCCCCGCGAGCCGCTCGAACCAGAAGGCCGACATCTGATGCAGAAGCTTGCCCTTGTCCGGAATCCCCGGCGACAGGATGTGGTCGTACGCCGAAAGCCGGTCGGTCGCGACGATCAACAGGCGGTCGCCCAGGTCGTAGACGTCGCGGACCTTGCCCCGTTTCGGCGCGGGCAGGCCGGGCAGCTCGGTGCGGACGACCGGTTCGGTGGGGGATCGGGGCTGTACGCTCAATCGTGATCTCCGGAAAAGTCAACGCGAACGGCCGGGGCGGCGCAGCTCCCGATCGAGGGTCGCCAATAGATCGCCGGCGGGAAGCGGCAGCCAATCCGCGCTCGAAAGCGGCGCGGCGTCGATGATTTCGTAGAGCGGCAGCTCGTCGAGTCCCTTGAGCTGCGCGGCGCCGAGCGGCCGGAAACCGATGGGAATCCGCTCGCCGCCATCGTCGAACCCGACGACGCAGTAGATTCGTTCGCCGTCGTTGGCCCGGTGGATCTCGCGCGTGCCGCGCTCGCGGGAAAGCTTGGCCAGGAAAGCCTGGGTGGCGACGATCCCCTGATTGATCAGGCTGCCGTTGCGATCGAGGTAGACATAGAAAGGACGGGCCTCCTCGCTCTTGTCGATCACTTCGACGTCGCGCCGCTGGAGCGGCTCGAAGAAGCGCTCGACCGCCTGCGCCGGATAGCCGAAGCGGAGGAGGAGATTCTTGATGTCCTCGACTTCGCGCGTCGTCTTGCCGGTGACCAGGCGCGACAGCTCGACAAGTCCGTGGCCGAAGAACTCGTACCGCTCCGCCCCTTGCGGACCGCTGTCGCCCATCGGGATCAACCGGTAGGCGCCGTGGTTGAGCGCGATGCGCAGGCCCTGGTCGAACGGGAATCCTTCGGTCAACGCGTGGGCATAGGCGCGCTGGATGTGGATTGCGGTGAGCAGCGGGCGGGTCGCCTCGCGGCTGGAATAGAACGCGCCGTCGCCGAGGTATTTTTCCAGCTTCACCCGGCGCGACTGCGCGAAGCGATTGACCCTTCGCTGGTAGCGGAACATCATCCGAAACGCTTCGTCCTGCGAGCCTTCGCCGGAGCGCTGGAGCAGCGAGATGGTCTGCGAAAAATCGCTGATGTCGTAGGTCAGCCCGAAGCGCTCGACCCGCGGGTCGACCACCCAGGGCTCGAGAAAGTCGAGCGGCCGGGTGGCGTGGGAGAGCGCGATGACTCCCGTCGTGCCGCCCGCGATGCCCGCCACCAGCGCCCGGGCCGGACCGGGCTCCTTGGCGATCAGCCGGCCGCCGGTCCGCTCGACGGTGACGAACGATCGCCGGAGCGCGTGGAGCAGCTCGAATTCCTTCAGCTTTTCCAGCAGGTTCTCCCAGACCTTGACCCCGTCGGGCGTGAGCAGGCGGTTCGGGTTCCACGCCTTGCGGGTGGCGAGGAAGCTCACGTAACCGGGCCGGATCAGCAGGTCGCGCGCCGCGCCGCGCTCGCCGCCTCCGTCGCTCCCACCGCCCCCGCCGAGACCGAGCAGGTACGAAGCCGTGGCGGCGAGCTCCTTGTCGGCGGTCAATTGCTCGTCGTGCCAGCGGACCAGCTCCTCGTGACGCTGGCGGAACTCCCGCCCGTCCAGGCGCAGACAGGCGGAAAAGTAGACCGACAGCTCGGTGAAATCGTGCGAGATGTGATCCTCGGTGAAGATCAAGACGTTGTCGCGCATGCGCGTCAGCAGCCGGGGGAACAGCTCCTCTTCGACCTCTTCGGTAGCGGCGGCGACCTTCTGCACCAGCTCGTAGGAGGTCGCGAGGACGCGGTCGAGGTAACGGTCGAGCACCCGGTAGCGGATCTGGTCGCCGTAGCGCCGGCCGAGCTCGGAGTCCTGGCGCAGGACCCGGCGCGGCGTCTCCTTGAGAAACCGGGCGATGTCGAGCGAGTGATAGAGCCAGAACGCGCTGGCGAACTGGCGGCCGAAGGAGGAGATGATCGCGTTTTCGAGCGCCCGCGAGAGCAGGGAGCGGTAGCGGTCCCACGCCTGGGTATGGATTTTTCGGTCGAGCGGCTCGCGCGACAGGACGGAGATCTGCACCGCCTCCTCGGCGGCGAGGAATTGCCGCAGGGCGGAGCGGAGCAGCTCCATCCGTTCCGAGGCGGCGACCGCGAAGCCGAGCACCGGAGTGGCCCTTTCGTCTTCGAGGAAGACCGGGCGCGGAATCGGCAGCGTCCGCTCGTAATCGGGGACGAGCCGGCGCAGCTCGTCGGCGTCGATCCGGAGAAAATTGAACGGCCCGGGCAACAGTTGGAGGAATCCGAGCGCGTTCATACGTGGCGGTACCACCGGACCGGCAAGGGGCGGTCGGACGGGAGAGGGCCGGGGGTTACAGAGCGGCGCAAACGCATCGGCGAATGCGATTACGTATAGCATATCGCTTCGTTTCCGCGCTTCTCTCGGGTCCGGGATTCCGGGGGCGAGACCGGACCAGCCTCTAGCGTAGGAGCATTCGAACGGAGGAACAGACCGGGCAAGCCGGTCGAGCGAAAAATATGGTCGAAACATGGTAGAGAACGTTTCGCTTCCCCTCGCCGGAGCGGAGGTCCAAGCTTCGACCGCCCTCTTGCCGCGGCTCGACGTCGTCGACTTGAGTTTTCCCCCGCTCGATCTGCTCGCCGCGGCAACCTTCGAAGGCGAGCCCTTCTCCTCGGCGGGCTTGGATCCCTCGCTCCAGGCGGCGTTTGCCCGGCTCGGCGCGCGGCCGGGCTTTCGCGGCGCGGACGAACAGCGCGCCGAAGGCGATTTCGCCGCCGAAGGGCACGGTCTGGTCCTGTCGCTCGAAGGCCTCGGCCCGCGTGGCGAGTTTTCCGATCGCACCTTGGGGACCTGGATCGTCCGCGTCGTCGAAGCGGCGCGCACCGGCGGCGCCGTCTCTCTCGGCGTCGTCCTGCCCGAGCATGAGACGACCCGCGGCACCGCCGCGGCCGAGCGCGCGCTGGTCGCCTTGGCGCTGGGCGGCTATCGCTACGAGCGCTATCTCGGCAGCGAAGCGCGAAAGCCGCCGGTGACGCGGATCGCGGTGTTGCCGCCCGCGGGCCAAGAGGAGACCTACCGCAACGCTCTGGCCGCCGCGACCGCGATCGCCGCCGCCAACGGCTACGTTCGAGACTTGGCGAACTCGCCGCCCAACGAGGCCGGTCCCGATTGGCTCGAAGCCCATGCCGCGGCGCTCGCCGCGGAGCGCGGTTTCCGCGCCGAGGTGTTCCATTCCGAGGAGCTGCTGCGGCGGGGTATGGGCGGCCTGCTCGCGGTCGGCAGCGGGGGGAGCCAGCCGCCGCGGCTGATCCGGCTGGAGGCCGGCACCCGAGGTCCGGTGGTCGCGCTGGTCGGCAAGGGCGTGACCTTCGATTCGGGCGGCATCTCGATCAAGCCGGCGGCCGACATGGACGAGATGAAGTTCGACAAATCGGGCGCTTGCGCGGTGCTCGGCATCTTCCGCGCGGCGATCGACCTGGATCTGCCGGTGCGCCTGCGCGGCTATCTCGCGGTGGCTGAAAACCTGCTCGACAGCGCGGGCTACCGGCCGGGCGACATCCTCCGCTGCGCCAACGGCAAGACGGTCGAGATCACCAACACCGACGCCGAGGGCCGGCTGATCCTCGCCGACGCACTGGCTTTGGCCGCGGCCGAGGCGCCGGACGCGCTGATCGAGCTGTCGACGCTCACCGGCGGCTGCGTCGTGGCGCTCGGGCCTTTTGCCGCCGGGCTGTTTTCCCCCGACGACGCGCTCGCCGCCGAGCTGCTCGCCGCGAGCGCCGCCTCGGGAGAGCGGATCTGGCGCCTGCCGGTGGGGGCCGAGTACCTGGAAGAGATGCGCGGCCAGCACGCCGATCTGCGCAACTCGGCCGGCCGCTACGGCTCGGCGTGTACCGCGGCGGCGTTCCTCTCCCAGTTCGTCGGCGAGGTGAGACGGTGGGCTCACCTGGACATCGCGGGCGTGGTCAACAAGAGCGCGGAGGAACAGCCGCAAAAGGGGGCGACCGGGTTCGGCGTTGCGCTCGTGATCCGCTGGCTGCGCGATCGGATCGCCGCCTCCGCGGCCTGAGCGCCCCCCCCGATCTCAAGAGACCGCGCCCGTGCCGACCCAAGCCGAGACCTCGAAGCCGGCGCTCCTCGAAGTGTCCGGCCTTACCGTCGAGTTCCCCGTCGGCGGTCGGGCGCGCGAGGTGGTCTCCGCGGTGTCGTTTTCGCTCCGGGCGGGCGAGCGGGTCGGCCTGGTTGGTACCTCCGGCAGCGGCAAGACGATGATCGCGCTGTCGCTCCTCTCCATGGTGCCGCCTCCCGGTCGGATCGCCGCGGGGCGGGCGGAGATCGCCGGCGAGAATCTCTTCGCGCTCTCCGGCGCCGCGCTCCGCCGCCTGCGCGGCGGGCGGATCGCGCTGGTCGCCCAAGACCCCTCCGCCGCGCTCGATCCGCTATTTTCAGTCGGCGACCAGGTCGCGGAGGTCGCCCGCGCGCACGGCATGCCCCGTGGCCAAGCGCGCGACGAGGCGTCCCGGCGGCTCGCGCAGATGGATCTACCGGCCTCCGCCGCCACGGCCTATCCCCATCAGCTCTCCGGCGGCCAACGCCAGCGCGCGGCGCTCGCGGCGGCGCTCGCCGGGCGGCCGAGTTTCTTGATCGCCGACGAGCCGACCAGCGCGCTCGACGCCACGCTCCAGGGCCAGGTGCTCGACCGCCTCGACCGGCTGGCCGAAGAGGGGCTGGGAGTGCTGTTGATCACCCACGACCTCGCCGTCGTCGCCGCGCACTGCGAGCGGTTCCTCGTGCTCTCGGCCGGCCGGTTGGTCGAGTCCGGCGCCACCGCGGAGGTTCTCGCGGCGCCCCGGCACGAGGCGACCCGGCTCCTGCTCGCCGCGGCGCCCCGGCTCGGGCGCGGCCCCGGCGGATCTCGGGGAGGGGCGGCCGGGCCCGAGCCGGCGCTGCTCGAAGCGCGCGGGCTCTCCCGGACCTTCCCGCTCCGCCGGGGCCTGTTCGGCCGGCGGGTCGGCGAGGTGCGGGCGGTTGCGGACGTCGATCTCGCGATCGCCCCGGGGGAGGCGGTCGGCCTGGTCGGCGAATCGGGGAGCGGCAAGACGACGATCGGCCGCTGCCTGGTCGGTTCGGATCGCCCCACGCGCGGGGCGGTGTTGCGCCGGGGGGTGGATCTTCTGAGCCTGCCGCGGAAGGAACGCGCCCGGGCTCGGCTGCGGCTGCCGATGATCTTTCAAGACCCCTGGGGCGCGCTCGACCCGCGCGCGACGGCGGGCGCCTCGATCGCCGAAGCGCTGCGCGCCCGGGGCGTTGCCCGGGCACTCTTCGACCGGTCGGTGGCCGACCTGCTCGCCGAGGTCGGGCTCGCCGCCGCGCACGCGCGGCGTTATCCCCACGAGCTTTCGGGCGGACAGCGGCAGCGGGTGGCGCTCGCCCGGGCGCTCGCCTGCGCGCCGGAGCTGGTGGTCGCCGACGAGCCGACCTCGGCGCTCGACACCGTGAGCCGGGAGCAGGTGCTCGCGCTGCTCTCCGATCTGCACCGCACGGGGGGGCTCGCGCTGCTCTTGATCTCGCACGACCTGGCGGCGGTCGAGCAGATCGCCGAGCGCATCGTCGTGCTCTACGCCGGGCGCGTGGTCGAGAGCGGACCGGTGCAAGAAGTGATCGCCCGGCCGCTCCATCCGTATACGGCAGCGCTGCTCGCCGCCGTACCCGGAGCAACGCCCGGAGCGGCGATCGAGCCGGCCCGGCGAGCCGGCGAGGTCCCTTTGGCGGAGGAGGGCGTCGCGTTGACCGGCTGCCCGTACCGGCTCGTTTGCCCGATCACCCGGTCGCGATGCGAACAGGAAACGCCTGAGCTGCTCGCCGGGGAATCCGGCCGGCCGGTCGCCTGCTTCTACCCCGGAGAGGCTGGGGTACAGGGCTGACGGCTCGGGTTTGCCCCGCGGCGACCGGCTGCTGCCGGAGGCGCCCGAAGGAGCGCGGAGGCGAACCCGAGCCATCGGCCGAGGGGCCGGTTTGGCCGCGGAGGGGAAGTTGAGTTAGCTTGTTCGCGCCCGGAACATTTCACGGGACGAACCGTACATACCTGAGGCGGGCGTCGGAGAGCTCTCTGCGCTGCCTGAACTACCCGAGCGAACGAGGAATTTTATGGTCGAAGCGCTGGAACGGCGGATTAGGCAAGGTAGAAAGGTGGAACTCATGCTCGGAAGGTTCCGGCGGCCGGCCGCCACTCTCGGTGCCGCGTTGACGTTTGTCCTGCTGGCGGTCCCGACGGCGGGGACCGGTCCGGCCGTGGCGGCCGAAGCGCCGATCGTCGTCCAGGCGGCCATCGACGGCGGGGCGCCGCCGGCCCCGGACCTCCCGGTGGTCGACGGCAAGATCGAGATGACGCTCGACCAGGCTCTCGCCGTGGCGCTGGAACGCGAGCTGGGCCTCCGGGTCGAGCGCTACACGCGGACCCAGACCTGGTACAACATCCTCCAGATCAAAGGCATCTACGACCTGACCCTGGACGGGGTGGTGTCGACCCTCGACAACACCTCGGCGCAGGTGTCGCGGCTCCAGGCTTCAAGCTTCAAGCAAGAGGCCTGGAACCTCGGCCTGGGCCAGCTCATCGCGCCGCTCAACAGCCGGGTACGGGTCGATTTCGACAACTCGCGCTCGGAGAGCGACGTGGTGTTCAACGCGCTCAACCCCAGCTTCGACTCTTCGCTGCGCCTGGGCTACACCCAGCCCCTGCTGCGCAACTTCGGTCGCAATCCCGGGACCCGGGCGTTGCGCGTCGCGCGCAAGAACGACTTGTCTACCGCGAACCAGTTCGAGGCCCAGGTGAGCGCGACGATCCAGAACGTCGACTTCGCCTACTGGAACCTGGTCGCCGCGCGCGAGCAGCTCTACGTCTCCCAAGAGAGCCTGTCGCTCGCCCAGGAGCTGCATTCGCGCAACAAGATCCAGGTCGACGTCGGCACCCTGGCGCCTTTGGAGCTGGTGCAGAGCGAGGCGGCGATCGCCACGCGCGAGGAGGACATCATCCGTGCCGAGGCGGCGGTCGGCGACGCGGCCGATCAGTTGCGTCAGCTGCTCGACCTGCCGCCGGGGCCAGCCTGGTCGGCCGAGATCGTCCCGACCACCAAACCGGAGACTGAGCGCATTTCGATCGACGTCGAGCAGGCGATCGGCACCGCGCTCGCCTCGCGCCCCGAGATCCGTGCTCAACAGAGCCAGATCGATGTGTTGGCGATCGACGCGGTGTTCTTCCACGACCAGCTCAAGCCCCAGCTCGACCTCGATCTCGGCTATCGCTTGAACGGCACCGGCGGCACCCTGGTCCGCGATCCGATCACCGGCGATCCGCTGCCGCGGCCGATCTCGGGCGGCTACGGCGACGTTCTCGATCAGATCCGCCAGCGCGATTTCCGCGGCTGGTCGGCCAGCCTCACGCTCGCCATCCCGATCCAGAATCGGGCCGCCAAAGCGAGCGACATCATCGCCAAGCTCAACCTCGAACGGGGCCAGACGGTGCTCGATCAGATCAAGCTGCAGGTGACGACCCAGGTCCGCACGGCCGCCCGCGCCGTGGTCACCGCGGCCAAGCAGATCGACGCCGCAAGGATTTCGGTCAAGTTCCAGGAGCGCAACCTCGACGCCGAGAAGAAGCGCTATGAGAACGGCATGTCGACCAGCTTCCGGATCAACCAGGTGCAGGACGATCTGACCCAGGCGCGCAGCCGAGAAGTGACCGCGGTGGTCAACTATCGGACTTCGCTCGCCAACTACTACGGCGCGATCGGCAAGCTGCTCGACCAGGAGAACGTCGAGGTCGAAGGGCCGGTGGGCGATCCGCAGCCCCCCTACGGCTCTGCCGCAAAGAAGCAGAGCAAAGCGCTGGTGGAAGCCGCCCCCGTGTCCACGGAGAGCGCGGCGCCGGCCCAGAGCGGAGGAGCCGGTCGTTGATCTCCGAGGCGGGCCGGCTGTTCGGGGTTTTCGTAGCCCCGGGTGAGACTTTCCGCGCGATCCGCGAGAAGCCCACCTGGGTGCTCGGCTTCCTGATCTATTGGGTGCTCGGCGCCGGCGCGAGCTATCTCCTGGTGTCGCGGGTCGACTTCATCGAGGTCTTGGAAGCCCAGTTCGCGGCCCAGGGGCAGCAGGCGCCGCCGAACCTCGATCAGAGCGCGGGTTTCGTTCGCGGCTGCTCGACGGTCGGTTCCCTGATCGGCCCGCCGATCCTGTGCCTGCTGATCGCGTTGATCTTTCTCGCGTTTCGGCTGTTCGGCGGCGAGCTCGACTATCGGCGGAGCCTGGCGATCACCGTCCATGGCTTGATGCCGCGCGCCGCCGCCGCGCTGGTGTCGATCCCGGTGATCCTGTCGCGCGAGAGCTTCACCGCCCAAGAGATGAAGTCCGCCTCGTTCCTGTATTCGAACCTGAGTTTCCTGGCGCCCGAAAATGCACCGGCCTGGCTGGCGGTCCTGCTCGGAGCCCTCGACGTCTTCACGCTGGGATCGCTGGTGCTGCTGGCGATCGGTTATCAGGTCGCCGGCAACGTGCCGCGCGGCCGCGCGTTTCTCGGGGTTTTCGGTCTTTGGTTAGTGGTGGTCGCGGTGCAGGTCGGGCTTGCCGCGATCCCGAGCTTCCGGTGAGTTGGAGAGGGGCATGTCGATGAAGCGGGTCGTAATCGGCCTCGTCATCGTCCTTGTGCTCGGCGGGATCGTTTTCGCGAGCCTGCGCGCGAACAAGGGCAAGAAGGGGCCGAAGGTCTACGTCGAAGAGGCGAAACGCCGGGAGATCGTCCAGGTGGTCAAGGCCACCGGCTCGATCGATCCGAAAGAGAAGGTGAACCTGTCCTCGCACGTGGTGGGCAAGATCGAGAAGCTCTACGTCCGCGAAGGCGACTCGATCCGCGCCGGCCAGCCGTTCCTGGACCTGGAAAAAGACGTCTACCTGTCGGCTCGCGATCGCTGGGCGGCCCAGCTGGCGAGCGCCGGGACGTCGACGCACAAGGCCGAGGTGACGCTCGCCGACAGCCGGTTGCGGCTCGCGCGCGCGGTGCGCCTGGCGGGCGAGGGGGTGGTCTCCCAAGAGCAGTTGGAAGCGGCCCAGCTCGCCGAATCGTCGGCTCGGCTGAGCCTCGACGAGGCGCGGGAGGGGGTCACCGAAGCGCGCGCGAACCTCAGCCAGGCGAAGACCGATCTCGCGAAGACCACGATCTACGCCCCGATCTCCGGGCGGGTGATCCGGCTCGACGCCGAACAGGGCGAGGTCGTGGTGTTCGGCACGATGAACAACCCCGCCTCGATCATCGGCGTGATCGCCGATCTGTCGGAGATCCTGGGTAAGGTCGACGTCGACGAGACCGAGGTGGTCAACGTCCACCCCGGCCAGAGCGCGACGCTGAAAGTCGACGCGGTCTCCGCCCGCGAGTATCACGGCCACGTCGTCGAGGTCGGCAGCTCGGGCTCGTCGCGGCCGCAGCAGCCGGACGTGACGTTCTTCGAGGTCAAGATCCAGCTCGACGACGCGGACGAAGCGTTGCGGCCCGGCATGTCGGTGCGTGCTTCGATCCGGGCGGAAACCCATGCCAACGCCCTGGTGGTGCCGATCCAATCGGTGGTGGAGCGCGCGCCGCTCGGCCCCGATGGTAAACCGATCGAAGGGCCGGCGGGCAACGACGAAGTGAAGGTCGCGTTCGTCGTCGAGGGCGGCAAGGCGAAGCAGAAGCCGGTGACCCTCGGGCTCTCCGACGAGACCCATATCGAGATCCTTTCGGGTCTCTCTCCTGGCGCCAAGGTGATCACGGGTCCCTATCGCACCCTGCGCGACTTGAAGGACGGCGAGATCGTCCAGGTGAGCACGACGTCCGAGGCGGAGGATCGCCGGACGGCGCGCGAGAAGGACCGGGACAAGAAAGAGAAGGACGAGGAGTAGATCCCATGGCGCTGATCGAGCTGCACGACGTGTTCAAGATTTACGACATGGGCGCCGAGAAGGTGCACGCCTTGAACGGCGTCGACCTCGCGATCGAGCGCGGCGAATACATCGCGATCATGGGCTCGTCCGGCAGCGGCAAGTCGACGATGATGAACCTGCTCGGCTGTCTCGACACGCCGACCTCGGGCCACTACGTGTTGAACGGCACGGCGGTCGAAGAGCTCGACGACAGCCAGCTCGCGGGCATCCGCAACAAAGAGATCGGCTTCGTCTTCCAGACCTTCAACCTGCTCGCCCGCACCGACGCTTTGCACAACGTCGAGCTGCCGTTGATCTACGCCGGTCTGCCGCGCGCCGTGCGGCGCGAGCGGGCGCGGAAAGCGCTCGAACGGGTGGGGCTCGGCGACCGGACGCACCATCAGCCGAACGAGCTTTCGGGCGGCCAGCGCCAGCGGGTGGCGATCGCCCGCGCGCTCGTCAACGAGCCTTCGATCCTGCTCGCCGACGAACCGACCGGCAACCTCGATTCGGCGACCTCGAAGGAGATCATGGATCTGTTCGACCAGCTCCACCAGGGGGGCAACACGGTGATCCTGGTCACCCACGAGCCCGACATCGCCGAGCACGCCCACCGTCAAGTCCAACTGCGCGACGGCAAGATCGTCGGCGACCAGGCCTCGGCGCACCGTCCGGCCGCCACGGCCTGACGCCGCCGAACCCGCCGAGCTCGCCGCCCACGCCTTAGCTACCGCCGATTCCGCCGACCGGGGCCGCTCGTGATCGTCGCCGAGAATCTCCGCCTTGCCTTATCGGCGATCCGCGCCAACAAGCTGCGCTCGCTGCTCACCACCCTCGGGATCATCATCGGCGTCGCGGCCGTGATCTCGGTGGTCTCGCTGGTCCAGGGGCTCGAATTTCTGGTGACCCGCGAGCTGCAAGGCGTCGGCGCGACCTTCATGGAGGTCAGCCCCGATTTCGGCGACCAGCAGAATCAGGGACCGGGGATCGTGCCGCGCCAGGTCCGGCTCACCTGGGACGACTGCCAGGCGATCGCCAAACGGGTGCCCGGGATTCGAATCATGACTCCGGTGCTCTTGGGCAAAGCGCTGATCAAATATCGCGATCGCTCGCACCTGCCGAGCCTGATCCTCGGGGTCAACGAGAACTGGCCCGAGGTGCGCAACCACGCCGTCGAACGCGGCCGGTTCCTCTCAAGGATCGACCTGGAAAAGCGGCGAAACGTCGTGGTCATCGGCCGGACCACGATCCGCGAGCTCGACCTCGGCGAAGATCCGATCGGCAAGGAGATCTACGTCGGCCGCTACCCGGCGACGGTGATTGGCGTGATGGAAAAGAAGGGACAGACGCTCGGCGAGGATCTCGACGATCTGGTGTTCGTGCCGTTCGACGCCGCCGTGCTGCTGTTCGGCCGCAACGCCCGCGACCTGGTGCGCCTGCGCTTGCAGGTCGAGACGGTGCCGCAGATCCCGCAGGTACGCGACATGATCACCTCGCTCTTGCGGGAAAGGCACAAGATCGCCAAAGGCCAGCCCGACGACTTCCGCATCCGGGTGCAAGACGAGATTCTCCGGTCGACCCAGAGCATTCTGGGCTCGATCACCGCGGTGGTCGCGGGCGTGGTCAGCATCGCGCTCCTGGTTGGCGGCATCGGGATCATGAACATCATGCTGGTCTCGGTGCGCGAACGGACGCGTGAGATCGGGGTGCGGAAGGCGGTCGGGGCGCGGCGCCGGGATATCCTGGTGCAGTTCCTGGTCGAGGCGATCACCCTGTCGTCGGTCGGCGGCGCGATCGGGCTCGCGCTCGGTTGGGGCTTCGGCGCGCTGCTCGCGAAGGTCTTGCCGGGCGATTGGCCCCCCGCCCACGTACCGCTCTGGGCGGTGGGCCTCGCGTTCGCGTTTTCCGCCGGGGTGGGGATCTTCTTCGGCAGCTATCCGGCAAGCCGCGCGGCGCGGCTCGATCCGATCGAAGCGCTGCGATTCGAGTGAGCCGATGCATCTAGGCGAAAACTTCCGCGTCTCGGTCGACTCTCTGCGCGCCAACAAGGTGCGCTCGCTACTCACCGCGCTCGGCATCGTGATCGGCGTCGGCGCGGTGATCGCCGTGGTCTCGATCGTCCAGGGTCTTCAGTACACGATCACCGGCGAGCTGCAAGGGGTCGGCGCGAACTTCATGATGATCTTCCCCGACGTCCAGCAGGAGCGGCCGGGGGTGTTTTCGCGGCCGATCAAGCTCACCTGGGAGGATGCCAAACAGATTGCCAAGCGGGTTCCCGGGGTGACCCAAATGACGCCGGTCATCGCGGGCCAACGGGAGATGCGCTACCTCGACCGGCACCACCAGCCGCAGTTCGTGCTCGGGGTGAACGAAAACTGGCAAGAGATCATGAACCACGCCGTGGGGGAGGGGCGCTTCCTCTCTCACGTCGACCTGGAAAACCGGCGCAAGGTGACCTGCATCGGCCAGAAGATCGTCGACGAGCTGGGCCTGGGGAAAAATCCGATCGGCCGCGAGATCTACATCGGCGATCTGCCCGTCACCGTGATCGGCATCATGGAAGAGCGGGGCGAAAACCTCGGCGCCGATCTCGACGACCTCGCGTTCATTCCCTTCGATTCGGCGCTCTCGCTGTTCGGCCGCACCGCGGGCGATCAGGTGCAGATCCGCTTGAAGACCGTCGACGCCGAGTCGGTCGAGCCGGTCCGCGACGGCATCCAGGCGTTGCTCCGCCAGCGCCACCGCTTGGTCGCCGACCAGCCGGACGATTTCCAGATCCAAACCCAGGACGACCTGATCAAGACGATCGGCAAGATCCTGGGGGGAGTTACGGCGGTGGTCGGCGGAGTGGTGGGCATCGCGCTCCTGGTCGGCGGCATCGGCATCATGAACATCATGCTCGTCTCGGTCACCGAGCGAACCCGCGAGATCGGCGTCCGCAAAGCCCTCGGCGCCAAGCGCGGCGACATCCTGGTCCAGTTCCTGATCGAAGCCCTCCTCCTCTCCGCCGTCGGCGGCCTGATCGGCCTAGCCTTCGGCTTCGGTCTGGGAACCCTGATCGCCAAGATGCTCCCCGGCAATTTCCCACCCGCCCACGTCCCCTGGTGGGCGGTAGCCCTCTCTCTCGGCTTCTCCTCCCTGGTGGGAGCCTTCTTCGGCAGCTACCCCGCGAGCCGAGCCGCCCGGCTCGACCCGGTCGAGGCGTTGAGGTTCGAGTAGACCCACCAAGCAGGCTTTTCCCCGGGACCGCCGAGCACCAGCTCGGCCTAACGCCCAAGCGGCCACCAGAACTGACCGTAGGGCTCCGCCTCCGACAGAAAAAGAAGGCCGAGCTGGAGCTCGGCGCTCCCAGGAAAAGCACCGATAGCGGTAGTGCAGCAGGGCTCTGTTATCTTTCTCCGGAGATGGTCGAGCAATCCGAGGGTGTCATGGTAACCACCGCTAACGTCTCAGAAGATCTGTTGTCTCAGATGGCAGAGGTGATCGTGCAGGAGGTCAAGCCGGAACGCATCATCCTGTTTGGCTCGCATGCTCGGGGCGACGCTCGGCCAGACTCGGATGTCGACCTTTTGGTGATCGAGCAGGAAGGCTTCGGAAAACAGCGCAGCCGACGCCGCGAGGCGGCACTGCTTTGGCGTGCTCTCGCACATTTTCCGATTCCAAAAGACATCGTTGTCTACAGCCAGGAGGAAGCTGCCGCCTGGACAAACTATCCTGGGCACCTCATGGCTCAAGCGTTGCGCGAAGGCCGAGTTCTCTATGAGCGAGAGTGAGCTGCCGTCGAAGCTGCTCGCACTGGCTCGCAGGGATCTTCGCGCCGCGGAGATGCTTCGCGATCAGCCAGAGGTAGGCGACGGGATTGTTGGTTTCCATGCTCAGCAGGCAGCCGAGAAACCCTCAAGGCCTGGCTAGCGATTCTTGGTATCGACTTTCCACGGACGCATGACCTGAGCCTCCTGATCCAGAGGCTGTCCGTGGCGGGAGCGGAGGTTGCGGGCTTGTGGGAGCTCCTTGATCTCAATCCGTTCGCCGTTCAACTTCGCTACGACATCTTGGATGACGAACCCCTGGATCAAGGATCGACTCTGGAACAGGTGAAGGTGTTGCTTGATCGCGTGGAGGGTCTCTTGGTCGAACAGAAAGATCCTGGAGATCCTGACAGCGGCTCATTAGAGGGCTCCTGAGGCTTAGGCGTTTCCGGCGCGATCGGATTCGAGGAGATCGGCCAGGGTAACCACCATCACGCCTTCGTGGGTTTCAGGCAACGTGCGACCTGCGATCTCTGGGACGAACAGCACCCGAACGACCGACAGGCGTTCGTACCGAGGAGGAAGCGCCGGAGCCGGTCGAGCCGCCAACTCGCCGACCGCCTTTGCGAGCGCCCTCCGATCGAACGACTTCGCGCTCCATTTCACCTCTCCCAGCAGCAGCCGTTCGCCGTCGATCGATTCGCTGATCACGTCCCACTCCGGGGCTTCGCGCTGCCACCAACGCGACGCGGGACCCCAAGGTCCGAGAGCACCGATCGGTCGCTCGGCCGAGACCCGAGGTAGCAGGATCCGGCAGAGATCTTCCCAGGCTTCGGCGCGGAGAGCATCCCAGAAGCGGGCGAGGAGTTGGCGCCGCGCCGCCGGAGAGCCGCTCGCAAGCTGCGCCCGGTACGGAGCGACAACCCGGAACCAGAGCCGGGTGAACGGGTCGGCGATCTTGTAGATCGCCCGCTTGCTTCCTTTCTCGCTGTCGCCGAAGGGGGCTTCCCTGCGGATCAGACCAAGGCCGAGCAGGCGCTCCAAGGGGCGGGCCATTGAGGTTGCCGGTCGCCCCAAGCGCCCCGCGATCTCGGAGACCCGATGCGCTCCGGCGCCGATCGCTTCGAGAAGTGGGCGGACCTCGAGCGCCGAGGGGACTTCTTCGAGCAGCAGGCGATCCGGTTCCCGATGGAGGGCGCCAAGCGGATCGAGAGCCAAGGCCTCGATCTGGTCCACGACCTCTCGCCCCGCGCCGAGCGCCAGCTCCCAATATCGAGGGATCCCTCCCCAAGCGGTGTAGAGATCGATCCACGTGGACGCCTTTCCATTCGGAAAAGCATCCGGCAAGTGGCGCGGAGAGAGCGGTTGAAGGTCGAGGATCTCTCGCGCTCGTCCAAACAGCGGGGCGTTGCCGGCGAGCACAAGCCCCTGCATCATCCGCTGACTGGAGCCAGCAACGGCGACAGTCAATCTCGCTTCGCGTGCCTCGTGGTCGATCCAGCGCTGGAGGACGCTCGGCAGCTCTGGCGAGGCGAGCACGAGGTAGGGCAGTTCATCAAGGATCAACGGCCCCCGCCATTCGGCGAGCTTCGCCTCCCGCGCGAGGCGAGTGAAGAGCGAGCGCCAGTCGCGATAGTCGGCCTCGGCGAAATTCACCAGCCGTTGGGCCACCGCCTCGGCGAAGTACCTTCGCTGCAGATCGGGCGTGGATTGGTCGGCCACGGTATAGAGACCGTCGTGCCGTTCCACCCATTCGAGTAGCAAGCGCGTCTTGCCGACGCGCCGACGACCGTAGACAACCACGAGGCCGCCCTCTTCGGAAACGGCCAGGCGGTCCAGGCGGGCGAGCTCTTCGAGGCGGTTGACGAAAAACATTATGCCGGTCAGCATAATGCAGGTCCGCATAATCTTGGCAACGCAGCGCGGATTCGGCGTCGTTGGCTGGCCCTGGCGCATTCAGCCGGCAGCCGACGATTCTCCGCGCCGGAAAGCGGCCTGCGCCGAAAGTTCACCGGAGGCGGCGACCGACAGCGGCGTTCGCCGACATAGAGTCGCGAGGCGAGAGAGATGGCGGCTATCGACGGCTGGGGCAGAATTTCACTCGTGGGAAGCCGCTATCGGCCGTGGATAGCCGCTATCCAGCACGGATAGCGGCTATACGGCGCAGATAGCCGCTATCCAGCGTGGATAGCCGCTATGTAGCCGTGGATAGCGGCTATCCACCGCGGATAGCCGCTATGCAGCGTCCGATAGCCGCTATACGGCGGCGATAGCGGCTCTACGGACCCTGAATCGCAGTTCGGGCCTCGCATTCCGAGGGTCGATGCTGAAATGGGCAGGGGCTCGCCGATAGCGGCTAAATCGCGGTCGCAGTCCGCTACCGCCGGCTGATCGTGAACTTGCCGAAGCTGACCCCCAGCTCGACGCCGGTGCCGTTGCCCGCGAGGGCGAGCGACACTTCGCCTTTGGTCAGCGCCTGGGCTTCGGAAGATTTCACGGCTCCCGCCGAGGCACCCCCCGCGACGTAGGTTCCGAACAGCTCCTTGATGTCGCCGACCTCGGAGAACTTGCCGAAGCCGTCGCGGACCTTCGAGCGACCGGCGGTCAGGCCTCCGCCTTTGCCTTCGAGACGAACGGTGGCCGTCTGGCCGTTGTCGCAGGTGATCGTGCCGGATCCTTTGCTGGCCTTGTAGAAGATCGACCAGCTGGTCAGGTTGAATTTCATCGTGCAGTCGGTCGCGTGCGCCGCCGGGGCGGCGGCCAGTCCGATGAGCAAGGCGGCGAGGGGCAGGACGTGGAATCGGGTCATCGAAATTCTCCTCTTAGATGTTCGATCAAAGGGTGACACGCGCAGCGTACGGCGGCAACTCGTTCCGGCTGGAGGGGCCCCGGTTCGCGAGATCTCCTCCCTCTGCAAACCACGCGCCCCCGTCGATCCACGTTCGGACGCGACAGTATCGAGACCTTCCCCTTCTGGTTCAACATCGTCACGCCCTGAGGCGGCCCCCCGGCGTCCCCGGCCTCTCAGGTTTCCGGAGGGGCCGCCGGGGCGCCTTTGCCCGATGCCCCGATGCGACAGATTCCTCCGGTTTTCCCCGCATTCAACCCCGAAGGACGATCGTCGGATCGACCGAGGCCGCCCGGTTGACCGGTTCGACGCTGGCGAACCCGGCAACCGCCACGAGGGCGAGCACCACCGCCGGAATCGTGGCGGGGGAGATCGGAACCAAACCGGCCAATTGGCCGGCAATCGCCCAATAGGCAAGTCCGACGCCCGGAGCCCCGAGCAGTAAGCCGAGCGCGGTCAGGCCCAAGCCGCGCTTCGCCACCAGAAGGACCAGGTCTCGGCGGTCCGCGCCGAGCGCGATCCGGATACCCAGCTCCCGAGTGCGGCGCAAAACCGAGTAGGAAATCATGCCGTAGACGCCCACCGCGGCGAGCAGCAGCGCGACTCCTCCGAAGGTGCCCATGACGGCGATGATCGCGCGCTCGCCGCGGAACTCGCGGTTGACATGGTCGCGAAAGGTCCGCACTTCGGCCACGGCCACCTTGGGGTCGATCCCTTCGATCGCCGTGCGGACCGCATCTCCGACGGCCAGCGGCTCACCTTTCGTCCGGACGAGGAAATAGAGGTTGGCTTCCGGCGTTTGGGCATAAGGGCGATAGAAAGTCGGCGGTACGGCTCCCGCAAAGAGCGCTTGCCCCTGCAACACGTCGCCGACCACGCCCACGATGCGGACCTGCCGGCCGGCGAGGGCGACCTTCCGGCCCACCACGTCTCCGAGGGAAGACGAAGGAAAGAACCGACGCGCCGCCGTGCGTCCGATCAGCGCCACGGGTTCGCTTTCCGGCACATCGAGGGAGGAGAAATCGCGCCCCGCGAGACGGCCCACGCCGAGCGCGTCGAAATAGCCCGCGGGAACCGAAACGATCGTGGCGGGGGGGAGCGGCGAGTCTTTCGAGCGATCCTCGGCCGGAGCGTCCACCTCCTCGGTTCCCGCGACGGATAGTTGGCGGATCCCCCGGCTGCGCGGCAGATTGGAGCTTGCCGTGGCTCGCACGACGCCGGGAAGGAGGGAGAGCCGCTCGACCACCTGCTGTTCGAAGGCCGCGGCACGATGCGGTTCGTCGTAGTGGACGGCGGGGAGCGACAGCCGGGCGGTCAGCAGCCGGTCGGGATCGAAGCCGGGGGAGAGCGCGCGCAGGTCGATCATCGCTTTGAGCAGAAGTCCGGTGCCGGACATCATGATCAGCGCGAGCGCCAGCTCGACCACCACCAGCCCATGGGAAACCCACCGGCGCCGGCGCCCTTCGGTCGCGGTTCGCGAACGTTGCCCCAAGGCGGCGGAGAGGTCCGGGCGCGAAGTGGCAAAGGCCGGAGCGAGGCCGAAGATCAGCCCGGCGGCGAGCGAGGCGGCAAGTCCGAAGAAGATCACCCGGGCGTCAAGAGTGGGGGTGAAATGCCGCGGCAATTTGTCGGAAAGGAGCCGAGAGAACAGCTCGATGCTGGCTCTCGCGAAGACCAGCCCGAGGAGGGCGCCGATTCCGGCGAGCAAAAGGCTTTCGGTGAGGAGTTGGCGGACGATCCGTCCGCGCCCGCCCCCGAGAGCGGCCCGCACGGCGATCTCCGCCCGGCGGTCCTGGCCCCGGGCGAGCAGCACGTTGGCCACGTTGGCGCAGGCGATCAGCAGGATCAAAAGCATCGCGGTTTGCAGCAGGACGTAGAGCTTGCGATCGCTCGGGTTGGGGAACTGCTCGCGCAACGTGTTGACCTGCACGGCAAAGCCGCGATTCTCCGCCGGATGCTCGGCTTCGAGCCGTTGAGCGATCGCTTCGAGCTCGTGTCGGGCGCCCGCCAAGGTCGCTTCGGGGGACAGGCGGGCCATCACCATCAGATCGTGCCGGTCGCGTTCCGCTTTGGCTCGATCGAGAACCAGCGGCACCCAGACTTGCACGTTGCGGCTGAACAGCTCGAACCCTTCGGGCAGAATGCCGACCACCGTATGCGGCACGTCGTCCAGACGGATCGTTGATCCGAGGATTTTCGGGTCGCCGCCGAATCGCTTCCGCCAGAGGTCGTAGGTCAAAAGCGCGACCGCCGAATGGCCGGGCTGCCCGTCGGCCGGTTCGAACGACCGCCCTCGTTCGGGAGTCACTCCAAGGAGAGACAGCAGGCCCGGGGTTGCGATCATCGCCTCGAGCTCTTCCGGATGATCGCCTCCGGTGAGCGCCAAGGTTCCCGGGCAGAGCGCTTCAAGGGCCGAGAAGCTCCGGCTCCGCTCCCGCCAGTCGAGCAGATTCGCCGCGGCCACCAAGGAGGGATCGTCCGGAGCTTGGCCCCGGGTTTCGAGCACGACCAGGAGATGCTCGGCGTCGCGGTAGGGGAATGGCCGAAGCAGCGCCGCTTCGATCAAGCTGAACACAGTGGCGTTGCCGGCGATCGCGAGCGCGATCGACAGGCAGATGACCGCCGTGATGCCGCGGTTTTGACCGATCGAACGGACGGCGAGACGAAGATCCTGCAGCAGCCTGTCCATGGTGTCCCTCCCGTTCGTGCGCCCCGCTTCAAGGTACGACTCGGCGGAGGCGAAGTTTTCGGACGGTATTTCTAGAATGGCTTTCGGGGAAGTGGTCGCAGAGGCGGCACGAATGGGATACTGCCGTGATTTTTCGTCGCGTCGAAACGTGTACCGCAGGATTCGTCCCAGGGAGGTAGCATGGCGTCGGACATCGAAATCGCACAGCAGGCAACGCTCAAGCGCGTCTCGGAAGTCGCCCGGGAGCGGCTCGGCATCGCCGAGGAACACCTGGAGCCCTACGGCCACTACAAGGCGAAGATCTCGCTCGACTACCTCGCCGGGTTGAAGGATCGGCCGGACGGCAAGCTGATCCTGGTCACCGCGATGACCCCGACGCCCGCGGGGGAGGGCAAGACCACGACCTCGGTGGGGCTGGGCGACGCGCTCAACCGGATCGGCAAGAAGGCGTTGATCTGCCTGCGCGAGCCGAGCCTCGGCCCGGTGTTCGGGATGAAGGGGGGCGCGGCCGGCGGCGGTTTCGCCCAGGTGGTGCCGATGGAGGACATCAACCTCCACTTCACCGGCGATTTCAACGCGATCGGCCTCGCCAACAACCTGCTCGCCGCCCTGCTCGACAACCACATCCACCACGGCAACGAGCTGGGGATCGACGTCCGGCGGATCAGCTGGAAACGGGTGGTCGACATGAACGACCGCGCGCTGCGCGAGATCGTGGTCAGCCTCGGCGGCTTCGGCAACGGTTTCCCGCGCCAGGACGGCTTCGACATCGTGGTCGCCTCGGAGGTGATGGCGATCTTCTGCCTGTCGACCTCGCTTGCCGATCTGAAGGAACGGCTGGGCAACATCGTCGTCGCCCACACCCGCGACCGGAAGCCGATCCACGCCCGCGATCTGAAGGCCCACGGCGCGATGACCGTGCTGCTCAAGGACGCCCTCCAGCCGAACCTGGTGCAGACGCTGGAAAACAACCCGGCGATCCTGCACGGCGGACCGTTCGCCAACATCGCCCACGGCTGCAACTCGGTGATCGCGACGAAAGCGGCGCTCAAGCTCGCCGACTACGTGGTGACCGAAGCCGGCTTCGGAGCGGACTTGGGCGCCGAGAAATTCATCGACATCAAGTGCCGAAAGTCGGGCCTGCGCCCCTCCGCCGCGGTCGTCGTCGCGACGATCCGGGCGCTCAAGTACCACGGCGGTGCCGACTTGAAGACCTTGACCACCGAGAATCTCGACGCCCTGGCGAAGGGAATCGTCAACCTCGAACGGCACGTCGAGAACGTCCAGAATGGCTACGGCCTCGGGTGCGTCGTGGCGATCAACCGGTTCTCCTCCGACACCGCGGCCGAGATCGCCTTGGTCGAAGAGAAGATGGCGAAGCTCGGCGTGAAGGTCGCTTTAGCTACCCACTGGGCCGACGGCGGAGCGGGTGCGACGGATCTTGCGGAGATCGTCGTCGAGCTGTGCGAGCGCCCCTCGACCTTCCGCTTCGTCTACGAGGATTCCGACACCCTCATGGAGAAGGTCGAAAAGATCGCCCGCACGATCTATCGCGCTGATGGCGTCACCGTCGACAGCAAAGCCCGCACCCAGATCGAGCGTCTCCAAGCCGACGGCTACGGCCACTACCCGGTCTGCGTGGCGAAGACCCAATACTCCTTCTCCACCGACGCCACCAAACGCGCCGCGCCCACCGGCCACAAGCTCGACATCCGCGAGGTCCGCCTCGCTGCCGGAGCCGAGTTCGTGGTCATGGTCTGCGGCGACATCATGACGATGCCCGGCCTGCCGAAGGTTCCGTCGGCTCAGGCGATCGATCTGGACGAGAACGGAAGGGTGGTGGGGCTGTTCTAGCGGACGCGAGCGCGGCAGAAGGACTCCCGCGCTCGATAGCCGAGATAGCCGCGGATTGAGAAGTAGAGTGGCGGGCGCGGCCGGATAGCCGCTGTTCTTTCCCGATAGTCGCCATCCAGCTCGGATAGCGGCTATCCACATCCAACAGCGCATTTCCCGGCCCGCCCACGATCGCCGATTTGTCTCCGGCTGGGAGGAGCAGATAGATCGCTCGAACTGCCGATCCCTCAACTCAACCCTCAATCACCGGCTTTCGCGCCCGGACGAACGCCGCGGCGGCTTTGCCGTCGATCTCGTCGAGGCCGCCGGCCAGGGGGTCGAGCTGGGTGCCGGCGAGGAACGCTTTCGCCTCCTCGGCGCGGTAGACGCGGGTCGGCTCGATGTCGATCGCTTCGAATCCGACTTCGGCGAGCAGCGTCCGGTACTCGTCGCTTTCCAACGCTCCAGCGACGCAGCCGGCCCAAAGCTCGACGCTCTTCTTGAGGTCGGTGGGGACGGCGCCGAGGAAGACCACGTCCGAGATCGCGAGCCGGCCGCCCGGCTTGAGCACGCGGAACGCCTCGGCGAGCGCCTTCCGTTTGTCGCCCGAGAGGTTGATCACGCAGTTCGAGATGATCACGTCGGCGGTGTCGGAGGGGAGCGGAACGTTCTCGATCGCGCCGCGCAGGAACTCGACGTTGGCCGCCCCCGCCTGGCGCTGATTCTGCCGCGCGAGCGCGAGCATCTCGTCGCTCTGGTCGAGGCCGTAAGCCTTCCCCGTGGGACCGACGCGACGGGCCGAGAGCAACACGTCGATGCCGCCGCCGGAGCCGAGGTCGAGCACCACCTCGCCGGGGAGGAGCTCCGCGAGCGCGGTCGGATTGCCGCACCCGAGCGAGGCGAGGATCGCGTCCTTCGGAAGGCCGAGGGTCTCGGCTTCGGTGTAAAGGTCGGAGGTGATCGGATCGGCGCAAGAGTCGCCGCCGCAGCAGCCGATAGCGCTCGCTCCGGACTTGCCGGCGGCGACCGCCTTGGCGACGGAGTCGTACTTGGCGCGCACCGCCGCCTGGATCGCGGCGCGGTCGGCGGGCACGTTCGCTTCGGCAGTATCGGCGATAGTTCCGCCACAGCAGGTCGGGCCGCAGCAAGGAGAAATGGTGGCTTCGGCGGTGGGGGTGACAGTCTCGATGTTCATGGCGTCTCCTCGGTTGGTAATAACAACTATTGCGTCTCGAACCGGCGCTAGGCCTGGTTCGGGTCAACAGATGTCAGCAGGTTGAGCAGCCGTCGACGCCGCAACTCGTTCGCGATTCGACGGCGCGGGCCAAGCGACCGAGCAACAGAGCCATCGCGCGGCGCGCCTCGGGCTCGATGTCGACCAGCAGCCGCTGCGCTTCGAGGACGAGGTCCCCTTCGATCCGCTCGCACAGCGTGCGGCCGGCGGGGGTGGCCGCCAGCAGGAGAGCCCGGCCGTCGGCAGGATGGGGAGAACGGGTGGCGTACCCCTTCCGTTCCAAGCTGTCGACTACCCGGCTGGCCGTGCTCTTGTCGAGATAGAGCACCTGGGCCAACTCGTTGAGGGTGAGCGGCCCGCGGCGAATCAGCTCCTCCAGGGCGTAGCACTGGGTGACCGAGATGTCGTGGCAGCAGATCCGGTCCCGGTCGCGAAACTGAACGACCCGCACCAGGTCGGACAGCGACCGCTGAAGCTCCGCGGCGTCCCGGGCGAGCGTAGGATCGACCGGCGCCAGGGCGGTGAGGGAGTCGACGATCGGAAGCGGAGAGAGGGTTTCGGCTGGGGCGGCGGCGCACATGGTTGGTGATAACAACTATTCGGCGGATTCATTCCCGCGGCGGCTGAGGCGGTTACAATTGGCGGGTACGGAGGGCCAGGCATTGCACGCGCATAAGTTGAAGGTCACGATCCCAGAAGACCATCGAGTTGAGGTCCGGCTGCCGGACGATTTTCCCGAGGGGCCTGCCGAGGTCATTTTCCTCACGAGCCGGTTGGCGGATGCCGCTCCAGGGATTGATCTGCAGGCGCAGCAGATGACGCTTGCGGCCTTGGCCGAGCTTCACTCAGTGCCGCTGTCGGCAGAGGAGTCAGCCATCCTTGATGGGTTCGACGCCTTCCGGCGCGAGCATCCGATTCGCTTCGCGAGCCTGACCGAAGAAGAGGACTGATGAGCGCCCTTCTTCTCGACACCAATACGCTCAACTACATTCTGAAAGACATTCCTCCAGCGCCCGCGAAGCTGGATGAATCCGTGCGCCAGGGTAGGCCGCTTCTTCTCGCTTCCGTGGCGCATTACGAGCTGACTCGCTACCTCCATTTGAAGGGCGCACATCGACTCCTACGGCTCTACCAAGAGATGACGGCCAGCTGGCAACGGTGCGAGCCCTCGTTTGAAGATTGGGATGAGGCCGCACGTCTCTGGGCGGAGCGCCACCGGTCTGGCCAGGGGATTTCCGATCCGGACCTCCTGCTCGCCGCGCTGGCCCGGAAGTGGAACGCGACCCTCGTGACGAACAATACCCGACACTTCACGGGGCTTGGAATTGCACTCGAAGACTGGACGGCCCTGCCGTAGAAGCGTCGGGACCACAAGCTGTCTGGGCCTCATCCCTCGATCCGATGCTCCACCACCGCCCCCGAAAAACTCCGCTCCCCAAGTGATAGGTAAAGCTGCCCACCGCTCACCGATAGGTCGATCTTGGTGCGCCGGTCGAGTTGCTGCGCGGCCTCTTCGATGAAGGCGCGGTCGAAGGCGTAGATCGGAATCTCGGCGGCTCGGTGGATACGCCGGCCGGCGTACTGGCGTTGCAGCAGGGCGGGGTTCTTGTGGGTGTAGACGGCGACCCGGTCGGCGGCCTTGGCGGCTTTGTTGAGGCGTTCAGCGTCGGGCGCTCCGATCTCGATCCAGGCGGTGATGCGGCCGGTGGGGTCGACGATTCGGATCGGCGGCTCGTCCGGGTCCGAAATGCCGCCTCGCGAGAAGGTGATCCCTTCCTCGTACTGGAGGCAGTAGGCGAGGACGCGGGTGAGCATGTAGTCCAGGCTCTCGGAGGGGTGGAGCGCCACGCGCAACGCGAGACTTTCGTAGACGCCGCGGTCGACGTCGGCCAAAGAGACGTCCAGGTTATAGACCGTCGAGGTCAGGGCCAAAGAGACTCCCGTTAGATGAAGTGGAAGGTTTATTAACAGATTGGGCGGAAGCCTTTGCGAGGCCTGCGCGACCTTGATCCGAGAGCCATCTTACCGGTTGGATGGCGACAGTACCTCTTGGCGCGATGCCGCCTCCCGGTCTACCGTCGTCAATCATCCAGTCAAGCGCTGCGGAGGCAATGGGATGGGGAATCAACATGATGCGCGACCTGATCCCGAGGTCGTTGCGTCTGTTGGGGTTTGGCTTCGCACCGCAGATCGCCATGGCCGACCTGATGACGCCGCAGGAGCCGGCGCGGATCGGAGTCGCCCCCCTCGCCGGCCATGCCGTGATCCTCCGGTTCGGGCAAGGAGCGCTGGACGTCCTGCCGTTCTCTACCCGTCTGGCCGCCTTGATCTGCCAGGACATGATCAACGTCAGTCGGGATGGAGTGGTGGAGTTCTGCATTCCGACCACGATGGCAACTCTCCGCAGCAGCCACCTCGACTGAGGATGCGCAGGCAGGCGCAGGGACCCAAGGAGAAGGTGCGCGTCTGCTTTATACAACCTCCCATCTTGCAACCATCCCGCCGGCTCGGTAGAGTGGGGGTGTCCATTTGCCCGTCTCGTCGACCCCGAAAAAGCCATTAGGAGGGTTAGCCGCGTGAACTACGCCGAAGCCTCAGGTCACCGAATCGATCGGATCCGCTTGCGGACCGGTCTCCTGCTCATCGTTGCGTTCTGCTTCGCCTTGGGCGCATCGCCGGGTTGGGCCGACGCACCTACGGCGAAGGCTCAGCAGCCGCAGGCCGTCACGGCGTCTTGGGACATCCTGGACGGGGTGGCGACGGTCGGGCTCAACAGCTCGACGCTCACGAGCCTCGGGTTCCAAGTGACCGACCTTGCTCCCACGGTCTCCGGGCACGCGCTGCACCCGTTGTCCGTCATGCCGCGCGGCGCGCCGGCGTTTGCGCTCGACGGACGAATCGGCCTGCGCGCGATCGTGGCGTGGGACGGATTCCGCGGCTTCGAGGGGACTTCAATGCATACCCGGGGCGGCTTTCGTCTGGTCGGACCGGCGGGGACCTTCGATCTGTCGAGCCTGGAGCTGCGCCCCGGCGCGAAAGTCGGCGTGCTCGAATTGTTCGACGCGGCCGGCATGGCGGTGCTCTCCGTCGACGAAGCCCAGTGGCTTCTCGACGCCCCGACCGGCAAGCTCCGCTACATGAACGCCGATCTGCACATCCTGCCGGACCTCGCGCGCCTGATGGGCGACGAGCGCTACACCGGGGTCCCCATCGGCGTCTTCGACCTCGATGCGACTCTCGCGGGCAGTCAGCTGCCGCCGGTTCCCGCCCTCCCGGAGGGCATCACCGCGCCTCCGGCGTGCGGTGATTGGAGCGGCACGTTGGACGTCTCGCTCACCAACATGTCCAACGTCGCTCAGGCGGGCATCGCGACGGTGAACGGCCGGTCGGTGGTCGTGGTCCTGCCGTCGGCGGACCTCAAGAACGTCGGCACCGCCAACGTCCCTTGGTACGCGAAGTTCACCAACCTGGGGGTTGCGCCCTGGAACGACCAGCATCCGTTCCTGGTCTGGCAGGTGGTGCGCTCCTCCGGGGGCGTGCTGGAGCCGCTGGGCAAGAGCGACCTCAAGCACGCGTTCACGACCTTGAACAACGGCTGCGACGCCGGAGCCTGCACCGCCGGCGGGACCGTCCTGGGGTTGGGCTGCACCGACGTGTACAGCACGGGCACGAACAACAGCGTCGGCTCGCTGGGGCCGCGCACCGAAATTACCGCTTCGACCGGGATCTGGGCGCACTGCGGCGGCATCCCGAGCCACTTCGACGTCAACGGCGACTGTTCGCAGGATTTCTTCGGCTCCGGAGAGAGCTTCTCCACCCACGGGTGCAAGGTCGCGGAGTCCGACCTTCTGGTGGCGGGGGCGAGCTACTACGTCGAGGCGTTCTACATCATCCGCAACGACGTCAACATCTTCAACAGCATGGGCTATCGCCAGGTCAGTCCGTCCAAGCCCGGCAGCACCTGGACGTTCGCCAGCGCCGGGTCCTACACGCTCGGACCGGCGATCAACGCCTGGGTAAATCCGACCACGCCGGGGGCGGACGCCGACAACCGGAGTCTCGACACCGGCGAGGGGCACGTCCAGCTCGCGGTCAAGGTCACCGACGTCGTGGGCAGCCCGGTACGCAAGCGTTTCGCCTACGCGTTCCAGAACCACGACTTCGACCGCCGGTTCAAGAGCTTCCACATTCCGTTCGACGCGACCGGCGCGTCGATCACCAACATCGCCTATGCGGACGGCGACGGCTTTGCCGCCAACGATTGGACGGCGACCACCGACGCGACCGGCATCACCTGGACGGCGCCGGCCGCAACGACCCCGCCGGCCGAGATCGATTTCGCGACGCTGGTGGCGTTCCGCTTCGACATCGACCGCACCCCCGTGCCCGCGCAGTCGACGCTCGGCGTGTTCGAGGCCGGCCCGACCATGACGCTCGCCCTGCAGAGCCTTGCACCCGCCAGCCCGAACGTCCCGACCCCGGGCTCGTTCTTCACCGTTGCGCCGTGCCGACTGGTCGATACCCGTGCTGCCAACGGACCGGCCCTCGTGCCGGGGGTGGAGCGGGGGTTCAGCACCAGCGGCGTTTGCGGTATCCCCGGCACCGCCACGGCGGTGGCGCTCAACGTCACGGCGATCGATGCGGCCGCCCCCGGACATGTCGTCGTCTACTCCGGCGCCTTCTCGAACACCTCGACGATCAACTACTCGGCCGGAGTCAACCGGGCCAACAATGCAATCGTAGGCTTGGCTGCCGACGGCACCTTCAAGGTGATGGCGTTCCAGCCGACCGGAACGTTGCAACTGACGGTCGACGTCAGCGGCTACTTCCAGTAGGCCGGAGTCAACGAGCGGTTCCTGCCGGCGTCGCGCCCTTGCCGGGGGCGACGCCGGTCGTCGTTTGAGTCCTTTTTCTTGCCAGGGATCGGTCGGATCGCTAGAGTGGGGGAAACTCGTCATCCCCGAACAAGGTCGGAAGCCCCATAGGAGGTTCGCCGCGTGAAACACGCCGAGGTCTCAGGTCATCGAATCGATCGGTTCGTCGTACGGACCGGTGTCACGCTCATCGCCGCGTTCTGCTTCACCTTCGGCGCCCTGCCGGGTTGGGCCGACGCGTCCGCGGCACCGGCCAAGCAACCCCAGGCCGTCACGGCGTCGTGGGACATCCTCGACGGAGTGGCGATGGTCCGGATCGACAGCTCGACGCTCGCGAGTCTGGGGTTGAGCGTGACCGATCTCTCTCCCACCGTCTTCGGGCACGCGCCGCACCGGTCGTCCATCGTGCCGCCCAGCGCGCCGGCGTTTGCGCTCGACGGGCGGATCGGCCTGCGCGCCGTCGTGGCGTGGGACGGATTCCGCAGCTTCGAGGGAACCTCGATGCATACCCGCGGCGGCTTTCGCCTGGTCGGCGGAGCGGGTACCTTCGACCTGTCGAGCCTCGAGCTGCGCCCCGGCGCCAAGCCGGGCTCGCTCGAAGTGTTCGACGCGGCCGGCATGGCGTTGCTGACCACGTCGGAAGAACAGTGGGAGCTCGACGCCCCGACCGGCCGGCTCCGCTACCTGAACGCGGACCTGCAGATCCTTCCCGACCTCGCCCGTCTCTTGGGCGATGAACGGTACACGGGAGTTGCCGTCGGCGTCCTCGACATCGATGCGACGCTCGCGGGCAGTCAGCTGCCGCCGGTTCCCGCCCTCCCGGCCGGTATCACCGCGCCGCCGGCGTGCGGCGACTGGAGCGGAACGCTCGACGTGTCTCTCAGCGACATGTCCTCCGTGGTCCAGGGGGGTGTCGCCACGGTGAACGGTCGATCGGTGGTGGTCGTTATCCCTTCGGCGAGCTTGAAGAACGTCGGCAGCGCAAACGTCCCGTGGTACGAGAAGTTCACCAACATCGGGGTTCCTCCCTGGAACGACCAGCATCCGTTCCTGGTCTGGCAGATGACCCGTTCGACCGGCGATTTCTTCGAGCCGCTGGGTCGGGCCGATTTGAAGCATGCCTTCCTGACCATCAATTCCGGCTGCGACGCGGGAGCCTGCACGAATTCGCACATCTTGGGCATTGGCTGCTCGGACGTCTACAGCACCGGCAACAACAACAGCACCGGTTCTCTCGGGCCGCGCACCGAGGTCACCGCTTCGACCGGGGTCTGGGCTCACTGCGGCGGCATCCCGAGCCACTTCGACACCAACGGCGACTGTTCGCAGGATTTCTTCGGCTCGGGCGAGAACGCCTTCAGCCACGGGCTCAAAGCCGCCGAGTCCGACCTTTTGGTGGCGGGCGCCAGCTACTACGTCGAGGCGTTTTACGTCATCCGCAACGACGTCAACATTTTCAACAGCATGGGCTATCGGCGGGTGACCCCGGCGAAGCCGGGCAGCACCTGGACGTTCTCCACGGTGGGCGCTTATACCCAAGGTCCGCCGATCAACGCCTGGGTGAATCCGACCACGCCGGGAGCGGACGCCGACAACCGGTCTCTCGACACCGGCGAGGGACACGTCCAGCTCGCGGTCAAGGTCACCGACGTAGCGGCCAGCCCGGGCCGGAAGCGCTTCGCCTACGCGTTCCAGAACCACGATTTCGACCGGCGGATCAAGAGCTTCCACATCCCGTTCGACGCGACCGGCGCCTCGATCACCAACATCGTCTATGCGGACGGCGACGGCTTCGCCGCGAACGATTGGACGGCGACCACCGACGCGACCGGCATCACCTGGACGGCGCCCGCCACCACGACCCCGCCGGCCGAGGTCGACTACGCGTCGCTGGTGGCGTTCCGCTTCGACATCGACCGCACCCCCGTGCCCGCGCAGTCGACGCTCGGTGTGTTCGAGGCCGGCCCGACCATGACGCTCGCCCTGCAGAGCCTCGCACCCGCCGACCCGAACGCCCCGACCCCGGGCTCGTTCTTCACCGTTGCGCCGTGCCGACTGGTCGATACCCGCGCTGCCAACGGACCGGCCCTCGTGCCGGGGGTGGAGCGGGGGTTCAGCACCAGCGGCGTTTGCGGTATTCCCGGCACCGCCACGGCGGTGGCGCTCAACGTCACGGCGATCGATGCGGCCGCCCCCGGGCATGTCGTCGTCTACTCCGGTGCCTTCTCGAACACCTCGACGATCAACTACTCGGCCGGAGTCAACCGGGCCAACAACGCGGTCATCGGCTTGGCTGCCGACGGCACCTTCAAGGTGATGGCGTTCCAGCCGACCGGAACGTTGCAACTGACGGTCGACGTCAGCGGCTACTTCCAGTAGTCGGGGAGCCGAGAGCCGTGATGACCGGCGTCGCGCCCTTTTCGGGCCGGCGCCGATCGTCGTTTGAGCCCTTTTTCTTGCAAGGGCTCGGTCGGATCGCTAGAGTGCGGGAATCTCGTCACCCCCGAAACAAGTGGTTGAAGCCCAGGGGAGGGTCGCCGCGTGAAACACGCTGAAGCCTCAGGTCACCGAATCGATCGGTTCGTCGTACGGACCGGTGTCACGCTCATCGCCGCCTGCTTCGCCTTCGGCGCCCTGCCGGGTTGGGCCGCCGGCGCGCCTACGACACAGGCCCAGCCGCCGCAAGCCGTCACGGCGTCGTGGGACATCCTCGACGGAGTGGCGACGGTCGGGCTCAACAGCTCGACGCTCGGGAGTCTTGGATTTCGGGTGACCGATCTTACGCCCACGGTCTCCGGGCATGCGCTGCATCCGTTGTCCGTCGTGCCGCGCGGCGCGCCGTCCTTTGCGCTCGATGGGCGGATCGGCCTGCGCGCGATCGTCGCGTGGGACGGATTCCGCGGTTTCGAAGGAACTTCGATGCATACCCGCGGCGGTTTTCGCCTGATCGGTCCGGCGGGGACCTTCGACCTGTCGAGCCTGGAGCTGCGCCCCGGCGCCAAAGGCGGCGAGCTCGAGCTGTTCGACGCGGCGGGGATGGCGGTGCTGATCGCCACGGATGGTCAATGGGAGCTCGACGCCCCGACCGGCCGGCTCCGTTATTTGAACGCGGACCTGCGAATCCTGCCGGATCTTGCCCGCCTTCTGGGCGACGACCGCTACGCCGGAGTGACCGTGGGTACTCTCGACCTGGATGCGACGCTCGCGGCCGGCACCCTCCCGCCAGTGCCCGCTCTGCCGGTCGGTGTCACCGCGCCACCGGCGTGCGGCGATTGGACCGGCACGGTCGACGTTTCGCTCAACAACATGTCGGGCATCGGCCAGGCCGGCATTTCTACGGTGAACGGCCGGTCGGTGGTCGTGGTTCTCCCCTCGGCGAATCTGAAGAACGTCGGCACCGCCAACGTCCCCTGGTTCTCGAAGTTCACCAACCTCGGCGTGCCGCCCTGGAATGACCAGCATCCGTTCCTGGTCTGGCAGATGACCCGCTCCACCGGCGATTTCTTCGAGCCCCTTGGGCGCGGCGACCTCAAGCACGCCTTCCTCACCATCAACAGCGGCTGCGACGCGGGTGCCTGCACCAATTCGCACATCTTGGGGCTTGGTTGCTCGGATGTTTACGGCACCAGCACGAACGACGACACGGACTCGCTCGCGCCGCGTAGCGAGGTCACCGCGTCGACCGGAATCTGGGCTCACTGCGGCGGCATTCCGAGCCACTTCGATACCAACGGCGATTGTTCGCAGGATTTCTTCGGAGCGGGGGAGAGCTCCTTCACGCATGGCTTGAAAGCCGCGGAGACCGACCTCCAGGTGCCGGGCGCCACGTACTACGTCGAGGCGTTTTACGTCATCCGCAATGACGCCAACATCTTCAACAGCATGGGATATCGCCAGGTGGCTCCCGCCAAGCCGAGCAGCACCTGGACGTTCCCCACGGTGGGCGCTTATACCCAAGGTCCGCCGATCAACGCCTGGGTGAATCCGACCACGCCGGGGGCGAACGCCGACAACCGGACGCTCGACACGGGCGAGGGGCACGTTCAGCTCGCGGTCAAAGTCACCGACGTCGCGGGCAGCCCGGGCCGGAAGCGTTTCGCCTACGCGCTGCAGAACCACGACTTCGACCGCCGGATCAAGAGCTTCAAAATACCGTTCGACTCGACCGGTGCCTCGATCACCAACATCGTCTATGCGGACGGCGACGGCTTCGCGGCGAACGATTGGACCGCGACCACCGATGCCACGGGCATTACCTGGACGGCGCCGGCCGCGACGACTCCGGCGGCCGAGATCGATTACGCGACGCTCGTGGCGTTCCGCTTCGACATCGACCGGACCCCCGTGCCCGTGCAGGCGACGCTCGGCGTGTTCGAGGCTGGCCCGACCTCGACGCTTTCCCCGCAGAGCCTGGCACCCGCCGGCCCGGGCGCCACGACTCCGGGCTCGTTTTTCACCGTTGCCCCGTGCCGACTGGTCGATACCCGCGGCGCCAACGGCCCGGCCCTCGTGCCGGGTAACGTGCGGTCCTTCGGCGCGACTGGCGTTTGCGGCATCCCGTCGACCGCCAAAGCCCTGGCGCTCAACGTCACGGCGATCGATGCGCTTTCGACCGGGCATCTCGTGGTGTACTCCGGCACGCTCACGACCACTTCTACGCTCAACTACACGGCAGGAATCAATCGGGCCAACAACGCGGTCGTGGCTCTGGAGGCGGATGGCAGCTTCAAGGTCGTCGCGGCCCAGAACATCGGAACGCTGCAACTGACGGTCGACGTCAGCGGCTACTTCGAGTAGGCGGGGAGCCGAGAGCCGTGATTCGCACTCCCCGATCGATCGTACGGACCGTTCTGTTCCTCTCGCTCGGTTTGATCGGCCCTGCCGCCGGGCCCGGAGCCGTGCGAGCCGCGGACGTCCCGCCGGCCGCGCCCGAACCGGTGGCGGCCACCGAATCCCGGGAGATCCTCGACGCGGTGGCGACGATCGGTCTCGATTCCTCGATGCTCAAGGCCCTGGGTTTAGCGGTGGAAGGCATGGCGCCGAGCACCGCGGCGCACGCGCCGCATCCGCTGTCGGTGGTGCCTCGCGGCGCGCCGTCGTTCGCGCTCGACGGCCCGATCGGTTTGCGCGCCACGGTCGCCTGGGACGGCTTTCGCGGTTTCACCGGGACGTCGATGCGCACCCGCGGCGGCTTCCGTCTGGTCGGCCGCGCGGGCAGCTTCGATTTGTCGAGCCTGGAGCTTCGCCCGGGCGCCAAGGCGGGCGAGATCGAGCTGGTCGATCGAGCCGGCATGGCGCTGCTCGCCGCCGTCAACGCGCAGTGGCAGCTCGACGCGCCGACCGGCAAGCTCCGATACATCAATGCGGGCCTGCGGCTTCTGCCCGATCTTGCCCGGCTTTTGGGCCTCGAACCGTCGGCCAGCTTCGCGGTCGGCGTCCTCGATCTCGACCTGACTCTCCAGGCCGGGGCTCTCCCTCCGGTTCCTCCGCTTCCCGCGCTCCCTGCGGGTATCACGGCGCCGCCGCCCTGCGGCGACTGGAGCGGAACCATCGACGTCGAGCTCTCCGACATGTCGGTCGAGCCGGGAGCCACCGGCACGGTGGGCGGTCGGCCGGTGTTGATCGTCGCGCCGTCGGCCTTCTTGAGGAACGTCGGCTCCGCCAACGTGCCCTGGTACACGAAGTTCACCCACCTCGGGGTTCCCCCCTGGAACGACCAGCATCCGCTCCTGGTCTGGCAGATGCTGCGCTCCGACGGCGCGGTCTTGGAGCCGCTGGGCAAGAGCGATCTCAAGCACGCCTTCGCGACCAGCAACACGGGTTGTGACGTGGGCGCCTGCACGGATTGGCACGTCCTCGGTCTCGGCTGCGGCGACGTGTACGACTCCAGCACCAACAACGCCCCGAGCCTCCTCGCGCCGCGTTCCGAGGTGACCGCATCGACCGGCGTCTGGGCTCACTGCGGCGGCATTCCGAGCCATTTCGACGCCAACGGCGACTGCGTCCAGGACTTTTTCGGTGCCGGCGAGACCGTCTTCACCCACGGTCTCAAAGCCGCCGAGTCCGACCTCCTGACGAGCGGCGCGAAGTACTACGTCGAGGCGTTCTACATCGTCCGCAACGACGTCGACATCTTCAACAGCATGGGTTTCCGCGAGGTGATTCCGGCCAAGAACGGCGGCGTCTGGTCGTTCGGGATGCCCTTTCCTTATGCGCCCGGTCCGGCGATCGACGCCTGGGTGAACCCGACGACGCCGGGGCCGGACGCCGACAACCGGACTCTCGACACCGGCGAAGGGCACGTCCAGCTCGCGGTCAAGGTCACCGACGTCCCGGCCGGCCCGGGCCGGAAGCGCTTCGCCTACGCGTTGCAGAACCACGACTTCGACCGCCGGATCAAGAGCTTCAAAATACCGTTCGACGCGACCGGCGCGTCGATCACCAACCTCGTCTACGCGGACGGCGACGGCTTCGCCGCCAACGATTGGACCGCGACCACCGACGCGACCGGCATCACCTGGACCGCGCCCGTCGCAACGACTCCGCCGGCCGAGATCGACTACGCGACGCTGGTGTCGTTCCGCTTCGACGTCGACCGGACCCCGGTGCCCGTGCAGGCGACGCTCGGCGCGTTCGAGGCCGGCCCGACCTCGACGCTCACCTTGCAGAGCCTTGCACCCGCCGGCCGGGATGCTCCGAGCGCGGGCTCGTTCTTCACCGTTGCCCCGTGCCGGCTGGTCGATACCCGAGGCGCCAACGGACCGGCGCTCGTGCCGGGGGCGGAGCGGGGATTCAGCGCCAGCGGCATTTGCGGCATCCCCGGCACCGCCACGGCGTTGGCGCTCAACGTCACGGCGATCGACGCGGCCGCCCCCGGGCATGTCGTCGTCTACTCCGGCGCCTTCCCGAACATTTCGACGATCAACTACTCGGTCGGAGCGAACCGGGCCAACAACGCGGTCATCGGCTTGGCTGTCGACGGCAGCTTCAAGGTCAAGGCGTTCCAGCCGACCGGAACGTTGCAACTGACGGTCGACGTCAGCGGTTACTTCGAGTAGAAGCGAAAGGAAGACGCCATGAGCGATCCGAAGAAATACCAGTTCGACCTGCCGGCCACCGGCCGGCCGGAGCACGTGGACCTCGTCGAGCCCTGGTATCCCGGGATCAAAGACACGTGGGAGCGCTGCACGTCGAGCCGAATCTTCGATGCGATCCTCGGCATCCGGGCGGTGGTGATCCACGCCACGGCCGGCGGCAGCTCCGCCGGGGCGGCTTCCGTGATGGTCGCCGGCACGGCGTCGTTTCATTGGCTGGTCCCGGACGAGAACGAGCCGCAGCACGGCCAGCTGGTCTGGTCCTGCGCGCCCGAGGCGCGGGCCGCCTGGCACGTCCAGAATTCGCGCAGCCATCCGGACGTCAACGGCGGCGCGAAGAAGGTCAACCATTGGTCGCTGGGCATCGAGGTGGTCAACGCCCAGATCGCCTCCGACACCTTTTCCGATTGGCAGGTCGAAGCGACGGCACAGATCGTCCGCCGTTGCTGGTCGAAATATCCGAACCTGAAACACGTGGTCTCCCACGCCAAGCTCGATCCGACCCGCCGCGACGATCCCGGCCCCCAATTCCCGTGGACCCGATTCAAGGAGCTGGTCCTCGGCGGCGCGGCCGACGCGGGTGTGCCGTCGATCGTGACGGACGTGCCCTCCGCGACGCTGCTCGGTGAAACCGCGCCCGCGGGCTGCTGCATGGGATAGCCGCGCCGAAGGCGCCCGGGGGAGCGAGGAGGCCACGCAGCCTCCGCGCATCCCATTGACACCGCCGGCCCGATTTACCAGTAAGACTTGGGTTTCCGCGATTCCTCCCTCCCTACGGTCGTTTCATCCCAGAGCGTGCGCGCGGGCGAGAAGGTTTTTCCATTTCCTCCGCCAAGCCTTCGCAGAAGGATCGATCGCGGAGAATTCTCTTCGGATCGTTTCTCAGGAGAAATCCATGTCGAAGAACCGCTTCCTCGTCGCTCTCGTCGCCCTCCTCGCCCTCGGTACTCTGGGCCTCGCCGAAATTGCCTCGGCTTGCGATCAGCAGTGCCAGATTGTGACCCCGCCGTTCTGTCGTCGCTGTGTCGACACCGGAACCTACAACGGGCAAACCTGCAAGAACAGCGGCTCCTGCGGTTGCGTCTACACGCAGAACACCTGCGGCTTGTTCGCGGCTACGGAACCCGCCGCGGCGCCGGACTTCCTGGTCGCGGCGACCGCGACCTCCGGAGAGGCGGCCGTTTCCTTCGATCTCAATCTCGCGTTCGCGGGCCAGTAGGCAAGCTCGAGTCGGCAATGTAGGGGGAGCCCGGCCGGTCGGCCGGGCTCTTTTTCGTCTCGGCTTCGCCCGCTTCGTCTCAAGGCGCCTCGAGCACCTCGGCCAGTGTGATCTCGTGGCCCAGGACGACCGTGGTGAGGAAGACCAGGCTTCTCAGGTGGGTCTGAAGCTCTACCCGCACCAGCCGGCCCCGAGCTGAGACGGCGACCGGGCATCCCATGGATTCGGCCATCCCGCGGATCCGGAGCGCGTATCGCCGGGCTACCGGGCCGGAGGGGCAGCGGAATTGGGCGTTGAAGCTGTCGTCCGTCGCGCCGATCCGCCAAAACGTTCCCGGCGGGGGCAGCGGTGGGTTGTCGGTTCCGTCCATCAGGACCGGACCTTCCCGGGTACCGCGACGGTGGAAAAGGTTTCGACATCGGCCGCCTTCTCGCCGGACTACCCGGCGGCGCGCAGTTCCTCGCTCAAGCTGAGAAGCGCGTCGGGATGCCTGTCGCCATGCTCCACGAGATATGCGAACACCTTGGCCTGGAGTGGAGAGCCGGTGCGAGCGTTCTTCCGGCGGCCGACTTTCCGGTCTGTCGAGGGCGCGGATTCGCGCGGCGAGGGCGGGCAGCTCGTGGGCGTGTCCCCGCAGGAAGAGGTCGAGCCCGCGCTCTACGAGGGCCAGAGTCGCGGCCCGCGGGCCGCGACGAAAAGAGGGGAGCGCGGTTCCATCGCTCCGCGCGCCCGGAGAAAGGGCTGGCCGACGTTTGTGCCTGGAGAGAGGAGCGTCGGCCATGAAGGGAGGCTAGACGCCGGGCGGCGGGGGCGCACCCCTTTTCTTGCTCAGGCCCAGGGCGTTTCCCTCGCCGCCCGCGCTCGGTGGGGCGGCCGGTCTTGCCCCCCTCCTACGGCACTCCGACCGGCCGCTCCCACGCCGTCCCGCGAAGAAGCTCCGGCCAGGGCACGTCATCGGTGAGGATGTTGTCGGGGCTGGTCTCGAAGGGAATGTTGAGGAACGCTCCGCTGAGGTACTGCGTTTGGGTCTGGACCTCATGGCCGGCGAAGATCGGCGGCGCGACGACCGCTCCAATACCAGGGTTGAGCAGATTCGTACAGGGAGGAGAAGTTTGGTCGCACCATGGCAGGCTTTCGATTCCACCTGCGGCCCATCCACCGCCGCCGTTTAAGCCGAAACGAATGCGCAATTGAACCGTGGACTCGGAATATTCGCCTTCGATGGTGGAGTAGAGGTAGACCTTTACCCGGTAGCTCAAGCGCTCGACATCCCGAAACACGATCGCTTTGAAACGGTCACCCCCCTGACCCGGAAAGGGCCGCAGCAGCGCCTCCGAAATCCTCAGCGTCCGCGACAGAATCTCGAACACTTGGAGGTCGAACGGCGAAGGCTCCTCGCCCGGGCAGCGATCGAACAGGCCGTCCACCGCCAGCGCCCGGCCCGCTCCGCTCGCTGAGCCGGTCGGTCTGCCTGCCTGGTTGTTGATCACGATGCCCTGTGTTGGAGCCTGGGGATCGATGACTTCGCGGGCCAGTTCCAAGCTCACGTCGATTCTCGGGTCCTCCGTCGGTGGCTTGAAGGGTGTGGTCAGCAAGTCGTTGCGAGCCAGCACCGCCTGCGGTAGGAGCGGGCGGCGAGGGTTGAGGCGATCCGATCCAGGGTCCAGAAGAAGATCGAACCCCATCTGCCACTCGTTACGGATGCCGGAGGAGAACCGCGGCAGCACCGCAAGACCGGAAAAGTGATTCCCCGCGACCGGCCAGACAAACAGGTTGGAGCTGCTGAAGTCAAAGGCCACCCGATGCACCAGACGCCCCAGCTTCGCCTCGTCGCAAGCCACTTCGGCTGGGGACCGGGCCGAGGCCTGGAGCGCAAAGCCTGCCAATCCGAGGCCCAAAAAGACGCGGATGCGCATTCTCATGCCGTTCCTCTCACCGCACAATGCGGAGCGCGATGTCATAGCCATATTTCGGCGACGTGATACTACAAGGTGTGCGGCCGTTGCATGACTCCGGCGAAGGATTCCAGTTGATCGTTTCCTGTGTCAGCGGGGTCCCGGAGGGATTGGTCGGGTCGAGCCACGAGACCGTGAAAATCCCCGGTTTCGAGCCGAGATGGAGCCTCAAATCGACCTCTTGGTAGCGGGATGTCGGTCGGCGGCGACCGTCATAGGCATCAAGGGCAAGGTTGGTGCCCGCGCATCGCAGCGCATTGTTCGGTTGCCGTGCGAAGTCGTCATTGTCCAGTTTGCACCGTGGCGAAGAGTGGTGAATGTAGAGCAGAAACTTCCGCCCGGCATCCGCCGTCTGCCACCCCCCTGATTCCATCGCCGCCCAGTGCTTTCGGGAGAGCGTCGCCGTGTCCCAACTTGTGTCGGTCGGATACGCTCCGACCTCCACCCAAGCCGTACCTTGGAAGGTGGAAGGCGGCACGACATTGGGTGCGGAGGGCGCGAGCGAGAAAACGGGGAAGCCGGTCGATAGAAATGCGCCGATCTTGCCCAATTGGGTACGTACCTTCTGGCCGTTGTCGGAGTCGTAGATGTAGCCGAAGTGGTCGAACGCTCCGCCACCGCCAAGGAGAAACTCCCACGCCTCGGCGCGCACCGGGTCGGGCAGGCCGAATTGGCGGGCGTCCGGGGTGGTGGACGGGATGTCGGTTTTGAAGGTGCGCGTCCCCTTCTCGCCGAAGAACGGCGTGATGTTGTCCTCCTTCATCCCGAGGACTTTTTTCAGATTGCGGTAGCCGCGGACCAAGCTGATCGCGCCGAGGTCAAGATGGGTACCCGCCGTGCCAGGAAATCCGGGTTTGTCATTCGTTTTTACCTGCGTGTAGTGCCCGTTGATCACGTCCGGCCGGCAGTTGTCCGGACTCGCGACGCTGCAAGGTGGGGTGGCAGCCGGTACCGTCTTCCAGAGGTTCGCAGCGGTGGTCGTAAACGGCTGTACCGCCACCGGATGCCGGGCCTTGAGCGGCCGGCCGGGAAACTGAGCGTTTGGGCGGTAGTCGTCTTCGGCCTGGCGCAGGTAGGCGATCATCTCTTGCTGCCACTTGGCCGCGAGCAACGGATCGGTGTCCGGCTGTTCCGGTTCATTCGCGATCTCCCAATAAACGTTGTCGTAGCACCAGAGCCACTGGACCGTCCAGGTGATCACGTTCTTTTGAAAATCCCGCATCCGCAGGTCCGCCGGGTGGCTGCCGGTGATCTTGACCGCGGACCAGCGCGAATCGGTGAATCCGACGGATTCGAGCATCGTGCTCGGTGGGGGCTTCAGCGCCTTGGCGATGTTGCTCTGGGCCAACCAAAGGCTGGGCGGCCCGCCCTCGAACGGCGCGAACAGGGTAACCTCGACGAACAGATCCTGCTTCTTGGCCGCGATCACCACTTCACGCAGGCGGTTGAAGTAGTCGTCGTTGAAAATGTCGAGCCGGTAATACCCCTTCTCGGCGATGAACTTGAACGGCTGGTTGCGGGCTTTTTTTGCCTGGGTGTTCCATGCGCTCGGATCGTTCGGATCGGCGCCGAGCACCACCCACAGGCGGATCTTGTTCAGCCCTTTCGCCTTGGCGTCGGCGAGGATCCGGGGGTAGTTCTGGGCGACGTGGGCGCCGTCGCCCGGCAGGCTACCGTAGAGACACTTCTTGGCATCTTCGAGGTCGAGATGGCAGCCGGCGTCGGCCGAGACGCCGACCATCAGGACCGGCTGCTGCGCGTAGGTGAAGTAGCGCCCGTCCGAGGCGCGGATTCCGAGCGGGGTCACCGGGTTCGTCCACCCTTCGCAGGTGGTCGGCGTCACGGTCTGGGAGGGGCCCAGCGGGGCGATCCCTTCGGGGAGTCCGAGCTCTTCGACCGCGATGTCAGGATCGAGTGTCCCTTCGATGAGCGGCTGGCCGAATACGACGAGGTCTACTGAAGGAGTGGGGTCGCCGTCGACCCCCGGATCTTGGCGTGGGGCGGGACCGTAGGGAATGTCGATTTCCACGTCCGCGGGGTCGGTTTGAGCGGGTAGGGGTGGCGAAAGGAGCGCGGCGAGCAGCAAGAGGAGCGCGAGCGGGGCGAGGGCGATCGGACGAAATCGGATCTTTGAGAATCGCATGATAGCTCATTGTAGCGTTATCTATCGGATAGCCGTTCGACCAACAGGGTAAGCCGGTATCCCTCTTCCGGATCGCCTCGCCGATACGACTCTGTCCAAAGGTATCGCCCGCCGACGAATTTTTACGGATTTGTCCCTTGGGAGGCTCCTCAGGCTACTAACTATTCAAAGAGAACCCATTATCGGAGGCCCGATGGGCAAGACCCCGAACCGGCCGGCCAAGAGCCGGAGCGCGGCGACCAACACCGCCCTGCGCATGGTGCGCAGTGGCTTGCGGCTGCACCAGCGAGAGGTCGGGGTGCGGATCGGCGCGACGAAGAGCCAGGTCAAAGAGATCGAGAACGGCCGCAAGACGCTGTCGCGTTCGGAGTACGAAGAGGCGCTCGGCAAGCTGGGCGTGCCGCCGTACGCTGCGCCGGTATTGCTCGGCGTCGCCGAGGTGCTCGACGGGGAGGTGGCGGAGTCCGACGAGCTGTTCTCCCTGCCGGCCGAGGCACGGCTGGAACGCGAGCGCGCCGCCTTGGAGGCCGCGGAGGAGACGCGCCGGAGCTTTGACGACGAGGCTTACGCCCTCCGCTTTGCCGCGGACCGCGCCGAGGCGGCGGAGCTTTGGCAACAGCTCGCGGCGGTAGGCGCCGACCGGCGCAAGCCGCTCACGGTGGCGGCACGGTTCCGCCGCTGGGCCTTGGCGGAACGGCTCTCCCAGGAGAGCGTCCGTGTTGCGCCGCACGACCCGCATGAAGCCGTCTCGCTCGCCCGCCTGGCGCTCGGCGTCGGCGGTAGGGTACGCGGACCGGCCGGGTTTCGCGGCCGGCGGAAGCGTTCGGCCGGTGGCACCTGGGCAACGCTTTGCGGGTCGGCAACGACCTCGACGGCGGGGATCGCGAATTCGCCCGCGCCGCCGGGCTTTGGGTTCCTCCGGAGCCGGGCGCGCCCTGCCCGCTCGACGAAGGCCGCCGGTTCGACCTCGAAGCGTCGCTCCGTCGCGACCAGCGGCGCTTCCCCGAGGCGTTGGTGTTGATTGACCAGGCGCTCGCCCGTGCGGCGGGCGGGCCGGCGACCGGCCGGCTGCTCAACAACAAGGCGTTCGGTCTCGAACAGGCCGGCGACAGCGCCGCGGCGGTCGCGGTGCTGCGCGAAGCACTGCCGTTGGTCGATGCGCAGGGAGAGGAACGCCACCGATTCAGCGTCCGGTTCAACCTCGCGGTCAACCTGCTGGCGCTCGACCGGGTGGCGGAGGCTGCGGTGCTGGTGCCGGCGGTGCGGGGGCTTGCTCTCGCCCAACGCCTCGAATTCGACCTGCTGCGGGTCAACTGGCTCGAAGGGCGGCTCGCCGCCGGAGAGGGGCGGCGAAACGAAGCGATCGCTCAAATCGCCGAGGCGGCCGACCGCTTCGCCGAGCGGAACATGCCGTACGACGCGGCACTCGCTGCCCTGGACCTCGCGGCGCTGCTGCTCGAAGCCGGTCGGGCGGCGGAGGCGGAGGCGCGGGTGGCCCACGCCATGCCGATCTTCTTGGCCTGGGGAATCGACCGCGAGGCGCTCGCGAGCTTGCGGCTGTTCCTGGACGCGCTCAAGCAACAGCGGGCGACCGCCGCGCTCGCCCGTGCGGCGGCCGTCGCCTGGCGACACTTTGGCGGCGTGCCGCCGCGCAAGAGGATGCGATGAGTCGAATTGCGTTGAGCCGCTACCGGCCGCACCGGCCGTCGGGGTCGATGCCGCACCTCTCCTGGCGGAGGATGGGCGCGGGGGCACAGGCACCGTTCGGGTCGAGGGCACACCCTTCCGGCCGGGCGGCAGGTGCCTCTTTGCATTGGCCGTTCGTGTCAATTCCGCACCCCGCTTCGGACCAGATCGAGGTGACGAAGCGCCAGAGCCGGTCGAGCAGTGGCGGCCCGGCGCCGAGCGGTGCGGCGTTCGCGGGGGGGGGCGAAAGGGCGAAAAGCAAGAGCAGGAGGAGGAAGGGCGGGGCGGCGGCGCGAAGCGGCGATCGGTGGGGCATGAGCGGTTCTCCTTGGATTGCCTCGAACGGTCCCGCGGCCGGGATGGCCGAGGCGCTCGGGGCCGGGAACGATCGTGACGCAAAACCCACCGCGGTGGGTTCGAGGAACGGGACGGCAATCATGAACCGGAACGCCACAGCCCGGCGAGGGAGCCTCTAGATGACGCGGCGCGTACGGACGGCAACCGGCTGGGACGCCTCCCCCTCAACGGCACCGCCGTTGCCGGAGGCGAATCAGCGCTCTGCCCTCACCGTCTGCCTGCTCACGACCCTGGTCGGCCGGCGGCAGAACCTGATGGCGCGGAAGATCGGCGTCTCCGAGCGGCGAATGACCCACTACAGATCGGGCAAAGTGATACCGCGGCCGCGGGTCCTCGGTCGAATGGCCAAGGCGGCGGGTGTATCGGTACCCTGGATCGAAGCCGTGGTGGCGGACGTCTTCCTCTTTCGCCGCTTGGCGGGCGTTGCGGTGGACGCAGCCATGGCGGGCGATCTCGCTTCCCTGGTGGGGCGTCGGCTGGAAGGGCGTCTCGCCCCGCGGGCCGAAGCGCTCCGCGCGGCGCTTCGCCGGCCGGACGTGGAGGTTCCCGTCCCCGAAGAGGGCGACCGTGCGGCGGCGGTATCGCTCTGGGCACTCTTGGAAGCCGTGTCCCCCGAGGAGCGTGAAGCCCGTGTGATCGATGACGAATCGTTCCACCACTGGGCGCTCGCCGAGCGGGTCGCGGCGCAGAGCACGCGGACGGCGGCAAGAGACCCCGCCGCAGCGCTCCAGCTCGCTCAGCTCGCTCTGCTCGCGCTGCGGATCGCCGAGCTGATCCCAGGTGGAGCGGGCTGGCGCTCGCGCAACCGAGGCTACGCGCTCGGCCACGTCGGCAACGCACGGCGGGTAGGCAATCAGTTGCCGGCCGCGGAGCGCGACTTCGTGCGTGCACGGCGGCTGTTCGAAGCGGGTGCCGCGGACGACCCAGGGTTGCTGGACGCTTCGCGCCTGTTCGACCTCGAAGCGTCGCTCCGCCGCGCGCAACGCAACGTCCCGCTCACTTTGGCCCTGCTCGACAAGGCGCGGACGGCGGCACGCACGCAGGACGCGGTGGGCCGCGTTCTGGTCAATCGTGGAGTGGCGCTGGAACAGTTCGGACGCACGGCCGAGGCAGTGCCGGTGCTCCGGGAAGCGATCCCACTGCTCGACGAAAACGAAGAACCTCGCGTGCTCTGCGTCGCTTACTTCAACCTTGCCGTCGACCTGCTCGATCTGGGCCGGCTCACGGAGGCCCAGGCGCTACTGCCCGATGTGCGCGCGCGGGCCGAGCGTATCGGCTACCGGCGCGACCTGCTGCGCGTGCGCTGGCTCGAAGCCCGATTCGAGATCGCTCGCGGCCGGCGCGCCGAAGGGGTCGCCGCGCTCGACCGGGTTCGCGCCGAGTTCGTCGCCGACAGAATGCCGTACGATGCGGCGCTTGCCGCCCTGGTGCTGGCCACCCTCCACCTCGACCGGCGGGATGCGATAAGCGCCGCCAAAGCGCGCGAGCTCGCCAAAGACGTTTTCCCCGTTTTCGAGGCCCAAGGCCGTCCGCCGTGAGGCCTCGCCGCCGTCCGGCTGTTCGTGGCAGCGGCGCAACGCGAAGCCGCCACGGCCGAACAGGCCCGGAAGGCGCTCGCCGCACTGCGCGTCGGGCGGGCGTGAGGGGCGGACGGCCCGCGACACCCTCGTATCGCACCGGTTGACCAGCGAGCCGGGCCAGATCACTACTGGTCTGGACCAATGGGCCAGAACAGGCAGCAGTTCTTTTAGCTGGGCTGATCGCGAAGTAGGCGACGCCCGCACAGGCGCCCCTCTCCAGGGATTGACACTCTTCTGTGCCTACGTACAATTTCAAAACTATGAAACCGCAGAGCCGTCGCCCCCTTCTCCTCGTCGCCCTGCTTGCCGCCCTCTTCGCGCAAGCCTCCCTCGCCGCCAATCCGGGTCAGTGCCCGGCCATCCACCGGCCGATGCCTACGGCCGAGGAACGGCAGCACCTGGAGCCGCTCTTCCTCTTGCGCTGCTTCCTGTCGATCGACGAGATCGACCTCGTGGCCGGCTCGCTCGATCATGACGCTCAGACGTCGGTGACCGACCCCGCCTTCGACAGCGGCGAGCTCAACCCGGACGGGTCGCTACGGCCGCCGCTTTCCGGCGCCCAGATCGCGGCCCTGATCAAGATGCATTCGGTCCTCGACCCGGACATGCGGGCCGGCGCGATCATTCGCAAGTTCATTCCGAACTCGGACGTCGGCGGCTTTCTGTTCGGCCGCACCGTCATCGGCTCGCCCGCTTCGCCGCAGGTGGTGACGACCAACACGGTGCGCGGTTTCGTCGGTCTGGAGCGCAACACGAACGGGCTGGGAGCGGGGGAGACCGTGGCGGCGCTCGGGCTCGACTTCGAGACGACCGCGCTCGGCCAGTTCACCGACGCGACCCAAATCCCGTTCCGCCGCAAGGTGGCCGCGGAGATCCTCGCCCATGGTCTCCATTCGATTCGCCACATCATGGTCGCCCAAGGGGCGAGCGACGCCAAAATTCCCTTGGCCAAGGATCTGCGCGAAGCGGCCGTCGCGGCCGCGGCGCTCTTCTCCAGCCGTTCGTTCGAGATGAACCGCAACGGCCAGAGCAATCCCTACACCGGTCTGGGTTATTCGGCGGACATCGGCCTGCTGACCCTCAAGGTCAACGACGGCGACGCCGGTTATCCCCTGCACCTGAACGAAGAGGACGTGATGACCGTGCCGACGCCGCTCGCGGTGGGGGATGAGCTGTTGCGCCGCAAGGCGGACGGCTCCGACCGTAGCGAGCGGGTCGTCGCCCGCTATCTTCCGGTGCGCAACCCGGACGGCACGGTGACCAACCAGTGGGTGGTGGCCCGGAATCTGCCGCGGGCGCTCGCGCTCTACTACAGCGGGCTCTACAGCCAGGCGGCGGCGCGCGTCGCGGCGGCGGGAGGCTAGTGCCGCTCAAACGGCGCGATACGACGGACGGGCCGGTTTGGGTGCGCCCGCCGTTCCGCGCCGAGGACTACGCCGCACCGCCGGACGCGGTGCGGCTGTTCGAGCGCTGGCGGGGCGACCCGGAGAGCGCCGACACGATCCTTACCGGCCGGGAGAGCCCCTTTTCCAACTACATAGAGGTCGAGCGGCAGATCCGTGAGGGGAAGACCTGGATCACCCTGCTCGAAGCGAGCCGAGAGTTTGCGATCGAGGTCGAAGCCGGCAGCTCCGGATTCGGCGCGGTCGTGGCTTTGGAACCGCGCCGCGCCTACGAGCTGGCGTGCGCTCGGGATCCGCTGCGCTCGCGGCCGGTGATCCGGGAGGCGTAGAGTCCCGCGCGATCCGTCTCGGATTTCCGCGGTTCCTCCCACCGGGCATCCCAGAGCGCGCGCGTTCGTGGGAAGGTTCTTCAACCTCTTCCGCCGTCTCTCCGTAGAAGAATCGATCGCGAAGGATTCTCTTCGGATCGTTCCTCGGGAGAACCCCATGTCGAAGAACCGCTTCCTCGTCGCTCTCATTGCTCTCCTCGCGCTCGGCACCCTGGGCCTCGCCGAAGTCGCCTCGGCTTGCGAGCAGCAGTGCCAGATCGTGAGCCCGCCGTTCTGTCGCCGCTGTGTCGACACCGGCACCTACACGGGCGCCACCTGTAAAAACTCAGGCAGCTGCGGCTGCATCTATGTCCAGAACACCTGCGGTCTGTTCGCGGCCACGGCACCCGCCGCGGCTCCGGACTTCCTGGTCGCGGAGAGCGCGACGCCCGCACAGGCGCCCGTTTCCTTCGATCTCGATCTCGCGTTCGCGAGCCAGTAGGAGAGCTCAGCTCAACCCGGTAGGTGGAGCCCGGCCGGATCGGTCGGGCTCTTTTTCGCGGCTCGGGGAGAAAGTCAAAGCCGGCCCTTGCGGCTTGTGTGGCCGTCTCAAGGTGCGGCGAGCATCGGGCCAAGCCTTGAGAACCTCCGCGGATCTTGCTAAGCTTCCGATAGTCAAATAGCGAAATCCCAACCCGCTTGCCCCGTCCTTCTTTGCGAACGGAATCGAACGGAAAGGAAACCGCGATGCAAACGAGTCGTCCGCGGCTCGGTGGCGCGCTCGCGGCGACGATGTCGATGGCATGGGTGGTTCTGCCCGCGCTGCTTCTCGCCGCCTCGTGCGGGCCGTCCGAGCACTTCAATGGCCAGGTGGTCGAGCCCGTCAAGGAAGCGCCGCACCTTGCCGGCGTCAATTGGAACGGCAAGCGGTTCGACCTGAAAGACCTTCGCGGCAAGGTCGCGGTGGTCTTCTTCGGCTACACCTTCTGTCCCGACGTCTGCCCGTTCACGCTCGCCAAGATGAAGCAGGTCTACGCCGACCTCGGGGAGGAGGCCAAGGGCCTGGAGGTGGTGTTCGTCTCGGTCGATCCGCAGCGCGATTCGGTCGAGAAGCTCGCCGCCTATGTCCCGAGCTTCGACCGCCGCTTTTACGGCCTGCGCCTGGAGCCGAACGAGGTCAATCAGGCGGCGCGGGCGTTCGGCCTCACGGTTCAGTACGGCACGCCGAAAGAGGGGATCGAAACCGACACCAACTACTTCGTCGACCATACCGGAACCTTCTTCGTCATCGACCGCGCGGGCGACCTGCGGCTCAAGTTTCCGCCGAACGTGGCGCTCGACGTGATCGAGCCGGACCTGAAGAAACTGCTCGCGGCGCCCGCTCCGGCCTCTCCGGCGGCGACCGCGGGAGGAAAGGTCGCCGCGGCTCGTCTGGAGATCCGGGATGCGCGGGTGCAGCTGTTTCCGAGCAACGGGACGGTCTACTTCGACGTGGTCAATCCCGGCGCGAGCCCCGACCGCCTGCTGCGCGTCGAGACCTCCGTTGCCGGCGCGGCGGAAACGCACGAGACGATCGACGACGGCGGCGTGATGCGCATGAAGGCGCGCCCGGAGGGCTTCGAGGTGCCGGCCGGGGGCACCCTCTCTTTGAGCCCCGGCGGCAAGCACCTGATGCTGGTTGATCCCAAGCCCCCGGCCGCGGGAACGAAGGAGATTCCCCTCACCCTCCATTTCGAGCACGCCGGGGCGATCGAGGTGACGGCGCGTCTGGAATCGCCCGGTGCGGGAGGTGCGTCATGAGCGCGCCGCCCGATTCGCCCGCCGCCGGCCGCGGCGCCGAAAAACGCCGCGCTCTACGCGAAACCCGGAGCCGCGAGGACGCCTTGCGCTGGTGGACCCGGCCGGGGGTGCTGGTGTTCTTCGGCGCGCTCGTCCTCGCCGCGGTCGGTTGGGGGCTGCTGGTTCATTCGGTGCGCCGCCTGCCGGTCGAGGAGGCGTCGATCGGCGGCCTCGACGTCCGGCTCGACGAAGCGCGCTGGATCCTCGACCAGATGGAGCACGGCGATAACTACCAGAAGCCCGCGGTGATGATGCCCGATCTGCCGGCCGCCGGTTCGCAACGGGTGACGGCCTATCTCCAATTGGGCAACCGGACGAAGGAAGTCCGCGAGTTTCACGGCGAGGAGTTCTTCCTGGTGCCCGAGATCGGCCAAGAGCTGCCGCCGATCGGCGCCGTGCTCGGCGAGGCGCAATTGGCGCCGGGCCAGACGCTCAATACCGCCCTGCACTTCGACCTCGACACGAGGAAGCCGTACGGCAAGCTGCTGATGGAGTGGCGCCGGGGGAAACAATCGGCCTACTTCGCCATCCCGGAGCCGGCCGAGCACTACCACCTCCGGCCGCGCAAGGACGAGGTGGCTTTGCCGACCGACGCCCGCCTGCTGCTGCCGATCGGCAACCCGGATCGCGGCGAGGATCTCTACGCCAAGGTCTACGGCTGCGCCGCCTGCCACGGCGATCCGAAAGTGGTGGGGAGCAACAACCTCGGTCCGCACCTGGGCAACATCGGCCGGGCGGCCGCCAGCCGGGTCAAAGGTTTGCCGGGGCCGCAATACATCTATCAATCGATCCTCGAACCCAATGCGTTCATCGCGCCGGAATGCAAGGACGGTCCTTGCCAAACCCCGAGCGCGATGCCCGACTACTCGACGTTGGTGAACCTTCAGGACGCGGCGGATCTGCTCTCCTACCTGCTGGAGCTGCAAGCTCCCGGGGTGCAGACAGCGGCGGCGGGGCCGGCGGGGAAGCGCCCTTGCAGGGCTGGCCGAACCGAGGGCGCAGCATGCTGCGCCCCTTGTACGCGAGGGTCGATTGAATATTGCCCGCCGGATCAAGGCGCCGCGCTGAGCGCGGTGCGGAATCCGATGTCGGAGATGCGATCGACGTCGGTCAGCCAGTACCGGTTGTAGGTGCGCAGGAAGGTCGGCCCTAGTTGCAGCGCGCCGCCGCGCAGGATCTTCAGGTTTCCTTGCGCCAGGTTCACCGGGTTCTTCTTCGGTGAGCGGGCGTAGAAATCCGGCTGATAGGTGTCCTCGCACCACTCCCAGACGTTGCCGGCCATGTTGACCGCGCCGTAGGGGGAGGCCCCGGCTTCGCAGCAGTTGACCGGCGCGGTCGACGTGCGCGAGAGCGGGTGATCGACCCACATCGCGCGCTCGAAGGTCGGCGGGTCGTTGCCCCACGGATAGGTGCGGCCGTCGGTGCCGCGCGCCGCCTTTTCCCATTCCGCCTCGGTGGGCAGCCTTTTGCCCGCCCAGGCGGCGTACCGCTTCGCTTCGGGCCAGGTGACGTGGACGACCGGCTGGGCGTCGTGCAGCCCCCAGTCGGGCGGCTGAACCATCTGGATCCGTTCGTTGACCTCCGTGAGATAGGGGAGGCCCGATTCCTTCCAACGCCGCCAGGAGACCTCGAACTTGTCGATGTAGAAGCCGTCGAGGTCGACCGTATGCGGCGGCTTGGCGCTCAGCTCGCCCTGGTCGCTGCCCATGGTGAACGCTCCCGGAGGGACGTAGATCATGATGGTGCCGTCCTTCTTCCAGACGTACTCGCGCTCCTTCTTGGCGCGCGAAAGGCCGTCCGGCATCGTCTCGCCGTGCCAGCCGAGGCGCGGATCGTTCGGCGCGGCGCCGGCCGCGAGGAGAACGGTGAAGAAAACCCAACCGAAACTCGCTAGTTTGCGCATCGACATCGCTCCATCGCTCCCTCCTTTCGACATTCCGGAGGAGGGTTCGAACGAAAAGGAAAAGCCCTCGCCGGAGTCTACCCGGCGAGGGCTTCGATTCAAATGCGAGGGAGGGGAGGACGGACGCCTACTGCTCGTCGCCCTCCATCTCCTCCAGTTCCGCGAACTCCTTTTGGAACTGGATCTTCAACTGCTTCATGCGCTGCCGTTCGGCCAGCAGACCCTGACGCCTGAGGGTTTGCTCGGTCACCAGCTGCCCGATCGGGCCGCTGGCGATGCCGCCGCCCGCCGAGGAGAGACAAAGCGCGCTCGGCGGTTGCGCCAGGTCGAGGCGGAACCGGCCGCTGCCGGTGTTGACCGGAATCGAGCCCAGCTTGGCGCCGGTGCACCGGCCGCCGGCCTGTCCGCCGGCGAAGACCTGAAGCCGGTCGACCGTGTCTCCCGCCGGCTTGATGCCGACGACGCCGCGGACGGTGGTCTTGCCGGCTTTTTGGTCCACCCGGGTGACGGTGACCGTGTCTGGAGCGTGAAGCGAGCCGCCGACGCTGTCGGTCACGCGCACGATGTGCCACATGCCGGCCTGGACGAACGGTTGCGCGCGGTCGAGGTACAGGTAGTCTCCCGGCGCTTGCAGGTCGCCGCCCGCTCCCGCCAGGAACTCCATGTTGAGAGTCATGCCGGGTGCCAGGACGTCGTTGTTCAACACCTCCGAACCGGGCATGCCCGGCTCCTGGCGATACCGGTGAGCTTCGAGGGAGGGAGCGTGAGGCATCTCTCCCCACGGCTCGCCGACGCGGTAGATGAGAGAGGCTCCCTTGGGGAGAGTGACGACGTGGCGCGGATCGCCGAACAGGGGGCTACGGAACACGTCGGCCGGCCCGAGCAGGAAGTTGCGCAGGTCGAGCGGCTCATTGCTGTAGCTGATCGAGTCGGTGGCGAACTCGGGCTCGTCGGGGTAGGGCATGCGATCCTGCGCCAGCTCGTCCTCGGCGTCCATCATCAGAGCGACGAACTCGCGGGTGGCGAGCCCTCCCTTGACGATGTCGGCCTGGACGCCGGTGCCCTCGCCGGGCAGAGGCAAGAGGGTGCCCGGACTGCGATACGTCGAACCCTCCTTCTCGACCACCACGCCGCCCCAAGCGCCGAGCGCGAGCGAATCGCTGTCGGCGAGGTTGAGCGCGAGGGTCAACCCCAGATCCTTGTCGGCGTAGTACTCGTACGTCCGGGTCGCGCCCGGTGCCACCGTCGAGTCGTAATTGAGCCCGATGGCGGAACCGTAGGAACGCTGCGGATCGAACAACAGCTCGCCGACGCTGAAACCCGAGCGCTTGGTGACGCGCAGGTTGGTCAGGTTGATCTTGAGGCACTGCCCCTTGTTGACCCGGACGACCATCGGAGTCCGGGTGTCGGTGACCGGCGAGCCGTTCAGGAAGTAGGAGACTCCGGGCACGCCGCCGGTCGCGTCGTTGTAGATGATGCTGGTGTCGGCGATCGACAGGTTGTAGGTCTTCCTCGTGGCGCCGGTCGGGCATCCGGCCCCCGGACCGTCGGTAAGCGACGGCGGCGGCGCCCCGGTTTGCGTGAGCGTCGGGAAGCCGGTTGAGCCGTGCGGGAAGCCGATTTCGGGCAAGGCTTGCAAGTCGCCCCGCGACTGGTCGTAGACCCGCATCAGTCCCCACGCTCCGGACTCGAAGTCGCGGGCGAGGGTGGAGTAGTACATGTAGTCGCCGGGGAACTTCTTCGGCCCGCCGGCGCCTCCTTCGAGCGCGAAGTCGAAGCGCTCGGAGATGCCGATGTAGGTGGTGTCGCGCAGGTCCGAGTTCTTGTTCACCCGCTCGATGTTGAAGCGGTGCCCGGTGACCCGGATGCCGCCCACCTTCTCGACCAGCCCCAGGCCGCGGAACACCACCGGGTCGCCCGCGTAGGCGCGGACCTCCGGGGTGAACGGATCGCCGTGCATCACCGACGAGAACCGATACGCCGGGTCTCCCGGCCGGAGCACCCAGGGCTCGGCGCGCAGGTTGATCGTGCCGCCGCCGAAGTCGAACGGACCGACGACCGGGTTCTGGTTGTGCAGGAAGAGCATGAACTCGCGGAACGAGCCGTTCACCCCGTCGGCCACCGGCCGGCCGAGGAGCGTGTTCGGCACGTGGATGTCCGCGATCGTGCCGGAGCGGATCTCCGCGCCGGTCGTCGGGTCGTGGTAGGTCGAGCCCTTCGGCTCCACGATGTGGGCGCCGAACAGGCCGTGGTCCCAGTCCTTGCTCTCGACGTGGGTGTGGAAGAACACCGTGCCGACGTCGACGTCCGAATACCAGTTGTATTTTACGAACTCGACCCCGACCGCCTGGCCCGCCGCGTGGTTGAGCAGCACGGGCAGGTCGAGCGTGATCGTGTTGGCGTCCGGGATCGCGGTGATCTTGCGGACCTCGGTACAGGGGTACGGCTGGCCGAGAATGCTGCCGCAGGTGCCCTCGCCGAGCCCGATGCCGAGCCAGATTCCGACCCGCAGGTTGGTGGTGTTGGTGACCTTCAAGGTGTTCGACAGGGGAGCCACCGGCAGGGTGAGGGTGCGTCCCTCGGTCGCGTACGGGCGTACCGCCTGCTCATACGAGAAGCCGGCGATCACGCCGTCCGACGCCTGGGTGTCGAACTGCACGAAGTGGCTGTGGATGTTGACCTTCGACCAGTTGTTGTTGAGCGGCCCGTCGGGGATTTCGTTGGTGAACACCAGCTCGACGCAATCGCCGACGTTCGACCGGATGGTCAACGGCTCGGCCGGCTTCAAACCGGCCTTCACGTCGGCCTTGTTCTCGTTGAGCACGAAGATCATGCCGTCGGGATCGATCGGCGTTCGATCGGCCCCCGGAGGTCGCGGCACCGGCGCTTTGGTCACCTGGATCGGCAGAGCGATCGCGCTCACCGGATAGAAACGTTGCGCTCTCAAACCGACGAACACGTTCGGATGGACCAGATTGTTGGCGCACAGGCCGTCCATCCTCCCTGGAATCATGTTTTCGCCCAGCCAGGGAGCTCCGGAATGTCGGGCGGTGAACGGAGGTCTTGCCGCGGCGTGAGGCCGGAACAACGGCCAGGCGTAGCGTCCGTTCTTCGGATTGAACCTGACCTCGGGCCGGACGCCTGGCGTGGGCGACTTCCAGTTGGCCATGGCCCGAGTTTCCTCCGGCTCGCCGAGCACCTTGTAGGTCGCGTCGGCGGCGCCGGTGGTGGTCCAATTCCAGACCGTCGAGTCGTTGTTGTCGAACGGCAGGCCCTGCGGCGGCAGCTGGTTGCCGATCCAGTCCGTCAGCTTGACCTGGGTCAAGGGGTTGGTGAACGCCGCGTCGGCCACGATGGTGCGGTTCCAATCCACCTGGAGGCCGATCAGGCTGCCCGCCGAGACGCCGGCGAGCGGAGGCGTGTTGGACGGCGCCTCGGTGTCGCTGAACACGTTGTCCGACTGGTACAGACGTGGCTCGACGAAGAGCGGATGGCCGTGGATGTCGTTCTCGGCCGTCTGGGTGGTGGCCATGACGCGCCAGAACGACCACATGCCGGCGATGTAGTGGTGGCCGATGTGGCAATGGAAGAGGAACTCCCCTTCGCCCTGCTGGCAGCCGCCCGCGCCGCACTCGCTCTCCATGTTGTAGCTGCCGCCCGGTCCGATCGCCTGGGAGTCGAGCTGGATCGACTTCAGGTCCGGTTTCGGAACCTTGGTCAGGCCGGCCCAGAAGTTGCTGTTCGGGTCGGCGTCCGGGTTCCTTCGCCAGCGGTCGCCGCCGCCGTGCAGATGGTGGACGTGGAACACCTCGGCCCCGGCGTGCATCACCCGCATCTTGGTCGCTTCCCCCAGGTAGGAGCGGGGGATCGGCGTCGGCGGATCGCCGAACGGATAGGAGGCGTAGCCGAGCGCCTTGCCGTTTCGGATGTTGCCGACCGCGGCGCCGTTGATCAGGTTGTTGAGCTCGATCCGGCGGCGGAACGGCTCGCTCCGGTAGTTGATGGCGCGGGCGCCGATCCGGTAGACGCCGGAGAGCGCCGCGCCGTCCAGGTGGGGCAGGATCGCGCCGGTGAAGTCGAACAGGGCGCGGAAGTTCTCGTGCCCGAATTCGTGATACATGATCACGAACTCGCGGAAGTTTTTCCCGTCCGGGCGGCCCGCCAGGTTGGGATCGATGATGATCGCCTCCCACGCGCTGCCGGTCACGGTGTCGAGCGGCACGCCGGTTTCGACGTCGAGGTAGGTCGAGCCTTCCGGTTCGACCACCAGGGCGCCGAACAGGCCCATGCCCTGCCGCTCGCGGTAGCGGTTGCGGCCGCCGTTGTTGAGATTCGAAGTGCCCGCGCCGTGGTCGTGGAAGTAATAGGCGCGCTCGGCGGCGGCATCCTTCGGGATCGGGATCTCGTAGGTGACGGTCGCGCCGGGGTTGGCGTAGGTGACCGGGTTGACGCCCACCGCGCCGCCCGCGTTCGACACCGTGTACGACAGCCCGAGGAGGTGGAGCGACGCGGGGAAACCGTCGGTGACGTCGTTGGTGAGGTGGATTCTCACGCAGTCGCCCATGTTGGCGCGGATCACCAGGGGCTGGATCGGATCCTTGCGCAGGCCCGGGGTGACCCGGACGAGGCCGGGTTCGTCCAGGTTGACGTTGCCGGTCGCGGCCAACCGCGCGCGCGTCGCGGCGAGCGACGCCTCGAACGAGCGGATCCCCGGAATGTTCGCCGCCAGGGCGTACATGAACCCCGGGGCATGGTCGGCGTAGCGGTTGATCGTGATGTCGACGTTGATCGCGTGGATGTCGAAGTCCTTGACCGGACCGCCCGACGTGCAGGCGTTGTACGGCGCGAGGCCGGGCACCACCGATTGCGCGTAGGTCTTGTCGACGCCGTTGCCGTAGCAGAACCAGAGCAGCGCCAGGGCGGCGAGGGCTCCGACGCGGACCGCGCCCTTGTTCAAGGTTCGAGCCCACCACCGTAAGAGGTCGACCTGCGGTGCCAAATCGATCGTCAGCCGGGCGCGCCGGCGGGCGAAGAGGCCCAGCACGAGCAGCGGCAGCAGTACGGCGAGCTGCGTGAGCAGAGCGCCGCCCGCGGACTCGATGCGGAACCGGAGCGGGACTTCGAAGTCGTCGAGCCGGCCGGCGAAGCTCGGGTTGCGCAGAGTGGTGAAGGAGCAGAGCTGTCGGGCCTCCTGGGTCGTCTCGTCGGGCCGGATCTGGGTGATCTGGACCTGGGCGAGCGACAGGCCGTACTTGGTGCCCATCCACTCGTGGGCCTGATCCCGGCCGGCGACCACCGGGATCATCAGGGCCACGAACAGCAGGGCGATCAGGCCGGCGGTGCCGAGCAGGCCGGACCACTCGTCGAGGCCCATCCCGAAGCGGCGCGCCAACCTCCGGCCCCCGGCCACGACCAGCCAGGCCACCGGCAGGATCATGGCGAAATCGAGCGCCATGTGGGCGGCGACGCCCTTCCAGTTCCAATCGACGGCGTTCATCGCCGCGCCTAGGAGGTACTCCCAGACGACGACGGCAGAGGACAACAGGGCTGCAGGGATCCAAGATCGAACGGGAGGTCGAATGCCTCCGTTCTGATACTCCAACCGTTCCATGCCTCCTCCTTTCTGACAAAGGGCGCCCCGGACGGGGGGAACCCGGACATGGCTCGAAGGGGTCGAGGCTCGTAGAACCTCGGGGGCAAGGGGACCGACGACCGGGGCAGAGGGAAAATTACAGATCGGCAGGCGCCAACCGCCCTGACCGACAAGGCTTCCCGGGGTTCGGGACCACGCATGAGCGCGGTCCTTCGGACCGGGGAGGAATGTCCTTAGATGAACTTATCTAGCTGTCTACATTATGAGCAGGCAGGAGCCGGCTGTCAACAGGATCGATGCGATTACTTTGCTATACGCCCCGGCTCGCCGGCGCCGGCGCCGGCTCCGGCCGACGGGGTGGAGAACGGGACGCCTATGGCGCCTCGCCCTCCGTCTCTTCAAGCTCCGCGAACTCCTTCTGGAGCTGGAGCTTCAGTTGCGTGAGCTTCTGACGCTCGGCGAGCAGTCCTTGGCGATTCAGAGTCTGCGCGGTCACCAGCTGGCCGATCGGTCCGCTCGCGATGCCCCCGCCCTCCGATTGCAGGCAGAGAACGCTCGGCGGTTGTACCAATTCGAGCTGGAAGCGACCGCTGCCCCGGCTCACCGGGATCGAGCCGAGCTTGGGGCCGGTGCACCGGCCGCGGGCCTCGCCCCCGGCAAACACTTGGAGCCTTCTCACGGTGTCGCCGGCCGGCAGGATCCCGACGACGCCGCGAACGGTGGTCTTGCCTCCCTGACTATCGACCCCGGTGATCGTGACGGTGTCCGAAGCGTGGAGCGCGCCGCCGACTCTGTTGGTCACGCGCACGATGTGCCAGAGGCCGGCTTGGACGAACGGTTGCTCGCGGTCGAGGTAGAGGTAATCCCCTGTCGCTTGCAGATCGCCGCCCGCTCCCGCCAGGAACTCCATGTTGAGCGTCAAGCCGGGAGCCATGACGTCGTCGTACACCACTTCGGAGCCGGGCATGCCCGGCTCCTGGGCGTACCGGTGCCCTTCGAGGGTCGGCACGTGAGGCATTTCTCCCCACGGCTGGCCCACGCGATAGATCAGGGAAGCCCCTTGGGGGAGGGTGACGACGTGGCGCGGGTCGCCGAATAAGGAGCTACGGAACACGTCGGCCGGTGCGAGCAGGAAGTTGCGCAGGTCGAGCGGTTCGTTGCTGTAGTTGATCGAATCGGTGGGGAGCTCGGCCGCGGCGGGGTAGGGCATGGTGTCCTGCGCCAACTGGTCCTCGGCGTCCATGATCAGGGCGACGAACTCGCGGGTCGAGAGGCCGTCTTTGACGATGTCCGCCTGGATGCCGGTGCCGCCGCCGGGCAACGGCAGGAGCGTTCCCGGACTGCGATACGAGGAGCCCTTCTTTTCCACCACCACGCCGCCCCAGGCGCCGAGCGCGAGCGAATCGGTGTCGGCCAGATTGAGCGCGAGGGTGAGCCCGAGATCCTTGTCGGCGTAGTACTCGTAGGTCCGGGTGGCTCCCGGCGCCACCGTCGAGTCGTAGTTGAGCCCGATGGCGGAGCCATAGGAGCGTTGCGGGTCGAACAACAGCTCGCCGACGCTCCACCCCGAACGCTTGGTCACGCGCAGGTTGGTCAGGTTGACCCTCAGGCACTGACCTTTGTTCACCCGGACGACGATCGGCGTGCGGGTGCTGCCGACCGGCGCGCCGTTCAAGAAATAGGCGACGCCGGGCAAACCGGGCGTCGTGTCGTTGTAGATGATGTTGGTGTCGGCGATCGACAGATCGTAGCTCTTCCTCGTCGCTCCGGCCGGGCAGGCGGCGCCCGGTCCATCGGCGAGCGAGGGGGGCGGCGCCCCGGTTTGCGAGAGCGTCGGGAAGCCGGTATTGCCGTTCGGGAAACCGACCCCCGGCAGGGGTTGCAGATCTCCCTGCGACTGGTCGTAGACCCGCATCAGCCCCCAGGCCCCGGACTCGAAATCGCGGGCGAGGGTGGAGTAGTACATGTAGTCGCCGGGGAACTTCTTCGGCCCGCCGGCGCCCCCTTCGAGCGCGAAGTCGAAACGCTCGGAGATGCCAATGTGGGTGGTGTCGCGCAGGTCCGAATTCCGGTTCACCCGCTCGATGTTGAAGCGGTGCCCGGTCACCCGGATGCCGCCCACCTTTTCGACCAGCCCCAGGCCGCGGAAGACCACCGGATCGCCCGCGTAGGCGCGGACCTGCGGCGTGTACGGGTCGCCGTGCAGAACGGAAGAGAACCGGTACGCCGGGTCCCCCGGCCGGAGCACCCAGGGCTCGGCACGGAGGTTGATCGTGCCGCCGCCGAAGTTGAACTGCCCCACGACCGGGCTTTGGTTGTGCAGGAAGAGCATGAACTCGCGGAACGAGCCGTTCACCCCGTCCGCCACGGGCCGCCCGAGATTCGTCTGCGGCACGTGGATGTCGGCGAGCGTGCCGGAGCGGATCTCGGCGCCGGTCGTCGGATCGTGGTAAGTCGAGCCCTTCGGCTCCACGACGTGGGCGCCGAACAGGCCGTGGTCCCAATCCTTGCTCTCGACGTGGGTGTGGAAGAACACGGTGCCGACGTCGACGTCCGAATACCAGTTGTATTTTACGAACTCGACCCCGACCGCCTGGCCCGCCGGATGGTTGAGCAGCAGCGGCTGGTCGAGCTTGATCGTGTTGGCGTCCGGGATCTCGGTGATCTTGCGGATCTCGGTGCACGGGTACGGCTGGCCGAGGGTGCTGCCGCAGGTGCCTTCGCCGAGGCCGATGCCGATCCAGATTCCGGGCCGCAGACGGGCGGTGTTGGTGACCGTCAACGTGTTCGACGACGGCTCGGCCGGCTGGGCCAACGTGCGCTCTTCGGTCTCGTAAGGACGCACCGACTGCTCGTAGGAGAAGCCCGCGATCACGCCGTCCGACGCCTGGGTGTCGAACTGCACGAAATGGCTGTGGATGTTGACCTTCGACCAGTTGTTGTTGAGCGGCCCGTCGGGGATCTCGTTGGTGAACACCAGCTCGACGCAGTCCCCGACGTTCGAGCGGATCGTCAGAGGCTCGGCCGGTTTGAAGCCCGCCCGAACGTCGGCCTTGTCCTCGTTGAGCACGAACAGCATGCCGTTGGAATCGATCGGCGATCGATTGGGTCCCGGAGGTCGCGGCACCGGCGCCTTGGTGACCTGGATCGGCAGGGTGATCGCGCTCACGGGATAGAAACGCTGGGTCTTCAAACCGACGAACACGTTCGGATGCACCCGGTTGTTGGCGCACAGGCCGTCCATCCGTCCCGGAATCATCTGTTCGCCGAGCCACGGCGCCCCGCTGTGCCGGGCGGTGAACGGAGGCCTCGCGGCGGCGTGAGGCCGGAACAGCGGCCAGGCGTAGCGCCCGTTCTTCGGATTGAACAGCACCTCGGGCCGAACGCCTGGGCTAGGCGACTTCCAGTTCGCCATGGCCCTAGTTTCCTCCGGCTCGCCGAAGACCTTGTAGGTCGTGTCGGCGCCGCCGGTGGTGGTCCAATTCCAGACCGTCGCATCGTTGTTGTCGAGCGGCACGCCCTGGGGCGGCAGCTGGTTGCCGATCCAGTCGGAGAGCTTGACCTGAGTCGAAGGGTTCGAAAACGCCGCGTCGGCGACGAGGGTGCGGTTCCAATCCACGCGGAGGCCGATCAGGTCGCCCGCCGAAACTCCCGGCATCGGGGGCGTGTTGGAAGGCGCCTCGGTGTCGCTGAACACGTTGTTCGACTGGAACAGGCGCGGTTCGACGTACAGCGGATGGCCGTGGATGTCGTTCTCCGCCGTCTGGGTGGTCGCGAGAACCCGCCAGAACGACCACATGCCCGCGATGTAGTGGTGGCCGATGTGGCAGTGGAAGAGGTATTCCCCTTCGCCCTGCTGGCAGCCGCCCGCGCCGCATTCGCTCTCCATGTTGTAACTGCTGCCCGGACCGATCGACTGGGAATCCAAGTAGATCGACTTCACGTCCGGATTCGGAACCTTGGTCAGGCCGCTCCAGAAGTTGCTGTTCGGGTCGGCGTCGGGATTCCTCCGCCAGCGGTCGCCGCCGCCGTGCAGATGGTGGACGTGGAACACCTCGGCCCCGGCGTGCACCACCCGCATCTTGGTCGCTTCCCCCAGGTAGGAGCGGGGGATCGGCGTCGGCGGATCGCCGAACGGATAGGAGGCGTAGCCGAGCGATTTGCCGTTCTTGATGCTGCCGGTCTCGGCGCCGTTGATCCGGTTGGAGAGCTCGATCCGGCGGCGGAACGGCTCGCTCCGGTAGTTGATCGCCCGGGCGCCGATCCGGTAGACCCCGGAGAGCGCCGGACCGTCCAAATTGGGCAGGATCGCGCCGGTGAAGTCGAACAGGGCGCGGAAGTTCTCGTGCCCGAACTCGTGATACATGATCACGAACTCGCGGAAATTTTTACCGTCCGTCCGGCCCGCCAGGTTGGGATCGATGATGATCGCCTCCCAGGTGCTGCCGGTGATCGTGTCGAGCGGCGCGCCGGTCTCGACGTCCAGGTAGGTCGAGCCCTCCGGTTCGACCACCAGGGCGCCGAACAGGCCCATGCCCTGCCGCTCGCGGTAGTGGTTGCGGCTGCCGTTGTTGAGATTCGAAGTGCCCGCGCCGTGGTCGTGGAAGTAGTAGGCGCGCTCGGCTCCCGGATCTTTCGGGATCGGGATCTCGTAAGAGACGCTCTGGCCGGTGGCGGCGTAGGTGACCGGGTTTTCGCCCACCGCGCCGCCCGCGTTCCGCATCGTGTACGACAGCCCCAGCAGGTGGAGCGACGCCGGGAAGCCGTCGGTGACGTCGTTGGTGAGATGGATTCTCACGCAGTCGCCCATGTTGGCGCGGATCACCAGCGGCTGGATCGGATCTTTGCGCAGACCCGGGGTGACCCGGACGAGGCCGGGCTCGTCCAGGTTGACGTTGCCGGTCGCGGCCAGCCGCGCACGGGTGGCGGCCAGAGACGCCTCGAACGAGCGGATCGCCGGAAGGTTCGCCGCCAGGGCATACATGAACCCCGGGGCGTGGTCGGCGTAGCGGTTGATCGTGATGTCGACGTTGATCGCGTGGACGTCGAACTCCTTGACCGGTCCGCCCGCGGTGCAGGCGTTGTACGGCGCGGCGCCCGGCGCCACCGATTGCGCGTAGGTCTGGTCGACGCCGTTGCCGTAGCAGACCCAAGCCAGGGCCAAGGCGGCGAGGGCGCCGACGCGGACCGTGCCCTTCTTGAGCGTCCGAGCCCACCAGCGCAGCAGAGCGAGCTGCGGCGCGAGATCGATCGTCAATGGCGCGCGCCGGCGGGTAAAGAGTCCCAGGACGAGCAGCGGCAGCAGCAGGGCGAGCTGCGTGAGCAGCGCGCGGCCGGCGGTTTCGATGCGGAACCGGAGCGGAACCACGAAGTCGTCGAGCCGGCCGGCGAAGCTCGGGTTGCGCAAGGAGTTAAAGGAGCAGAGCTGTCTGGCCTCCTGAATCGTCTCGTCGGGCCGTATTTGGGTGATCTGGACCTGGGCGAGCGACAGGCCGTACTTCGCGCCGATCCACTCGTGGGCTTGGTCTCGACCGGCGACCACCGGGATCATCAGGACCACGAACAGCAGCGCGATCAGGCCGGCGGTGCCGAGCAGACCGGACCACTCGTCGAGACCCATCCCGAAACGTCGCGCCAACCTCCGGCCCGCGGCCACGACCAGCCAGGCCAGCGGCAGGATCATCGCGAGATCGAGCGCCATGTGGGCGGCAACGCCCGGGAGGTTCCAATCGACGGAATTCAACACCGCGCCGAGGAGGTACTCCCAGACGACGACGGCAGAGGACAACAGAGTTGCGGGAATCCAAGATCGAACGGGAGGTCGAAGGCCTCCTCCGTTCCGGTACTCCAACCGTTCCATTCCTTCTCCTTCCTGACCAAAGGTGCCTAGAACGGGGGGAAACCGGACATGGCAGAGAGAGGGGATCGAGGCCCCTGGTGAAGCCTCGCGGCAAGGGGAGCCAACGCGCTTCGGGACCCGGAGAATAGTACAGCTCGCCAGGCGCTACCCGTCCTGATCGACCCTCGGCTCGTAAAATCGCGGGGGGAGCACGATATCGTTAGGGCTCGAACTTGGAACCGCCCCGGGAGGAAGAGAGTGTGATGACGGAACGTTCAATCGCCGCGGAGGGTCTTCGACCCCGGAGCTCTCTGCCGCGCACCGCTTTTGCCTACCTCGCAATGTTCGGTGCGGCGGTGGGCCTTTTCCTCTGGCTCGCGGAGCGGGGGGGCTCTCTCGTCGCACCCGCACCGGCGGTCGGAGTACCGCAGTTCGGAGGCGAAGGCCCGGCCAGCATCAACACTCTGCTCCACGTCCTGCTTGCGCTTGCGGTGGTCTTGATCACGGCCCGTGCGGTCGGCGCGCTGTTTCGCCGCCTCGGCCAACCGCCGGTAATCGGCGAGGTGATCGCCGGCATCCTGCTCGGCCCCTCTCTGCTCGGCTGGCTCGCCCCTTCCGCCTATGAGTATCTCCTGCCCGCGAGCATCGCCCCTCACTTGGGGGTGCTGGCGCAGATCGGCGTCATCTTGTTCATGTTCCTGGTGGGCCTGGAGCTCGACACCGGGACGCTGCGCCACGGTACGCATTCGACGATCGCGATCTCGCACGCCAGCATCATCGTGCCGTTCCTGCTCGGGTCGAGCTTCGCGCTTTGGCTCTATCCGCGCTACGCGACGAGCGACGTGCCGTTCGTCGTGTTCGCCTTGTTCCTCGGCGTGTCGCTTTCGGTGACCGCGTTTCCTGTGCTCGCGCGAATCCTCACCGATCAGAACCTGCACCGCACGCCGCTCGGTACCCTGGCGCTCACCTGCGCCGCGGTCGACGACGTAACCGCCTGGTGCCTGCTGGCCTTCGTGGTGAGCGTCGCCAAGGCACAGCTCGGCAGGGCGGCGGTCACCGTGGTCTTGACGCTCGTGTTCATCGTCGTCGTTCTCTTGTTCGTGCGACCGCTCCTCCTCCGCCTGGTCGAACGCGTTGAACGCCAGGGCCGGCTCACGCAGACTCCCACCGCGCTGCTGTTCATCGCGCTGCTGCTGTCCGCGCTGGCGACCGAGAGCATTGGAATTCACGCGCTGTTCGGCGCCTTTCTGCTCGGCGCGGTGATCCCGCACGACAGCCGGGTCGCCAAGGATCTGGCGCACCGCCTCGAAGATCTCGTCATCATCTTCCTGCTGCCGGCCTTCTTCGCCTTCACAGGTATGCGCACCCAGATCGGCCTCGTCCGGGGGCTGAGCGAATGGGGCGTCTGCGCGGCGATCGTCCTGATCGCAACCTTGGGCAAGTTCGGAGGCAGCTACGCCGCCGCCCGCCTCACCCACATCCCGTGGCGCGAGTCCGCGGCGCTCGGGGTCCTGATGAACACCCGCGGATTGATGCAGTTAATCGTGCTCAACATCGGTCTCGACCTGAAAGTCCTGTCGCCCCAGCTGTTCGCTATGTTCGTGCTGATGGCGATCATCACCACCCTGATGACGGCGCCGATCCTCGAACGATTGATCGGCTCGAAGGCCGAAAGGGGAGGCGATCTGACGCTGTCTTGACCCTCCGGACCTTCCGGCCCCTCCAGACACCGCGCCCGCCCCGCGGCCTTGGCGGTCCGACCCTCCGAGCGGTGCGCCCGCCGGCTTTCCTGCTCTACTGCGGGGGCCGTTCCTTCGGAGGTAAATACCCATGAAACCCACCCCTCGGCGTCTGCTGGTGCTCGCGGCGCTTCTTGCCCCCCTTCTTGGCGCCGGGCTCGCGCCGCGCGGCGCCGCCGCGCCGGCCCCCGGCCCGCGTCCCAATATCGTCCTCCTCGTCACCGACGACCAGGATCTGCTGCTGGGCTCGCTCGACGCGATGCCCCACTTGCGCCAGCTGCTGATCGAGAAGGGCACCACCTTTTCGCAAGCTTACGTTCCGCTCTCCCTCTGCTGTCCGTCGCGGGCGACGATCCTTACCGGGCGCTACACCCACAATCTCAAGGTCTACCAGAACTTTCCGCCCGACGGCGGCTTCGCCGCCTTCCAGTCCGAGGGGCACGAAGCCTCCACCGTGGGCGTCGCCCTGCGGCGGGTCGGTTATCGCACGGCGCTGATGGGCAAATACCTGAACGGCTATCCGAACCCCGAAGACCGGACCTGGGTGCCCCCCGGCTGGAACGAGTGGTTCGTGCCCGCGGGCGGCAATCCGTACGGCCAGTACAACTACACGCTGAACCACAACGGCAAGTTGATCGAGAAGGGCCGAGAGCCGGAGGACTACCTGACCGACGTCCTGGCGCGCCAGGCGAGCGGCTTCATATCGCAAGCCGCCGAGGACGGCGTGCCGTTCTTCCTCTATCTGGCGCCCTACGCGGCGCACAAGCCCTGCCCTCCTGCGCCCCGCCACGCATCGCTTTTTCCCGATGCCCGGGCGCCGCGCACGGCTTCGTTCAACGAGGCCGACGTGCGCGACAAGCCGGGCGTGATTCGCGGCCGCGGGCTGCTCTCGCCCGAGCAGATCCGCAAGTTGGACGGCCTCTATCGCCGGCGTCTGCAGAGCCTCCAGGCGGTCGATGAGGCGATCGCCGCCCTGGTCGACACGCTGGAGGAGACCGGCCAGCTCGCCAACACCTATTTCTTCTTCACCTCCGACAACGGCTTCCACATGGGCCAGCACCGTCTCAACGACGGCAAGTACACCTCGTACGACGAGGACGTCCACGTGCCGCTCATCGTGCGCGGACCGCACGTCCCGGCGGGAGCAACCGCCGATGCCTTCGTCGAGAGCGTCGACCTTTCGCCCACCATCGCCCAGCTCGCCGGGACCCACATGCGGGTCTCGCCGGACGGACGGTCTTTCGTTCCCCTCCTGCGTACGCCCCGGCAACCGCCGGCCGGCTGGCGGCAGCTGGTGTTCCTCGAACAGTTTCATTTCGACGACTCCGGGGAAGGGGACCTGGAGGGCATCCTCGAACCTCGCGACGAGCCGGTCGATGAGGAGCACGTCACCCATTTCGGCTTGCGCACCGCCACCTACAAGTTCGTGGAGTACGAGACGGGGGAGCGGGAGTATTACGACCTCGTGAACGACCCCGGCGAGCTGCAGAACCAGGCCAGCCATCAGAGCGCGGCGCGGCTGCGCACCTTAAGCAAACGAGCCCGCGACCTCGGCGCCTGCCGCCGGGGCAACTGCCGCGCTCTCGAAACGAACCTGCCATAGGGAGGCGGAACCTCAAGCTTCCGCGATGAACACCGACTTCCACTCCGAATAGGCGTCGAGCGCGACCATGCCCTGCTCGCGGCCGAGGCCGCTCGATTTGACGCCGCCGAACGGCTGCTCGATGTGAACGCTGCTCGACGAGTTGATCGACAGCATGCCGGTCTCCAGAGCACGGGCGACCCGCAGAGCGCGGCCGACGTCGCGCGTCCAGAGCGAGCCGGAAAGACCGTACGGACAGTCGTTGGCGAGCCGGATCGCCTCCTCTTCGCCGGAGAAGGGGGCGATGCAGACGACCGGGCCGAAGATTTCCTCGCGCATGATCCGCATTCCGGAATCGACCTGGACGTAGACGGCGGGCGTGAGGTACGAGCCCTCCGCGAGCGCGCCGTCGGCCGGAGCCTCGCCGCCGCACAGCCGCTCCGCCCCCTCCTCGTCGCCGACGGAAAGATAGGCGCGAACGCTCTCGCGATGGCTAGGGGAGATCAAAGGCCCCATCTCGGTATCGGCTGAGGCGGGGAGACCGACGCGGATCGCCTTCGTCCGCTCGACGAAGCGCTCGACGAACCGGTCGAACAGCGGGCGCTCGACGAACATCCGACTTCGCGCGCAGCAGTCCTGGCCGGCGTTGTCGAACACCGACCAGACCGACGACTCGATGCAGGCGTCGAGGTTGGTGTCCGCGAACACCACGCTCGCCGACCTGCCGCCGAGCTCCAGCGACACCCGTTTGATGCCGTCGGCGCACGCCTTCATGATCGACGTGCCGACTTCGGTCGAGCCGGTGAACGAGATCTTCCGTACTTGTGGGTGCCGCACGAGAGCCGTTCCTGCGAAGCTGCCGGAGCCCGGCAGGACGTTCACCACCCCCGGCGGCACGCCCGCTTCCAGGCATACGTCGGCGAGCAGCAGCGCTGACAGCGGGGTGGCTTTCGCCGGCTTGATCACCACGGTGTTGCCCATCGCAAGCGCGGGAGCGCATTTCCACGAGGTGATCAGGAGAGGAAAGTTCCACGGCACGATCAGGCCGCACACGCCGAGCGGCTCGCGGAACGTGAGACCGGTGCCGCGCGCCGCGACCGGCACGGTCTGGCCATAGACCTTGTTGACCGCACCGGCGTAGTACTCGAAGCAATTGGCCGCCGCGCCGATTTCCCACCGGGCGCCGCCCATGGGCTTGCCGGTGTTTTGCGACTCGACGGCCGCGATCTCCTCCAGCCGTTCGCGGAGCCGGTTCGCCACCCGTTGCAAGATCTGGCCGCGGTCGCGCGAGCTGATCCGCCGCCACTCTCCGGTAAACGCCGTATTCGCGATCGCCACCGCGGCGTCGACATCGGTCGTCGTCGCCTGAGCGACCTCGGCGATCACGTCCCCTGTCGCCGGATCAAACACGAGAGTCGTTTGGCCGCCGCTCGCCGGGCGCCGCTCGCCGCCGATCGCGAGCCCCAGGATGTCCCCAATCTCGCCGAACATCGCCGTCACTCCGGGGTCACGTAGGCGGCGGTGATGCCGCCGTCGACCATGAACGTGCTGCCGGTCACGAACGACGATTCCGACGAGGCGAGGAAGAGGGCTGCTGCCGCCATTTCTTCAGCGAGCCCAAAGCGCCCCATCGGCACATGCACCAGCCGCCGTTGCTTCTTCGCCTCGGTGTCGAGGAACTTCATCAGCAGCTCGGTCTTGAGCGGTCCGGGGCAGAGCGCGTTCACCCGAATGTTTTCGCGCGCATGGGTCACCGCGATCTCGCGGGTCATCGACAAGACGGCGCCCTTGCTCGCGGTGTAGGCGAGCTGAGGTGTCGCTGCTCCGAGCAGGGCGACGAATGACGCCGTGTTGATGATCGACCCGCCCCCCGCGCGCCGGAGCGCCGGAATGCCGTATTTGCAGCCGAAGAACACACCCTTCACGTTGACCGCCATGGTCAGGTCCCAGATGCTTTCCTCGGTCGTCTCGGCCCGGTCGTCCTCGGAGAGCATGATGCCCGCGTTGTTGAACAGCACGTCGAGCCGCCCGAACGCCTTTTCCGCCGCGCGCACCATCCCTTCGCAGTCGGCCGCCTTCGCCACATCGGCGCGCCGGTAGATCGCCTGCCCACCGCCGTTTTCAATCTGCGCCACGGTCTCCGCACCGGCCTCGTCGTTGACGTCGACCACCGCCACCGCCGCACCTTCCCGCGCGAAGAGAAGCGCGGTCTCGCGGCCGATGCCGCTCCCGCCGCCGGTGATCAGGGCTACCTTGTCTTGCAGTCGCATCAGGCTCTCCGGAAGGAAGGGTTGGAGTCAGATCATCGCCGATTTCTCCGCCGGTAGTGCATTGGGTGTGCCTGTCCTGGGGTGTGCTTGTCCTCGGGTGGCTTGTCCTCGGGTGTGCTTGTCCTGGGACCGCCGGCGTCTCGCCGGCGCTTTTGCCCGAAGAGGCCTTCGGTCTCTCCGAAGACGTCTTCCGTCCGTCCGAAGAGAGCTCCCGTTCTACCGACGACGTCTTCCGACCGTCCGAAGAGACTCACCGGGCGATCCGGAGCTCTTCACGGAAGACCCGGAACGTTAACGGACCATGCCCGGCTGCTCCGCGGTCACCCGGAGAGGTCTTCCGAAGATCCGAAGGGCGCTCCGCATCGACCGAAGAAGCTCACGGTCCTTCCGAAGAGCCTCACGGTCCATCCGAAGAGATCTTCCGACGGCCGGAAGAGCTTTCCCGACCACCCGGGACCCTTCCGGACGATCGGGAGCTCGCTTCGGTCGGACCGTGAGTCTCTTCGGTCCGTCCGAAGATCACTCCGGAACATCCGGAGACGCCTTCGGGAGGTCCGTCAGGCCTGGCGGCTCTTGGATCTCACCCTCCGGCGGATCGGGAGCGGCGCTCCGCCGCCGCCTGAACCAACGCGTCGAACAGGCGCTGTTGGCTCGCATCCCCGTCAGCGGTCGCTTCCGGATGCCATTGCACGGCGAGCAGCCAGGGATGAGCGCCCGGCTTTCCCACCTCCCTCGGCTCCAGCGCCTCGATCGTGTCGTCGGCCGCCCACGCAACCGGGCGCAACGGCTCGGCCACCGCGCGGGGAGCTTGGTGGTGGCGCGACTCAGGCATCGGGCGGGTCGTGCCCATCACCTCGGCGAGGTGCGAACCGGGCTCGACCTCGACCTCGTGGCGCGGTGGCTTCTCGCCCGACTCCGAGCGGTGGGGGATCGCCCCACCGACCTCGTCCGGCAGGTGCTCGACGAGCGAACCGCCGAGCGCCACGTTCAGCACCTGCGCGCCGCGACAGATGCAGAGCGCGGGCACGCCGTCGGCCACCAGTCGGCGCGCGTAGTCGATCTCGGTCGCGTCGCGCTCGGTGTCGACCCGGTCGATCTCGGGGTGGGGCGTGCCGCCATAAAGAGCGGGATCGACGTCGCCACCTCCCGCGAGGATCAAACCGTCTAGCCGCGCGAGCAACTCAGCGGTCGCCTCCTCGCCCGGCGGTAGAAGGACCGGCAGACCGCCCGCACGGCGCACCGCGAGGACGTACTCGACCGGCAGGTCGTACCGCCCGGCGGTGTTCTTCGGATAGGTGGTGATGCCGATCAGGGGACGCATCCAATTCCTCACGCCCGCTCGAAATACCGCTCGCGCTCCCAGCTGGTAACCACGCGGTCGAACTTCTCCTGCTCGGTGCGGAAGAAGTGGACGTAGTGCTCGATCACCTCCGGCCCGAACGCCGCGCGGAGCATCTCGCTTCCTTCCACCAGGTCGGTCGCTTCGCGCAACGACGCCGGCACCTTGGGGAGATCGCGGGCGACGTAGACATCCCCTTCGAACAGCGGCGGCGGCTCGATCTTGCCCTCGATTCCGGCGAGGCCCGCGGCGAGGCTCGCGGCGAACGCGAGGTAGGGATTGGCATCCGCTCCCGGAATGCGGCATTCGATGCGCATCGAGCCGCCGTGGCCGAGGACGCGGAAGCCCGCGGTCCGGTTGTCGTGGCACCAGGCGATGTTGGTCGGCGCCCACGACTGGAAGACGTAGCGCTTGTACGAGGTCGGGTACGGCGCATAGAACGCCGTGATCTCCCGGGCGTGGTGCATCCAGCCGCCGAGGAACCAGCGAAACAGGTCCGAGCTTAAGAGCGGGCCGAGCTTCTTCTTGCCCGGAAAGAGCGGCTTCTTGCCTGCCTTGTCCCAGAGCGACAGGTGCAGGTGCATGCTCGACCCGGCGAGATCGGAGCGCCATTTGGCCATGAAGGTGACCGCGACCCCCACCTGCATCGCGATCTCCTTGGCCGCCTGTTTGTAGATCGAGTGCCGGTCGGCCATTTCGAGCGCGCCGGAGTAGACGACGTTCAGCTCGTGCTGGCCGGGTCCCCACTCGCCCTTGCTCGATTCGACCGGCACACCGCTCGCTTCGAGGTGGCGGCGCAAGGCGGCGTTGAACGGCTCCTCCTTGGTACCCTGAAGCATGTGGTAGTCCTCGATGTACCAGCCGAAGGTCTCCAGGTTCTGAAAGCCCTTCGCCCGCGCCGAGTCGTAGGTCTCCTTGAACAAGTAATACTCCAGCTCGGTGGCACCCATCGCCGTGTAGCCGGCCTTCCCGAGACGCTCGATCTGGCGCTTGAGAATCGTGCGCGGCGCGATCTCGACCGGCCGGTCGCCTTCGACCGTCATAAGGTCCGCGATCACCAGAGCCGAGCGGTCGAGCCAGGACAGCTGGCGGAGAGTCGAGAAATCGGGCACGCAGTGGAAATCGCCGTATCCCTTCTCCCAATTCGTGAACTTGTAGCCGGGCACGACGTCCATCTCCATGTCGACCGTGAGCAGATAGTCGCAGGCGTGCATGCCGTGCTTCGCGACGCTGTCGAGGAAGAAGCGCCCGGGGATTCGCTTGCCCATGAAGCGTCCGTAGAGATCGGGGAACACCACGAGCACGGTGTCGATCTCGCCCGTGCCTACCTTCCGCCCGAGATCTTCCAGGCTCAGCATGCCGGGATTTGCGCCCTTCGCCATCGATGCCTCCTGTTCCGCTAAGGTCGCCGGCCGATTATTTCGTCATCGCCGCTTCGATCTGCCTGAGCGCTTCCTCGCTCGCCGGCTGCGGGCCGCGGAAGCGCTTGCGCGCGTCGACCAGCCAGTAGACGAGCATGAACGCGCAGATCAGCACCGTGGTCCAAAGTACCAGCTCGTTCGGCGGGATGAGCAGGAAGATCGAGATCAGCCCGATCCAGAGGATCGAGATGACGTTGAACAGGGGGCTCCAGCGTTTGAGGTTCCAGGGCGCGGTTTCCGGCGTCGTGTACTCGCCGCTCTTCTTCCACCGATTCCGCAGGTTGAGCAGGATCGGTATGCCGTACGCCCAATAGAGGAAGATGACCGAGATCGCGGTGACGACGTAGAAGGCGCCCGACCAAAGCAGCATCACGACCGCGAGAGTGCAGGTGATCAGGATCGAGTTGACCGGCGTCCGCCATTTCGGGTGAATCTTGCGAATCCAGGTGTAGCCGGGCATGCCGCCGTCGCGCGCGAAAGCGAACCACATCCGGCTCATGCTGGTGATCGACGCCAATCCGCAAAGCCACATCGCACCCGCGATGATCACCGCGACGAGATTGGCGAGGAACGGCGTCAGGTTGTCGTAGGCAATCTTGAGCACCGGATAGGCGTCGGTCGCGGTCGCCGGGATGTCGGTAATAGAGAGGGTGAGCACCATCAGCACCAGATAGCCGACGACCGCCGAGACGGCGACCGACAGGAACACTCCCCACGCGGAATTCAGCCGCGCCATGACCGTCTCTTCGGCGACGTGGGCCGAGGCGTCGTAGCCGGTATACGTCCATTGCGCCTGCAACAGGCCGATCGCGAAGCAGAGCCAGAGGGGAGCCGCCTTGTAGAGACTGGTGAGGAAGGGAAAGAGCGCGAACAACGGCGACGGGATGACCCATAGCGGCTGGCCGGTGATCGGGTTGCCGAAGTAGAGCGCGGGAGCGGTCTGTCCGCTCGGGAGGGCCGTGGAGGAGAGGTCGTAAGGGTTGGTGGTGTTCACGTACTGCATCGCGAACGACAACGGATTGTGGGTCTTGCCCCAGACGGTCAGGAGCAGGGCGATCAGGACCACGCCGCCGATGTGCCACCAGACGCTGATGTCGTTCAAACGCGCGGTCCAGCGGATGCCGAAGATGTTGATCAGCATCTGGGGGATCATGATCAGCACCATGACGAAAACGTAGAAGTACCAGTTGGTCGAAAACGTATGGCCGGTGATCTTGTTGAGCGCGCCGACGATGTAGATCGAGGCCGCGATGTTGATGCCGGAAGTGATCGTGATCTGGCCGATCATGTTGAACCAGGCGGTCGTCCACGCCCACTTCCTGCCGCCCAGCCGATGCGCCCAGAAGTAGAGGCCGCCGGCGGTGGGGTAGGCAGAGCCCAGCTCGGCCATCGACGCCGCGATGATCATCACGAACAAGCTGACCACCGGCCAGCCGACCGTATTGATGATCGGCCCGGCGAAGCGCAGGCCGAAGCCGAACAGCAGGATGGCGCCGGTCAGGATCGAGATGATCGAGAACGAGATGGCGAAGTTCGAGAATCCGCCCATCTCGCGGAACAACTGCTGGGCATAGCCCAGGCGATGGAGATCCAACTTGTCCTGGGCAATCAGCTCTTCGCGACTCCTGCGCTGCTCCGCCATTGGAGTTCCCCTTTCCCGTCATCGGACGTGGATACGGTCGGCGCGAACGGGAGGCACGGCGTCACCCGTTCCGTGGGACTGGTACGGCGAAAGCTTTCTTGGGTAAACCAGAGTCTCGGGCGAGTCTAGACCAACATTCGAGAGTCGGCGATACCCTCTTCGTCGCAACGTTGCCGACCTCCTCCGAGGCGGCAGAACGTAGGCCGACGCATTGACGCCCCTCGGCCCCCGCCGTAGGCTACCGCCATGAAGATCGAGACCACAGTCGCACTTTCGGAAGAGATCCTCGCGGCGCTCAGCCGGCGCGCGCCGGACGCCGCGCACCGATCCGAGATCGTCGAGGCCGCTCTGCGAGCCTATTTGCTCCGGCTGCGAAAGCGTGGCGCCTCGGGCGACTTGGAGATCATTAACGCCAACGCCGCCGAGCTCAACGCGGAGGCTGAAGACGTACTCTCCTATCAGGTCGCGCTTTGAAGCGTGGCGAGTTGTATCGGGTCAAGCCCAAGAATTCTCGATCCACGCCGCCAGCGGCCTCGAAACACCGCACCTTCAGGCCCGCGCCAAGACTCCGGAGCCTGATGGCCAAAGCGCGGTGAGGAGCAGCCAGAGCGCTAACAACAGCAGGAAGGGAAAGAGCATCGGAGCCCAGGGGATGTGGAAGGCGACGGTGAGGGGCGCTGCCGCGCCGTGGGCTATGGCCCCCAGGATGCCGAGCCAGCTGATCCACGGCGATCCCAGAGAACGGTCCCGTGCTCCGGCGATGATGAGCCCGATGATCAGCGCCGCGAAGATCGGGTAGAGCGCGACGGCGAGCCACATGTGGGTGGTGAGGACCGGCGTGGCTCTCGCCGCGATCAGGTTGTCGTGATCGACAACCGAGGCGGTGTGGAAAGCCATCTCGATCGCTTGCAGCGCGGTTCCGATCGCCGCGAGACGGACCCAGCGGCGCGTTCTTTCGGGAGCGGCGACGCCCCGGTTATAGAGGATCAGCCCGACCAGGAGCGAGAGGAAACCGACCAGCATCAACGAGTGCGAGAGAACCCAATTGTGGTCACCGAGCATCTCCGCCATGTTGCCGCGTGGATGCATGGGTCCCCCGACCATGATGAACAGCGCGGCCAGAGCAAAAAACGGACGCCACACGCTTGAGCGAGTCAGGCTCATGCTTCCCCTCCCATTTGTTGACCTACGATCGGGTTGCGGGGGAGTTTACTACGGGACCCGGCTCGTGAACGGGCCGGGTCCGAGCTTCTACTCGTATGCCAACGCCTCCCGGGTGGAGATCCGGACCGCCGCGCCGGCCGGCAGCCTCGTGGCCAGCAACCCAAAGACGATCGACGTTGCCACCGTGATGGCGAACCCAATGGGGCTGAACGCATAGCGCAACACGGCGCCTTCGCCGAGCATCAGCTTGCCGAAGAACGCGGAGGCGACGCGGGAGAGCGGCCAGGAGAGGATCAGCCCCAGCGCCAGGCCCGCGAGGTTCGTGGTCATTCCTTCGGTGACGAAGCGGCGGAGGATGCGCTGGGGTGTCGCGCCGATCGCTCGGAGGACTCCGATCTCTCGCGTCCGTTCCATCACGGTGATCGAGGTGGCGGAGGCCATGCCGAGGGCCGCTACCCAGAGGACGAGGAAGGCGAGGATTAGGAGGGTCATCAGGATGATGTTCAGATGGTCGGCGATGATCTTCGTCCGTTCGGCGCGCGACATGACGAAGAGGACGGGGAGGTCGGACGCCGCGACCGCTCGCTCGATCTCTTTTTTCAGGGCCATCACGCCGCGGAAGCTCTGGTCCTTCGCGGTGAGCAGGAGTGAATCTACCCTGTGCTCGGGGTTCGCCCAGCGGTCGTAGAACGTTTGGGCGAGATAGACCTTCGGCTTGTCGATTTCTTCGACGATGCCCACCAGCCGCGCCTGGCGTTCTTTCCCTTCGATGCGCAGGGAGAGAACCTGGCCCATCTTCGGTTGATGGAAGAGGTGGAGGGCGGCCTGGTTCAAGACCGCCTCGGGTTGCGAGGGCGACTCAAGCCACAGTCCTTCGACCATCCGCAACGCGACCATCCGGGAATCGAGGGGGAGGGCGACGATGCCGATGCCGTCGGAGGTACCCGTCCCTTGAGTTTGCAGTTCCCCCTTGCCGCCGCTCCAGGCTTCCGTTCGGTCGATGCCGGAAAGCCCGGCAAGCGCGCGGGAGAACGCCTCGCGCGGCACCGGCCGCGTGGTCGCCACTTGGAGGTCGAAGCGCATCGAATCGCGGGTGGAGGTGAGGAAATCGAACAGGCTTTGGCGGATGTTGAAGCCGGTCGAAAAGATCGCCACGCCGAGAGCCGTCGCGAGCACCGAGACGACCATCCTCTTCGAAAGCCGCCTGCGCATCCGGATGCGCGGTTCGGCGATCGCTTCGCGGACGCTGATTCGCCCGGCGCGCAGCAGCGTCGGTCCGGCGAACAGGAAGGGGAGGACGAGCGCCGCGAGAATCAGAGCGACGAGCACGTCGCCCGGCAGCCGGGTCGTGAGGATTTCGAAATTCAGCATGGCGGCGCAGAACTTCGAGAAGCCATAGCCCGTGGCCACCGCCAGAGGAATCGCCACCAGGCCGGAGGCGACGGCGAAAAGGCCCAGATAGAGTGCGTAGATGCGCATGATCCGCGAGCGGGTGGCGCCGACCGCTTTCAAGATGCCCACCTGGCGGGTCTGTTTCGCCAGCAGCGCCGCCACGACCTGGCTCACCAGCACGGAGCTGAGCAGGAAGGCGAGCAGGCCGATCGTGCCGATGATCGCGATCAGCAGGTTGAGCTGCCACTGGTGGGGATGTTCGAGGAAGGCGGGAACATTGACCGAGGCGGCCGTCGGCCCCGTGCCCTCCCAGGAGGCCCGGAGCGTCGCGAGCGCTTTTTCGACGTCCGCTTTGGAATGGACGTTCCGCCAGCGGATCAGCAGGCGCCGTCCGGGGATCTCGCCGCTGAGCGCGGAGAAGGTTCGCGGGTCGGTATAGGCGTAGATCACATGGTCCTGTGTTCCCGGGGCCTGTCCCGGGTCGAAGACCAGGCCGGAGACCGGCACCGCGAGATTCCGGTCGCCGGTCCGGACGCGGGCGACCGACCCGGTGTCGAGGTTCGAAATCCGCCGGCCGTTGCGTTCGATCCGGATCGAGCCGACGGCGGAGCTCGCGGCGCCCGATTCGAGGCGTACCTTGGCGATCGAAGCCTGGGTGAAGTCGTCTGCACCGTAGAGCGAGAGCGGCACCCAGACGTCGGGCCGGACCTCGATCCGCAGCAGGGCGTGGTCGCGCCAGCCGGCCGCCTCGATCTCCGGCCGGGAGAGGAGCTTGCCGAGGTCGAGCCGGCCGGGCTCTTGGAACGTGACGATCGCGTGGGGTGGGACGGTTCCCAAAAAGTTCTGTCGGAGATCGCGGGAGAGAACGCGGTAGGCCACACCCACCGAGCCCACGCCCCAGAGCCCGAGGGCGAGGGCGAATATGACCAGCAGCGACTTGCCGCCGCCGGTTCGGACGTCGCGCCACGCTTTGAGGATCTGGTACCTCATGGCCGGCTCCGTTCGTCGGAAATGATCGCGCCGTCGCGGAGGGTCACGACGCGGCCGAATTCCGCGCCGGCGTTTCGCTCATGGGTCACCACGACGACGGTCTTGCCGGCCTGCGTCTGAGCCCGAAAGATCGCGAGCACCTTTTCGGCGTTCCGGCTGTCGAGGTTGCCGGTCGGCTCGTCGGCCACCAAGAGGGGCGGGTCGTTCGCCAGAGCCCGGGCGATCGCCGCCCGCTGCTGCTCGCCGCCCGACAGCTCGGCCGGGAGCTTGCCGGCTTGGGGGCCGATCCCCGTCTGTTCGAGCAGCGACAGCGCCCGACCGCGGCGCTCCGCTTTGGGGACGACGTTCACGAATTCCATCGGCAGCAGGAGGTTTTCCAGGATCGTCAGGTTCGGGATCAGCTGGAAGAACTGGAAGACGATTCCCACCGTCCGCCCGCGCCAGAGCGCGAGCGGGCCTTCCGCGAGGGTATGGACCTTCGTGCCGCCGACCTCGACCTCGCCGCGGGTGGGGTGGTCGATGCCGGTGATCATGTTCAGCAGAGACGACTTGCCGCTGCCCGAGGAACCCACGACGGCCAGATGCTCTCCGGCCGCGACCGTAAGGTTGATGTCCTTGAGCGCCGGGTAGGCGGCGCCGTAGGTGAGAGAGACCGATTTGAGCTGGATGAGATTCGACGTTTGCATTCGCGCCTGGCTCCGTAGGTTGGGTCCGACGAGACCCACCGTAGAGGGGCGCGCGGCCCGCGTCGTCTCAATGGGACGGTCGAGACTCGATTTCTTCCTCGCGGAGCTGGGACGGGGTCTTCCCCGTATGTTTGAGCACGACTTTGTTGAACGTGGGCTTCGAATTGAAGCCCGCGTCGAAGGCGAGGGTGAGGATTTTCTCCTCCCGCCGGACGGGGTCGGCGAGCAGGGCGCGGAACTCCCGGACCCGGTAGCCGTTGACCAGATCGTAGAAGTTCACCCCCAACTCCTGGTTGATCAACGCGGAGAGCTGGTTGCGCGGAACCTCCAACAACCGGGCCAAGTCGGCGAGCCCAAGCTCCGGTTCCAGGTAAGGCTTCTGCTGGGTCATGACTTCGAGCAGCACCCCCTTCAACCGGACGGCTTCAGGTGTCGGCAGGGAAGGGCGCTCCGCGAGTTCCGGCACGAGCGTCGCGGCGTCATCGACGGCCTCCGGAACCTCGCCGGCCTCGGGGACCTTCTGGCGCAGACCGCGGTAGCCGAGAACCCAGACCGCCGCGGTCATCGCGAGCGAGACGGCCCGGAACAAGATCGAGCGAGGCATGCGGTGAAGGATCAGCAGGAGCACCACCCACGAGACGAGGCTCAACGAGACGGCCACGTAGTAGAACCAGCGGAGCCAATCGAGGTCGACCCGTTCGAGGTTGCTGACCCGCGCCTTCAGGGAGTCTTGATAGCGGCGGAGAATGCGGACCGCCGGCACCAGATAGGCCAGCATCTGGAGCGACAAGGCTCCCCACAGCGTGAGGGTGATCCACGGCGAAGCGTCCCCGCGGTGTGTGACCACGAGCGCCACCGCCGACGCGCCGAGGGCGGGCAAAAAGTGGAGCAGATGGCGCCGCCGGAAAGGAAAGCCGCCCCGCAGCAACGACGCGGCGTAGGCCGTGATCAAAGGCGCCAGGAGAAACTGCATCGGCTCGAAGTACTGCCCCGGCGCCGTCCGGTGGAAGCCGAGCGTACGCGCCAGGACGAAATGGGCGGCGTTTAGGGCACAGGCTAGAATCAGAAGCCCCAGAATCTGCCGCGAGCGCGCCCCGCGCCCGCCTTGGGTCCACAGGAAGAGAACCAGGAAGACCCCCAGGAACAGGGTTCCGCCGGACAGGAGAACGAAGGCCTGGTCGAAGCTCATTGCGGCGAAGTGTAGAGGAGGAAGGGGGGCCGCCTCGGACTTCGACGGCGATGCCGGACCTAAACGGCGGCCCGCGGAGCGGGTCCTTTCAACCCAAGGAGCAATAAGCCCCCAAGCGGGATGGAGTGCGTTGACCCCGGTTGCCGAGATGGCATACCGTCGGTCCACCTAAATTTCGAGGAGCGGAGTCACTCCGATACGGCCGGCGGAGCTCGCCGGCGGAGGCCGCGCTTTGCGCGGTCGCGGAGCGGCAATTCAAAGGAGGAGGGCGAGATGGAGTGTCGAAATCATCCGGGGGTCGAGGCCGCCGATCGTTGTTCCGCCTGCCAGGAGGCGTTTTGCAGCAACTGTCTGGTCACCCTCAAGGGTCAGAAGTATTGCGGCTCCTGCAAAGTCTCCGCGCTAGCCGGCGGCCTGCCCGTGATCGAACAGGCGACCCAGCCCTGCCCGGAAGCCGCGGAGGCGTTGAAAACCGCGATCATCGGCTTGTTCTGTTTTGGAATCATCCTCGAACCGGTGGCGATCTCCAAGGCGCTCAAGGCGAAGAAGCTGATCGCGGCGAATCCCAACATGACCGGCGACGGCCAAGCGACCGCGGCGCTGGTGATCGGAGTCGTCGGGCTCCTGCTCTGGATCCTTGGGTTGATGGCACGATTCGCCAAGATTTAGGAGCCGACGATGGAAACCGAAAACGGCTCTCCAGGCGCTCCCGTTCCCGGGCCGATCGTTCCGGCTGGAGCGGCGATCGAGATTCCCGGGCCGCCGGTGCCGACCGGCCCGACCTGCGCGGACCACCCTCGGCAGGCCGCGGTGACGCGCTGCTCCTCCTGCGGCAAACAGCTCTGTACCCTGTGCATCTTCCCGCTCGGGGAGTGGAACTTTTGCGGCGATTGCGCGCTACGCCAAGCGGGCTCCCAGGCGGCGCGCCCGGTAAATACCGCCGTGTCTCCCACAGCGCAGCCGAACGTTCCCGCTCCCCGGGCGCAATGCGCCTACCATCCCGACTCTCCGGCCGTCGTTTCGTGCAAGCTCTGCTCCCGATGGATCTGCGCCACCTGCGATTTCGCGCTGCCGGGTGACGTGCATCTCTGCCCGTCCTGTATCGAGACGCAGTCGACCGTGGACGTCAACCCGAAACGGAAAAAGTGGAGTTACATCGCGCTTGCCCTCGCGGCCTGGTCGACGTTTCTGTCCTTGCTTCTCTTCGTCGGTGTTTTCAACTCGCTGCTCAATTCCGAAGGGGGCGAGGCGTTCGACCGCGTGATCACGACCCTCATCTTCTGGCCTTGCGTCATCGGCACGGGACTCGCCATGGGCGCGCTCGACAAGAAGCTCAAGAACACGGGGTTGATGAAAGCGGCGCTCTGGTGGAACGCCGCCATCGGCGGAGTTTTCCTGCTGTTGATCCTCGCCAGCAATCTCGGCCTGACCGGTAAATGAGGACTCTGTAATGCCAACCACCCGCATCCGCGTTCTCGACGTCTCCGGCAGCCGCGCGCGCGACGTCGAGGCTCCCGACGACGTGGCGATCAATCGCATCATCGCTCTCCTGGTCGAAAGGATGTCGCTGCCGTTGAACAGCCCGGACGGCCAGATCATGAGCTACAAGCTCTACCACCGGAGAAGCGGCCAGCAGCTGCTCGACGCCCAGACGTTAGCCTCCTCGGGCGTGCTCGCGGGCGACGAGCTGCGCCTGCAGCCGGAGATCACCGCCGGAGCGGCGCGGACTTGATTTCGGAGCGCGGGGAGGCGACTCCCCTGGTCCTGGCCGAGGAACGCTTCGCCCGCTTCGAGCGCGTGGAGTGGTGGCAGCAGGACCGCCTGCGCGCCGGGCGCGTCCTGGTGGCCGGCGCTGGGGCGCTCGGCAACGAGGTGATCAAGAACCTGGCGCTGCTCGGGCTTGGGACTCTCGCGATCGCAGACATGGACACGATCGAGGTCAGCAATCTGTCGCGCTCGCCGCTCTTCCGCGCCGCCGACGCCGGCTCGGGCAAAGCAATCACGGCGGCGCGCGCGGCGCGCGATCTCTATCCCGAGATGCAGGTCCACGCCCTCACCGTAAACATCACGGCCGAGCTTGGCCTGGGGTGGATTCGCTGGGCGGACGTGGTGGTCGGCGCGCTCGACAATCGGGAGGCGCGGGTGTTTTTGAACTCCGCCTGCGCGCGCCTGGGCCGCCCGTGGATCGACGGCGGGATCGAGGTGATGCAGGGAATCGTCCGCGGCTTCTTCCCGCCCGAGACCGCCTGCTACGAATGCACGATGGGCGAGGTCGACTGGCAGGAGATCCGGCGTCGCCGCTCGTGCTCGATGCTCGCGCGCCGCGCTTTGGCCGGCGGCGGGGTGCCGACCACGCCGATCACCGCCTCGGTGATCGGCGCGATCCAGGCGCAGGAGGTGGTCAAGTACCTCCACGGCCTGCCGGCGCTGTTCGGCCGGGGGTTCGTCTATGAAGGGGCGTTTCACGGCTCGTACGCCGTCTCCTATCCGATCCATCCGGACTGCCCCTGGCACGAAGGCGCGCCGCCGGTCGAGACGCGGCCGGATTGGGGATCGGCGACGCCGTTCCACGAAATTTGGGCACGCGCCGAGGAGATGCTCGGCGGCTGCGACGCGCTCGATCTCGGCCGCGAGCTGGTCGAGAGCCTGGAATGTCCCGATTGCGGCGGCCGGCGAGCGCTCCTTCGTCCGGTCGAGGTCGTCGGCGACGACGAGGCGCTCTGCCCGGCCTGCGGCGCCGACTGCGTGCCCCGCTTCATCCATTCGTTCTCGCGCGGCAGCGAGCATCTGGCGGCTACGCCGCGGCAGCTCGGCTTGCCGGCGTGGGAGATCGTCTGGGCGCGCCGCGGCGAGCGGTTCCAGGGATTCGAGCTTGCCGCGGATGCGCCGGCTACGATCGGAGGTCTAGGTGGCCAGGAAACAGAAGACCGGTAGCGAGAGGGGGGAGAAGGGGGAAGACGGGCCGGTCCGGGTCAAACCGGCGGCCGAGCTGGGGAAGGTGGCGCGGAGGGTCTTTCCCGGACCGGCCGGCAGTGGCGTGCCGCTGCGCGTTCATTTCGCCCGCCGCGCCTATGCCGAGCTGGTCGCCCACGCCAAGGACTCGGTCGACGCCGAGGTCGGCGGCGTGCTGGTGGGGGAGACCTGCGAGGACGACGAAGGGCCGTTTCTCGAAGTGCAGGCGGTCATCCGCGCGATGGCGGCGCGCGAGGGACGGGCGCACGTCACTTTCACCCACGAGACCTGGACCCAGATCCACGCCACGCTCGACCGCACCTATCCGGATCTTCAGATCGTCGGCTGGTACCACACCCACCCCGGATTCGGCGTCGAGTTTTCGGCGATGGATCTATTCATCCAGCAGAACTTCTTCTCCGGCCCGACCCAGATCGCGTTCCTCACCGACCCGCTCGGAGGGGAGACGGCGATCTGTTGGAATGGTCCGCAGGGGATCGCCTCGCTGCCGAAATTCTGGGTCGACGGGCGGGAGCATGCCGCCCGGGTGCCGGGACCGCCGCATGGCATCGGAGCGACCGCGGCGGCCTCGACGCCGTACGCGGGCGGCGGGGACGCCGGGCGCGAGATCGAGCGGTTGGAAGGGCGCATCAACCACCTGATCCGGGCGATGGACGAGCAGCGGGCGAATTTCCATCGCATGCTCGTGGCGTTGGTGATCGTCGTCTGCGCCGTCCTGATCGGCTGGATTGGTTACCAGATTTGGGCCGATCGCACCGAGCGCCTGACTCCGCCCAAGGTGCAGAGCTACGTGCCGGTGCCGGTCAAGGTGGGCGACGAGACGGTGATGCTCGGGGTGGCGGTGGTCGACTGGGCCATCCCGCCGCGCCTCGACGCCTACCTGGAAAAGGTCGCCCGCTTGGAGCTGGAGGCCCGGCGGGAGCAGGAAGAAACGCAGAGAAAACTTCAAGAAAAACAGCGTCGAGCCCCGAAGAAATAGCCAGAGAGAGCCGAAGAGAGATCCTTATGAGCGAGCCACTGAACCGAGCGCCCGGCGACGAGCTGATCGTCATCACCCGCGACGAGGCGAGCAGCAACCATGTCGACGACCTGCTGCGCCGCCAGATGGCCTTGCGCGGCGAAAGCGGCATGACGGCCGAAGTCAAGCGCCGCTGGTACTACCAGAACTGGCTGCTGTTCGCGCTGGTCGGCCTGATCGCGGCGGTCAGCGCGTGGGCGATCCTCGAACCCTCGTTCGAGGACTATTTTTATTTGCAGGGCAAGATCGAAACGCTCGACTTGGCCGACGAGCTGAAGCTGCCCGAAATGCAAGGCGATGCTGAGGAGGCCGGTTTCATCGGCCAGGGTTGGATCACCGTGCGCGGCCAGCAGGTCTGGCTCTCGCCCGGAATTCGCGCCACGACGGGAACCCACATCCAGGGCTTCTTCGATCCTTCGACGCTCGCCGTGGGCAAGGAAGTCGGAGTCTTCACCAAGTACTTCGAAGGGGGCGGAAAAGAGCTGGCGTTCGCCCACTACCTCGATCCCGCTCCGGCCCGTGCGGCCACCGGCAAGGCGATCGAGCCGTTGCGCGACCAGAGCCGGGCGAGCGAAACCGCGGGCCTGCTGCTATTCGCGGTGGTGGCGGCGATGATCGGCCTTGGGATCGGAGCGACCGACGGAATCGTCTGCCGCGTTCCTCGACGGGCGATCCTCGGCGGGCTGGTGGGGGCGCTGGTCGGATTCGTCGGCGGTCTCTTCTCCGGGGTGATCGCCGGGGTCCTCTACACGCCGCTCAGCACGGCGGCCTCGGTTCAGCTCGCCTCCCCCTCGCCGACCGTGCGCTCGATGGGGTTTCTGTTCCAGATGGTGGCGCGCATGATGGCCTGGTCGCTCGCCGGCGCGGCGATGGGTCTCGGCCAGGGGATCGCGCTACGCTCCAAGAAACTGCTCAGCCATGGCTTCCTCGGCGGGCTGATCGGCGGCATGTTGGGCGGTCTGCTGTTCGATCCGCTCGATCTAGTCGTCCTCGGCGCGGATCGCGTCGGCGCGGATCAGGCGCGGCTGATCGGCCTCGCCGTAATCGGCATCGCGGTCGGCACGATGATCGGCGTGGTCGAGCTGCTCACCCGCGACGCCTGGCTGCGAATGGTCGAAGGGCCGCTCGCCGGCAAGGAGTTCCTGATGTTCCGCGAGGTGATGAACATCGGCGCCTCGCCCCGGTCCGAGATCTATCTGTTCAACGATCCCAAGGTGGCCCAGACCCACGCCACGATCCGGATGATCGGCGACGAATGCGAGATCGCCGCGCGCGACGCGGTGAGCCCGCTGCTGGTCAACGGCCAGCCGGTCCGCAACTCCCGCCTGCGGCAGGGTGACCGGATTCAGATCGGCGATACGAGCTTCCTGTTCGAACAGAGGCAGCGGTCATGAGCGAGCCAGGGTTTGAGAGCCAGGAGAGCCATGACAGCCCCGAGAGCCGTGCGAGCCGGCAGAGCCGGGCGGCGAGTTGCACGATCTGTATGTCCTCGATCGATGCCGGCGAGCCCTCGACCGAGTGCTCCGCCTGCCACGCCTTCTACCATGCGGAGTGCTGGGACGAGAACGGCGGCTGCGCGGTATATGGCTGCGCCCAGGTACCGAAGACCGAAGGGCTAAAAGCGTTGGAGATCCCTCCCGCGTTCTGGGGACGCGAAGACAAGGACTGTCCCCAATGCGGCGCCAAGATCATGGCCCTGGCCGTGCGCTGCCGCCACTGCGGCGGCCAGATCGAAGCGCGGCCCGAAAGCAAGGACAGCTTCGAGCGGCGGTCGGAGCGCCGGTTGCGGGCGCCGACCCAGCGCCGTTTCGCCCGGCTGTTCATGGTGCTCAGTCTGCTGCCGGCCTTGTCGCTGCTGACGCTTTCGGTCGGCACGATCTACTATCGCCGCAATCGCGAGGAGATCCGGCGCCTGTCCGGAGGCACCGACGGCCTCTTCCGCATCGCCTTCACCACCGCCGCGGCGCAGTGCGCCCTCCTCCTGCTCGGCCTCGTCGGCTGGTGGATCAAGTTCGTCGTCTTCGATTAGGGGGAGCCATGCAGGCGCGAATCCGCAGGTTGCGCTCCGACTACGACCAGGTGTCCGCCCTGTTCGCCGAGCATCCTTCCGTCCGCCTGATCGAGGCGGAGGGCGAGCCGCCGGAAAAATACACGTTCGAGTTTCGCGTGCGCGGGCTGGTGCCGCAGGACGACACCGGTCCGCGCAGCGGGACGGTCCATCGCGCGGAGGTCTTCCTGCCGCTCGACTACCCGCGCCGGCCCCCCTTCTGCCGCATGGTCACGCCGGTCTTCCATCCCAACATCGACCCGCAGAAGATCTGCATCGGCGACCACTGGAGCGCGGGCCAGTCGCTGGCGCAGATGGTGATTCAGATCGCCGAGATGATCTGCTTCCAGAGCTACAACGTGAAGAGCCCGCTGAACGCCGAGGCGGCGGCGTGGGCGGAGCAGAACCTGTCGCGCCTGCCGCTCCAGCGGGGAGATCTGTCCGCGGGGTTGTAGGCGGCGCAATACCGGTTCCGCGGAACCCGCCCTCTGAAGCCTACTGCCAGCTACAACCGGGCTGGGACCCGCAGACCGATTCGCCGAGCGACGAGCAGGGGGTCGCGGTACCGGAGCATGAAGCGATCCAATAGCAGCCGGAGGTCGCTGTACAGTTGAATTGCGTCTTGCCCGCGCAAGTCTGTCCGGTGCCCGCGCACGACTTGGAAAAGCTCATCCAGTAGCAGCCGGGCGTCGAAGCAGCAAGTGAACTGGGATTTTCCGAAGCAGGTCCCGGCAGATACGGCCCGGCGCTCCCTCGCCTACATCTTCCAGAGCCGGCACCACCAGTGGGGCTCTACCGGGACCGGCAGCTCGGGCAGGTCGCACCATTTGCCGTTGGGGAGGTAGTAGATGCACTCCTGGCAACGCTGCATGTCCTCGCCTTCGCCGACGGTGTAGTTGGCGAAGCCTCCGAGGTCGAGCCGGCCTAGAAGGTCGTTCTTTTCGAGCCGGCGCAGGTCGCGGACGATCTGGAGAAACTCCGTCTGGGTGTTCGGGAACGGGCTCATGGTCGACTTGATGCCGTAGCTCAACAGACCGTCGACCCAGACGCGCACGATTTCGACCTCGCTGCTGCGCAGCATGATCGAAAGCAGGCCGGGCACCACCCGCCGGTCGGCGGCGACCACCATCAGGTGCTCGGGATCGAAATTGAGCCGCGCCCAGAGAAAACTGCGGGTCGAGGTGACGATCTCCGCGCGGCGGATTTCGATCGGTTCGCCGTCGCGATTGTGGAGATAAACACCGCGCGCCGGCGCGTTCGCGACGAACAGGGCGCGCACGATCTCGATCAGATGATCGTCCACCCCGAGGGCCGAGATGTTGGCATAGCGCTCGTACTTGTCGAGGATCTTGCCGTCCGCCAGGTCGATGAGAAGGCCGAGCAACGCCTCGTTGGTCGCTTCGAGCACGGAACTGATCTCCGGTCTTCCGGAGGCAAAGATTCGCTCGGTGACCGTGCGCCGCAGATTGAGCGACGCGGCCTGGTTGAGGCTCGCGGAGACGGTCGACAGGAGAACCGTTTGGGTGTCGCCCACGCGACTCAACAGGACGGTCTCCTCGCGGAAGCTCAGGTAGGCCGATTCGATCGGAGCCACGGCGGCGAGCGCCTGGGCGTATTCGGGATCTTGCTCGGCCTCCGGTCCGCCGAACAGTCCGGCGGTGAGAGCGATCGTCGCCTGTAGCTCTGCCGCTCCCGCCGCACGCCCGCCGGAGACACGGTAGGCGCCCTCGCGAAAGCGAGTGTTCACCAAGCCGGCGCCGAGCGTGCCGGGAACGCTGCTCAAGAGTCCGTCGAGCTGTGCCTGGTAGACCGGGTCGTCCAGGTTGGTGCGAATCTGCGGTTCCCACTGCGCCATGGTCCTAGCCTCCTCAAGCCGTTCTGAAGCGGGCCAGTTCCTTCCCGGTCTTCGCGTCGTGGGCGTGGACGGTACATACCAGGCACGAATCGAACGAGCGGGCGACGTGCCCGACTTCCACGGGGTCGGCCGGATTGGCGATCGGGACGCCCAGGAGCGCCTGCTCGATCGGACCTCGGTTTCCTTTGCCGTCGCGCGGGCCGACGTTCCAGGTGGTCGGCGCGATGATCTGGTAGTTGCGAATCTTGCCGTCCTTGACGTCGATCCAGTGGCAGAGCGCGCCGCGGATCGCCTCGGTCGCCCCCCATCCCCGGCCGTCCCGCTCTTCCGGTTTGATGTAGAACGGCTCGTCGAGGCGAAACTCGCGCAGGCAGCGCTCGGCTTGGCGGTAGAGCTTGACCAGCTCGTGCATGCGCGCGAAGTGGCGCAGCAGGAGGCTCGGCCCGCCCATCGCCTTCATCATGTCCAGAACCAGAGGGTCGTGATGCTGGAACGGGCGCGTTTGCGGCGCCCCCGCGACGACCTGGCGGGCCAAGGGCCCCGCTTCCAGCCGCCCCTCTTCGACATGTCCGACCGCGGTGGACCAAGAATACCGGCCGTCGAATTCGCGGGTGTTCTTCTGGGTCGGCCGGGTTGTCCGGTCGAAGGGGTGAACGGCCGTGTCGCCTTCGTCGTACCAGGCGTGGCGGGTGCTCTCCCGCACCATCTCGTGCGACGTCTCCTGATGCTGGTCGAGATGGAAGTCGTAGATGCCGTTCTTCATCACCAGGGCGTCGTTGCGCCCTTCGATCGTCGGCTTCTGATACCGGTCTTCGTGCGGGAGATAGCCCCAGCTGAGGAATTTCCGATGCCCGCCGCCGTAGCGATCGACGCCGACGTCGACCCCCATCCTCCAGTACATTCCGAGATCCGAGTTGGCGTGCGCCGGGCTCTCGTCGAGCCAGGCCATGAAGTCCTGATACGACCGGATCTCTTCGTAGCGCTCGAACGAGCAGCCCAACCAGACGGGCTCGACCCAGGTGCGGCGGAAATACTCCAGAATCGACCAAGAGCGGGTGAGATCGGTGAGCGTCGGGGCGCACATGACGCCGCCGGGAACCATGTAGCTCGAATGCGGCCACTGACCGCCGAACAGCGCATAGATCTCGACCGGCTTGCCGGAGATGCCGATCCCGATTCGATAATTGGTGCCGGTGAACATGCTCCACCGCTTCACCGCCTCGTCGTAGAACGGGCTCTTCCGGTAGTTCGCGTTGGTGAAGTCGATCTGGAACAGTCCGTAATGATGACGCGGCAGGCTCTGCAGGCTCTCGGCGATCTGCCCGAGGTTGCGCGCCAGGATGGCGTTTCTCGGCACCTCTGCCCCCCACGCGGTGTCGAGCGCCCAGGCGGCGCAGGTCAGATGCGAGGCGCCGCAGATGCCGCAGACGCGCGGCGTCACCACCAGGCCGGCCTGCGGGTCTTTGTCGCGCAGGATGACCTCGAAACCGCGGAACAATTCAGCCGAGGTCCAGGAATCGACGACAATTCCGTCCTGGATGTCGACCCGCACGTCGAGGTCTCCCTCCATGCGGCCGACGGGGCTGATGTCGAGGGTGCTTTGAGCCATATGCGGGATCTCCCGAGTGGGGAAGCATTAGATAACGAAAAAGTCTTCTTCGGTCCAGGCCGGTGCCGCGATCTTGGCCGCCGCCGTGAGCTTGATGTAGCCGCTCTTGTCGATTCCCGCCGGCAGCTCTTTGGGAAAGCCCATCACCGTCTGGGTCTTGAAGACCGTTCCCGGCTCGAGGTCGAAGAACGGAAACTCCGGTTCGGTGCAGCCCAAGCATGGCATGCCGGCCCGGGTCTTCGACGATTGCCGGTTCCACAGGATCCGGTTGCACGGGCTGTGAGTCATCGGACCGCGACAGCCCAGGTCGTAGAACAGGCAGCCCTTGCGCTGGCCGAACTCGGTCGCCGACACCTTCCACACGAAATGCATGTTGCGCGTGCAGCCGGTCTGCGTGAAGCTGGCAAAGAAAGTCCGCGGCCGGTTGAGGTCGTCGAGATCGAGATCTTCCGTCCGTCCGGTCGCGAGAGCCACCAGGATCTGGGTGATCCAATCGGGATGGGCCGGACAGCCGGGAATGTTGACCACCGGCATGCCGCTTTTGGCGCGGAAGTCGGAGCCGAGAGCGCCCCCTCTGCCCCGCTTGAGGAACTGCAGGCCGGTCGATTCCGTCGGGTTGGGGGCCGTGGCCGGGATGCCGCCCCAGGTCGCGCAGTCGCCGATCGCGACCACGAAGTCGGCGGCGGCCGAAAGCAGGCCGACCCATTCCTTCATCGGCTTGCCGGCGAACCGGTTCCAGTTCCCGGAGCCGTCCGGAGCATGAACGACGGTACCTTCGAAGACGAAGATGTCGAGCTTCCGGACTCCGGACACGCAATCTTCCAGCAGCCGAATCAGGTTGTCGCCCAGCTCCATTCCAAGCGAGGGGTGCCAGAGCAGGTTGACGCCGAAGCTCGTGACGAGGTCGGTGACGCTCGGCTCCTCGGCATTGAGAAAGGACATGGTGTTGCCCGAACAGGCACCCCCCTGAAGCCAAAGTACGTTTGCCATGGCGCCCTACTCTCCGATCAACAATGATTGCAGGAGCTCGACGATGGGAAGGACCGAGGGCGACCTTACACTCAGTTGCTCCAGCTCCAGCAGGGTCTCGGGAATGTTGAGGGCGCCCAGGAGATGCGCCTTCGCCAAGGGTCGAAGCTCGCTTTCCAGGTGCGCCAACGCATCCCTGTCCTTGGACGGAACGGGGGCGTTGGGCAGGAACGCCGAGTAGACCGTCTTGCCGTTCTCTTGCGCCAGGGTGCGGAGCAGAAGAGGAAGCTCCACGTCGCGGGTGGTGAATGCCCGGCAGGTCGAAACGAATTCGGCCGAGATCCGCGTCAGGATCTGCACCGCTTTTCTCGACGGCAGACCCGGCTCCAAGCCTTGTTGCAGAAGCATGCCGAGCGTCGGCAGCTCGCGCACCAGCTGCCAGGCTCTCCAGCCTTCCACCCCGCCGGAGAGCACGATGCAGCGTTGGCCCGAAACGACGTCGCCGAGCCGCATCAGCCAGTCGACCTGCCGCTGGTACTCGACCCGCCCCTCGTCGAGGCTCCCGAAGATTCCGCTGGAGCGGGCGTGCCAACCGCCGCCGATGCGTCCCTGGAGCGTCCCCGATGTCCCTTTGGGCGGGTCGAGATGCAGATCGACGGCGAGCCGGACAGCATCCCAGATCCCTCTCGGCCAAGCCTTGAGCAGGCCGGTCTCGCCTCCGGCAAGCCAGGGCGCCGGCAGCGTCGTCGTCGGCTTCTGCGCCGGAGGGCGGATCGGGAGGACGGACGGGGTCGCGGCGGCCTCTTCGATTCCATTGGGTCCATCGGGCTGGGCCATCCAGTCCGCCATCGGCATGACCGCGGGGCGTTGAGGCGTGGTCGGGGCGGCGCCCTGCGGTGCCGGCTCCGGAGCCTTGGGCTCGGGAACCGGAGTTTCCGCCGCCGGCGCAGTCTCGGGTGATTTTTCGGTGCCGATCGATTCTTGCCGGCTCGCGAGCCAATCGGCCATCGGCATGACGGCCGGACGCGCCCGAATCGAGGAGGGTGGAACGGCCGGCGAGGGCTCCGGCGTCCGCTCGGCCTCCGGCTCGCTTTCGGCTTCGGGTTGGGCGTTGGGATCGTCGGCCAGCCGCACGCGATCGAGCAGCTGTTCGCCCGTCTCGACCTCCGGCGTACCCACCGGCAGCCGATTCAAGCCGCGCAGCATCTCGGCCCGCCGGACGCCGGCACTTACCGCCGCGACGAAAGCGATGCGCAAGCCGTCTCCCTGCACCGCGGAGCTTTCGTAGAGCTCCGCCTCGGCGCCGAGCGACAGCTCGCTGCGGATCTCCTCCAATCCGAGCGTGCCGGGAAGGTCGCGTTTGTTGCACTGGTAGACGACGTTGATCGGCTGCAAGTCGTTGCGTTCGAGCCACGGGTGAAGCTCGGCGAGGCTCCGTCGATTCGCCTCCATCTGGTCGGGCTGGGAGTCGACCACGAACACGACCGCGTCGGCGTCTTCGATCAGCAGATTGCGGCGGCGGCGGAGCGATTCCTGACCCGGCACCGAAGTGATCTGGCATTGCACCTGGCCGCCGCGAAAGCTGCCGCCCTGGTACTCCGCCCAGTCGAAGTAAATCGTCCGGCCGCGAGCCTCTTTCGGCGAGTAGACGAGATCGCCCGAGCTCTGGCTGCGCAGGATGGGCATCAACGCCTTCATCGTCGCCGTCTTGCCGGACAGGGGAGCGCCAGCGTAGGCGATTCGCAGTACCAGCACTTCTTTTGAACTATTGATCAACATTGACTTTCGGGTACTATATCGCAGCATCGGGAAGTCGAGATCGGGGGCGTACGTGGCAAATCTCTTGTGGCTGCAAGGCGGCGCGTGCTCCGGCAACACGATGTCGTTTCTCAACGCCGAGGAGCCCTCGGCTTGCGACCTGGTGACAGACTTCGGAATCAACATCCTCTGGCATCCGTCGCTCGGAATGGAGCTGGGGGACAACCTGATCCAGCTGCTGGACGACTGCGTCTCGGGTCGGACGTCGCTCGACATCCTGGTCTTCGAAGGTACGATCGTGAACGCCCCGAACGGCACCGGCGAGTGGAATCGCTTCGCCGGGCGGCCGATGAAGGACTGGGTCAAGGATCTTTCCGCGGCCGCGGGCTACGTCGTCGCGATCGGCGACTGCGCCGCCTGGGGCGGAATCCCGGCGACCGCGCCCAACCCCACCGACTCGGAAGGCCTGCAGTATTTGAAGCGTCGGCGCGGTGGATTTCTCGGGCCCTCGTTCAGCTCCAAGGCCGGCCTGCCGGTGATCAACGTACCCGGCTGTCCCGCCCATCCCGACTGGGTGACCCAGATCCTCGTGGCGGTGGCGACCGGCCGCGGTGACGAGATCACGCTCGACGACCTGCAGAGACCCAAGACGTTTTTCACCAGCTTCACCCAGACCGGCTGCACCCGGAACATGCATTTCGCCTACAAGGTCTCGGCGACGGAGTTCGGACAACGCCGGGGCTGCCTGTTCTACGACCTCGGCTGCCGCGGCCCGATGACCCACAGCCCGTGCAACCGCATCCTGTGGAACCGCCAGTCCTCGAAGACCCGCGCGGGCATGCCCTGCATCGGCTGCACCGAGCCCGAGTTCCCCTTCTTCGACCTCGCGCCGGGCAGCGTCTTCAAGACCCAGACGGTGATGGGCGTGCCACGCGATCTCCCCGACGGGGTCGAAAAGAACGGCTACATGAAAATGACGGTCGCCGCAAAGGCCGCTTCACCGGCCTGGGCGGAGGAAGACATCTTCGTCATCTGAGCCGCGACCGCAGGGAGAACGCGTGCACCCAGAGGATCCGGCCGAAGCGGTACGCGAGAGCATCGCGCAGATTCTCGCCGGCGGGCTCGAAACCGATTGGCGCCTTCGCGCCGACGACAGCGAGCGGTTTCATGCCGTGGTCAAGGCGATTCGCGCAAGCGACGGAGAGCTCACGACCAAGCTGCGCCTCGCCGGATTCACCGACCACCCGGTACCTCATGACGGTTTCGACCAGGCGTGCGAGTCGTGCATGTATTTTCAGGTCCATCGCGGCTGGTGTGTCCTGCCCGAGCTGGATCTACCGGTGAGGCCCGAGTGGTCGTGCAACGTCTGGCGGGTCTGACGTGCTGACCGTCATCGGCTGCGGCAATCCCAATCGGCGCGACGACGGGGTGGGCGTGGTGATCGCCCAGCGCCTCGCCGCGGAGTTGACCGAGACGGAGCGTCGGCTCGTGAGCGTCGTCGACGCAGGCACCGACGGCATGGGCGTCCTGCTCCGTCTGGAAACGGCGGGCGCGCTGATCCTGGTCGACGCCAGCCGCTCCGGCGCAGAGCCGGGCTCGATCTACGAGGTCCCAGGTGCCGAGCTGGAAAATCCGCCCGCGCCGAGTTTCAATCTTCACGACTTCCGCTGGGACCACGCCCTCTACGCCGGGCGAAAAATGTTCGGCGACCGCTTCCCGCGCGAGATCTCGGTCTTTTTGATCGAGGCCGAGGATCTCTCGTTCGGCCTCGGCCTCTCGGAACCGGTCGAACGGGCGGCCGCCTGGGTCACGGAGAGGATTCGCGAGCGCATCGCCCTCGTCGCTCGAAGGAGCGAGGAGGCCAACGAAACCACGACTAGCATCCGGCTCGCTTTGCGCCACGGATCGTTGCTGCTGCCGGTCGCCATCTTCGAGCGCTACTTTTCGGGATTGCACTCCGTGCTTCTGCTGCCTCGCGAGCGAAGCCTGTTGATTCTCCCCGTGCGGAATGCCGGCGGCGGCGGGAACCTGCTCAAGATCGTGAACCCTGCCGGGGATCGCGCCGTCTCCGGAGTCGAGCTGTTCCGGCTTCTCGGTGTGGACGAGGAACTGATCGACGGCTACCGGGAGTCGACCTACGAAGCGCGGTGGGATGCCGAGGCCGCGGCGCTGGTCATCGAGAACTTCTTCTGCGAGACTTCGGCTCAGTGCTGACCCCGCGCGCGACGCAGACTCGCTACGAAACCGAAGTCGAGGTGGCTCTCGCCGCCGTCGAGAGCGCGTCGGCGTCGGCGATTGAAAAAACCGAGATGCTGGTCGAGATCGCGATGGGCCTGCAGAAGAGGCCGCGAGAAGCGGCCCAGCTCGAAGGCGCCGTCTCGCTCTATCGGAAGGCGCTGGAAACCTGCCCCGAGACCGAGCCGCTGCTGCGGGCGCGCACTCTCGCCAGAATGTCGACGGCGCTCCGCGCGCTTCCCGGCGATTCGATCGCGCCGCTCGATGACGCCCTCCGTTGCCTCGACGACGCCGCTCCCGGGCTGATGGCGCTCGGGCTCCCCGAGGAAGTGGCCGAGCTGGAGATGAACCGAGGCCTGATCGTGCAAGCGCTCGCCGCCTCGGGGCGCGGAAGAATTCAGGATGCGATCACCGCCTATCAGCGGGCGCTGCGGGTTTTCGATCGCGACCGCTACCCCAAGGAGTTTGCCATCCTTCACAACAATCTCGCGACGGCGTTTCTCTCCATGTCGGTCGGCGGCGAGCGCTCGAAGATGAGCGAAGCCCTGGCCGTCAGCTCCTTCCAGGAGGGCTTGCGCGGGGTCAACCTCGTCGACCATCCCGCCGAGTACGCGATGCTGCAGAACAATCTCGGCAACGCCCTGCAGTCGGTCGGGTCGAGCCACGCGATCGAAAACAGCCTGCGGGCGCTCGAAGCGTACGACGAAGCGCTGCGGGTACGAACGCGTCGCGAAATGCCGCTCGAATACGCCAACACGATCGCCAACAAGGCGACCTGCCTCTGGGGGTTGCCGGACGACCCGGCAAGCCCGGGGGCCGGCCGCTTCGGCAACCTGCAACAGGCAGAGCGCCTGCTCGCCGAGGCGCTCGAAATCTTCGACGAAAGCGGCGAAACGGCGAAATCAGCCTCGGTGTGCGAAGCGCTCGCCGACATCGGTGTAGAGCTTAGAGGAGCGCGGGCCGGCCAAGAGGTAACCTCATGACCCTGGGATTGGCGTTGGTTGCAGCTCTCATCGCGCTCGCCACGTCCCTCCTCGGGGGAATCCTGGGCGGATTGATGGTTGGGAAGAAGGCGCTCGGCACCGGCCTCGCGGCGATGATGGGCGCATTCTTCGGTCCGGTAGGCGGCTTCCTCGGAGTCCTCGTGAGTCTCGGACTGTTGGCCCTGTGGGCGGCAGTGAGGAGCTGACATGTGGGACATGGCGCTCGCCTCGATCAAGCTGTTCATTGCCGGCAAGCTGTTTCAAAAACCTGCCGACGTGGTGCGCCAGAACCTCAAAGGCGTGGCCGTCACCGTGGTCGTCACCCTGGGCCTCTTCGCCGCCGGTCTTTCGCTTCCCGTAAGCGCCGGCATCGCCGGTTTTGCCGGCGGGATGCTCCAGCCTTATCTGTTCAAGGATCTCAAGTTCCGTTGAGTGGTTCCACCCCCTCCGCCGACGCGCAACCCACGCCTCAGCTCGCCACCTTGGTCAGAGATCTAGAGGCGCTGGACGCCCTGTTCGCCACCTGGGACGTGGATCAGCGGGGGGCGGTCCGGGCCTATCGCACGGCGCTTGAAAGTCTTCACCGGGAGGCGATCCGGAGACTGATCGCAGGACTCAAGACAGATCACCGCGCGCTCGCCCTGCTCAAGGAGTCGCTGAGCGACGAGCTGGTCTACGGCGTCCTGCGCCATTTCGAGCTGATCAAGCCCAGCCTGCAAGAAAAGGTCGATGCCGCGCTGGAGCAGATCCGCCCCATGCTCGGATCGCACGGGGGCAACGTCGAGCTGGTGCGAATCAAACTGCCGGACACCGTCGAGGTGCGGTTCTTAGGCGCCTGCGACGGCTGCGCGGCGTCGCAGCTGACGTTCGTCGCCGGAGTGAAGAAAGCGATCCTCGAAACCTGCCCGGAAATTCAACACGTGGTCGAGGTCCGCGGCCTGGCCGCCGCGCCGACGGGCGACGGCCGGGTGCGGTTCGTCAGCCCGTTCGCGCTTGGCGCCCTCGACAGCGACGCCGAATGGCACTTCGCCGCCCGGCTCGACGAGATTCCGCTCGGCCGCATCCTCCGGCGAGAGATCTCCGGCCGCGATCTGCTGCTCTCCCGGACGGGCGAAGCGATCGCCTGCTTCAGCAATTCGTGCGCTCACTTAGGCCTGCCGCTCGACGAAGGCAAGATCTCGGAGGGCATCCTCACCTGCCCTCACCACGGCTTCCAGTACTCGCTCGAAACGGGGGAGTGCCTGACGGCGCCGCTCGTACAGCTGGAACAGCACGCCGTGCGCCTAATCGAGAACCGGGTCGAGATCCGCCTCAGCCGCTAGAAATGAAGGTCGAATCGATACTTCGAGCCTGCCCCGATTGCCTCGCCGAAGTATTGAGCCCGTTCGAGCGGCGCTACCGCTATCCGTTCGCCAGTTGCTCCGTCTGCGGCCCGGCGCTCGCACCGCGTCCGGCGAAAGAGATGTGCGCCGCCTGCCGGCGCGAGTTTGAAGATCCGAACGACCGCCACTATGCGGCCCCGGCGACGGCCTGCCACGGCTGCGGTCCCCGCGCCCGCCTGGTCCGCAACGACGGCGCGGAGATCTCCTTCGACCAGTTCAGTATCCTGGACGATGTCGATGCCGTGGCCACCCTGATCCAACGCGGCGAGATCGTCGCCGTTCCCGCTCCGACCGGTTTTCAGCTTCTGGGCGACGCGATGCGGGAATCGGTCGTCGAATCGCTCTCGGACTGGCAGGCGGCGCGCGGCGAACCGCTCCACTGGTGGGTCCGCGATCTCGAAACGCTGCGCCGCTTCGCGGAGGTGAGCCCCGAGGAAGCGGAGCAGCTCGAACGCCCCGAGATGCCGATCGTCCTCCTCGAAGGGAAAGCCGGGCCGATTCGGGTCCGGCTCGCCGCGACGGCCCTCCTGCGGTTGATCTTCCGGCGCCTGTCTCAACCGGTGGCCGTGGCGAACGCCGCCGGCTCCTCGCCCGGCCTGCTGCCGGCCTACATCTTGAGCGTCCGGAGCCCGTCGTGAACGAGGGGATTTTGCGCCAGCACGCGCAGATCGTCGCGTGCCTGATCGAAAACGACCAGCCGCTCGACGGTCTGCCGGTGCTAGGAATCGTCCTGGGAGGCATGACGCCCGGCGACGACGGAACCCTGTGGGGAGGCGAATTCCTGCTCGCCGATTTGCAGTCGTACGAGCGCCTGGGAACGTTCAAACCGGTGGCCCTGCCCGGAGGAGAACAGGCGACGAGAGCCGAGCCCTGGCGCAGCACCTACGCGCACTTGATGGCCGAAATGGGTTGGGCACGCTTCGCAATGGACTTCGCGGATCTCCCGCTGAAGGCTTTTCTCGCCGAACGGCGGTGCGAGTCGCTCGACGCCGAAATCGCCGATCGTTCGGCAAGCCCGCTCGCCAGCTCCTGCGGCCGGCTGTTCGACGCCGTGGCCGCCGCGATCGGCATCTGCCGTTCGCACGTCGACTTCCAGGGGCAGCCTGGCCAAATGCTGGAGGATCTGGTCGACGCTACCGCCCTCAATGAGGACGAGACGCTGATCTATCCCTTCGCGATCCCGCGCTTGGGGGGCCGTGGTCTTCCCTACATCGAGCCGCTGGGAGCCTGGGCCGCCCTGCTCGGTGACCTGCTCCTAGAAACCCCTGTCGGGGTGATCGCCGCCCGCTTTCATCGCAGCCTCGCCCGCGCGCTGGTCGCGATGGTCAAGAAGCTCCTACCCCCGCGAGTCGATGCCGGCATTGCGCGTCCCGTCGTGGTGCTCACCGGAGGCTGTTTCGAGAATCGCATCCTGCTAGAGCAGACGCTTGTTCCCCTTGAGACCGCGGGATTCGAGGTTCTCACCCCCATCTCTCCAACGAATTTCCGCCGATCATCGAGATGAGCCACCCGTTTTACGTCTTTTAGCCAGGTGAATGGGCCTCACCCCGTGTCGCACCTCCTTGGGGCCCGAAGGAGACACCTGTATGGCGGGCGGTCACGATCAACTTTGGAAGGATCTGATTCGAGCATTCCCGGTCGATTTCCTGCGTCTCGTCGACGACGAGCTCGCGGCCCGGCTCGTCGCCCCGAAGGGGTTCCTCGAGCGACCCGAGCCGCTCGCCTGGGCTTTCGCGGCGTTGGGACGTCCAAAGGACCGAGACCGTTACAAGCTTCGCCGCGCCTGTTTCGCCAAAATCGCTGCGGCCGACGATTTGACCGACGTCGAAAGATTCCTGCTGTTCAACTGCGTGGCAACGTATTTAGAATTGGGCGGCGGCGCGGCGCAGGAATACGCGGCGTTGCGCACTCGGTTCACGAAACCGGAGGTCGAGATGAAACCAGTCACCTGGGAAGAAAAGGTCGAAGCGCGAGGCCTGGAGAAGGGCCGGGAACAAGGCCTGGAGAAGGGTCTGGCGCGAGGCCAGGAGAATGGCATGCGCGAAGTTCTCTTGCGCTTGCTCCGCAGTCGCTTTCCGTCGCTCACGGGCCGGACGATCGAGCGAGTCGAGGCGATCCGTTCTCCCGAGGAGCTCGGCTCGCTGGCCGAGCGGCTGCTGACCGCTCGATCGCTTGAAGAGCTGGGGTTGGCGTAAGCCGGCACCGCGCGCACCGTGCGCTCCCCCTGGGCACCGAGAGTCTTCCCGGATGATTCGAAGGCCGCCCCCGGACCTCTGGAGGCGGCTCGGAGCCAACCGAAGAGGCATCCGCTTCATCGGGAGAAGGCTCCGGCCCGTCCGTAGGGATCTCCGGAGCTCCGGGAGTTCTCTCCGGATCGCCCGAAGACGTCTTCCGATCGCTGCGTACCCTTCCGGGAGGTCCGGAGTCTTCTTCCGATCATCCGGAATCCACTCCGGGTTCCCGGGAATCCACTCCGGGTTCCCGGGAATCCGCTCCGGGTCGTCCGTAGCGATCTTCGAGCGGTCCGTGAGGAGTTCCCGTTCTCCGGGATCTCTCTTCGCACGTCCCGGAGGGGTACGGGGCTGTCGGGAATGCGCTTCGGATCGACGGGAGCGGACTCCGGATCGTCCGGAGATCTCTTCGGTCGGTCCGGGGAGCGATCGGTACAGCGCGACACCCAAGCGGGTCAGTGAGTAAGAGCCCGAACCCTGATAGAATCTTCAAACACACAGGTCAGCCATGAACGAGCCCTCGAAGAATCCCTGCGAGCTGCAGATCCTCGTCCGCCGGAACGACGTGAAGAGCTTGTCGTTCGAGGTCCGAGCGGAATTCCTGGGCCTCCAGAACAAGGATTTCGGCTCGGTCCCCTTGGAAGGCGACCCCAAGGCGCAGGCCCAGGACGAGCTCAGTAAGCATATGGTCCGCCTCTCGGATCTGGCGGCCAAGGGGGAGGACGGGCAGGAGAGCGCCCGTCTGCAGCTAGCGGATCTGGCGACGGCCCTGTTCCAGAACCTTCCTCCCGATCTGAGGGATCTGCTTTGGTTGCATCAGGGGGAGCTCGAGACTTTGCAGATCCTTTCGGACGAGCCTTATATCCCCTTTGAGCTGATGAAGCTCCAAGGGGAAGACGGCGAAGAGGGACCCTACCTTTGCGAGGCGTTCCGGGTCACGAGGTGGCTGCGGACGATTCCCCAGCCGACCGGCGATCTTCCTCTTCGAAATCTGGCCTTGGTGCAGGCAGCGGATTCGGGCCTGCCGAGCGCTCCAGGGGAAAAGGATGATCTGGAGGCGCTCTTCGGTGCCGAACGGGTGGCCTCGATCCAGGCGACAGTCTCGGCCGTCAAAGCCGCTCTCGGCGAGGGTGATTTTGATGGCTGGCATTTCTCCGGCCACAATTCGAACGGCGTCGCGAAGGACCCGAACCTCGCGGCGTTCTATTTGGACGACGACGCCTTCTTGACGCCGACCAATATAGGCAAATCCAGCCTTCAGCGCCTTCGGCCGCTTCTCTTTCTGAACGCGTGCTCCACCGGGCAGGGAGGTTTTTCCCTGACCGGTCTCGGCGGATGGGCGAAACAGAGCCTCGCCGCGGGTGCCACGGCATTTCTCGGTACCCTCTGGAAGGTGCGTGACCAGAAAGCCCGCGCCTTCGCCCACGCCTTCTATCGCCATTTTCTCGGCGGCGAGATGATCGGCGATGCGGTGTGGCAGGCGCGCATGGCGGTTCGCGATCAGTTCCCAGGGGACCCGGCATGGCTCGCCTATACGGTCTACGCCCGTCCCGGGCTGCGCTGCTCGACCGCTACGGAGAAACCCGCATCGCGCGAATTGCGAAAAACCGCGCTGCGAATTCCGGCGCTCGAATGGCGCCCGGATATCTCTCCTCCCGGTGCTCTCTTGCGCGCCGAGTACAGCATCGTGCCGTTCCACGGCCGAGAGAAGGAGCGGAGCGACCTCTATGCCTGGTGTACCGAGGGTCCCGCGGTGCGAGTGCGTCTCTATACCGGCCCCGGCGGGATGGGCAAGACCCGGCTGGCGCTGGAGATCGCAAAGGTCTTGAAGCGGGAAGGATGGCGGGCGGGTTTCCTCGAACCGGACGCGGTTCGCTCGCCCGAGGAGGCGTGGAAGGCGGTTTCCCGACGGGGCGGCAAGGTGCTCGCAATCGTCGACTACGCCGAGACCCGTCGGGAGTTGCTGATTCCTCTGTTGCGCCGCCTCTACGCCACCGACGCAGGGCCGATCCGCGTGATCCTCCTTGCCCGCGCCGCTCTCGATTGGTGGGAACAGCTCAAGGCCGAAGGGCATGGAGTGGGAGAGTTGCTCTCCGGTCCGGCGACCTCGCGGCACTCGCTGCCGGCGCTGGCCTTTTCAGTTCCCGAGCGCTCCGAATCGTATCGGCTTGCCGGGCAGGCGTTCGCCCAACGTTTGAATCGAGATGCGCCGACGGAGCTCCCCGAGGGCGTTGAAACGGCGCTGTTCGAACGAGTCCTCTTGCTGCACATGGCTGCATTGGCTTCCATCGAGGGCGTGAAGGTAAAAGGAGAGGACGGTGTCCTGGACTACGTTCTCAAGCGGGAGACCCGCTATTGGACGGATCGGGCGATTCACCGGCAAGTCGATGCCACCCTGGTCGCCGGGATCGGCCGCGCGATGGCCGCGATTACCCTGGGCGGTGGGGTCCGCAACGAAGAAGAGGCGCTCGAAGTATTGCGCCGGCTTCAGGCATTTCAGGGACAGACCGGCGATGTCCTGCTTGCCGTAGCGCGGCTGCTCCACGAATGCTATCCGGGAGACCACTGGATCGAACCGATTCTCCCCGATCTCCTCGGGGAACACTTGGTACAGCGCGAAATGGAACGTGGTGCGGACGAGCTGCTGGACCTGGTGCTGGGCAAGGCGACGGGGTAGGTCGGACCATGCAGCCGGCGCTCACCGTTCTCAGCCGCCTGGCAATACGCAGACCGGAGACACGGGAATGGCTGGCCCGTGCCTTCGAGGGCCGGTTGACGGAGCTGGCCGAAGAGGCGCTCGAAGTCGCGGTGGAGACGGGAGGGCCGATCGGCCAGGTGCTGGCAAGTTTGGTGGAGGATCAAGCCGGCCCAGACCTCGCCGAACGGCTGATGCTGCGCTGCGACGAAGCGGACTTTCGCGAATCGGTCCCACTGCGGGAGGTGGCCGAAGCCGCGACGCGACGGCAGCTCGAGTTCTTGAAAGGCGAGCTCTCTACGCGGCCCGATCCGAGCCAATCCCACGTCTTTGCCCGCATGCTGGGTAACCTGGGAAGTCGGCGCAGCCGGCTGGGCGACTGGCGGGAATCGCTCCGATGCCACCGGGAGGCGATGAAGATACAGGGTGATCTTCTGAAGAATGGCGGAGGGAAAGAAGTTCTCTTCGACCTCGCAACCAGCCTGGCGAATCTCGGACAGGCGCATGGAGTTCTCGGGGAGTGGGAGGAGGCGCTGCTGACCTCAAGGGAAGCGACGAGAATCCTCAAAAAGCTGGAAGTGGGCTTGGACTCCGGCGGCCTGAGAGCGCTCGCCGTGAGCCTGCGGAACCTGGGCATCGCTCTGAGCGAGCTCGGCCAGGCGGAAGAAGCATTGGCCGCAGGCCGCGAGGCGGTGGAGATCCAGCGGAAACTGGTGAAGCAAGACCCGGTCGAAGCGGTTCCCGATCTTGCCCGGGACCTGATGAACCTCGCCGGTCGCCTATCCGAAAAAGGCGATGGTGAAGAGGCGCTCGTGCGAGCGGAGGAGTCGCTCGAACTGCGACGGACGCTTGCGGCGGAGCGCCCTGGGATCTTCCTACCATCCCTGGCGCTGACCCTCCACAACCTCGGTTTCCTCCTTGCCGGGCAGGGACGTTCGGAGGACGCGCTCGCAGCGACGGCGGAGGCGGCAAAGCTTCGGCGGCAATTGGCTTCCGAGCGACCCGAGGCCTTTGCCGCCGATCTTGCGAGCAGCCTGTACAACCTGAGCAATCGGCTGGCGGATCTCGGTCGGCCTGAGGAGGCGCTCGCAGCGACGGAAGAGGTGATCGGCCTCTACCTACAGCTGGTAGATCGGGCACCGGACCGCTTCCTGCCCGACCTCGCAAATCGCTGCGGCCTCCGATGTCAGCTTCTGGCATCCCTCGAACGCCCGGCCGAGCTGTTCGCGGCGGCCGAAGACGGGCTCCGCCGCTTGATCCCGTATCTGGCGTCGCATCGAGAGGCCCTCAACAGCACCGTCGCTTCTCTGTTCAGCTACTACATGGATTCTTCGTCGGAGGATCGCCCGCGCGATCCCGAGATCATGCGGGGAATTCGCGCCGCGCTCGCCAGGGCCGCCTAGGAAGAGGGCTGGTCGGTAGATGGCACCCTTCCTGGAACCGCGCGCCGCGCTGACACGATTGACCCGCCTGGTGCAGCGCCGGCCCGAGCACTTCGGATGGCTGGTGGATATGTTGCGAGGGCGCCTCAATGAGCTCGCTGAAGCGGCGATCGATGTCGCGGTGGAGACAGGAGACCCCTTGGGCGAGGCCCTGATCGAGACGGCCCGCAGTGCCAGGCTTCTTCTCGTCGTGCGCCTGCTCGACCGCTGTGAAATGGAGACGGCGGTGCATTCGGTTCCGCTCCGCGAGCTGGTTTTGGCTCTGACGCAGCGATATCTCGAGTCGCTCTTAATGCACGAGGAGAGGGATGAAGCCTTTGATGCCGAGATCGCGCGGGTGACGCTCAACTACGCCCTTCGGCTGCGAGGCTTGGGGCGTCGCGACGAAGCTCTCGGAGTGATGCGGAGTGCCGCTGCGCTTTGGGCTCGGCTTGCTGGCGAGTTGCCAGATGCCTACCGCGGAAATCATGCCACCTGTCGTGCGAATTTGGCCCTGCTCCTTTTTGAGCGCGGTCGAATCGAAGAGGCGATGCGAGCAGGCAGGGAGGCAGTAGAGCTTCATCGGGGGCTCGCGAGTACTCAACCGGAGTCCTTCCAGCCGCAACTTGCGACCAGCCTGGCCAACTTGGGAGCGCTGTTGGGAGCAGTGGGGCTTCACCAAGACGCTCTTGAGGCGACTCTGGAAGCCGTCGAGACCTGGCGGGTATTGGCTCCTCGCAGTACTCCGATGCTCGCCGAGCTGGCAGCGAGCCTCGACATCCTCGGCAATCGGTGCCGCGAGGTGGGGCAGTTCGTGGAGGCACAGAAGGCGCTCGTCGAAGCGGTGGAGATTCGACAACGATTGGTGGAGGCACAGGCTTCCACCTTCGAGCCGCGCCTCGCCCAAAGTCTCGAGAACCTGGGATCACCTCTCGTTCGCATGGGGCTCTGGGAGGAGGGAATTGCGAAGTTGCGCGAGGCGATCGCGTTCTGGCAGTCGCTCGCCGGGAGGCGCGAAGCCTTCCTACCGGACCTCGGAAGGAGCCTCAATACGCTTGGGTCCAGTCTTACACACCTTCGGCAGTTCGACGAGGCGCTCACTACGAGTCGGCAGGCGGTCGAAATCAGCCGCGACTTGGTCGAGCGGGATACTTCCATCTTCCTCCCCGATCTCGCTCGGAGCCTTCACAACCTGGCCACGGTGCTCCGGGAGGTAGGGAACCGCGAGGAAGCGGCGACGGCGAGCCGGGAGGCTGTGGATATTTGGCGGGGGCTCGTGGCCGATCGACCAGAGACTTATCTTCCTGACCTGGCCGGTGGGCTCGATCAGTTGGGTGCCTGCATGGGATTGGCAGGCGATTCGCGTGCCTCCAAAGACGCCGCAGACGAAGCGATCGGCATCTACCGAGAACTTGCCTTGAACCGTCCGGCGGTCTTCCTCCATGATCTCGCCCGTGCCCTTCACAACCGCGGCGATCACCTTTGCGGAGAGGATCGATGGGACGAGGCGCTGTCTGCCCTCGAGGAGGCGGTCTGGATCTGGCGTCGGCTATTCGCTTCGAGCGAAATTGCCACGGCGCCTTACCTCGCCGAAGCTCTCAACACCCTAGGTTTCCTCTTTGGTGCAATGGAGCAACCCGAGGAGGCCGTGCGAGTTTGTCGGGAGTCTGTCGCCCTATGTCGTCGGCTCGCCGAGAGTCGCCCTGAAGCATTCCTTCCCGGGCTTGCGCGAGCTTTGGGGGCCTCTTCGGGATCGCTCTCGACTGCCGGTTTGGTCGAGGAGGGCATGGCAGCCGGTGAAGAGGCCGTCGGAATTTGGCGAGAGCTCGCGGCGCAACAACCTCTGAGGTTTCTTCCGGACCTCGCCTGGGGCTTGGACAAGCTGGGAATTCGTTTCGCAGAACGTGGGAGCCATGGCCGAGCCTTGGCGTTGGAGAGCGAAGCGGCTGCCTTGCTTCGTGATCTCGCCGGACGGGAACCCAAGGCATTCCGGCCAGGACTGGCGATGACCCTGCACAATTTGAGCTCCACGTTCAGCGCTCTCGACCGGCCGGATGAGGCGTTGGAGGCGGCCGAAGAGGCGCTGAGGATCCTCCTTCCTTTCGTCCGTGAGCATCCGCTCGGTTTTGCTCACAAGGTGTCGTTGGTAGTTGGTCGCTATCGTGCAGCCGCCGAGGCCGCCACCAAAGCAAATTCCTCGTCTTCCTGATGGCCCGCGGCGCGGGCGCAATTTCGGAGCACGTCGGCCGCCGCGGCGAGGTACTTGCCGATCGACTCCGGAGCATCGGCGAAAAGCTGGAGGAGGATCTCGACGGCTTCGCGGCCAAGTGGGCGGCCCTCTTCAGGCCGGCCGAGATCGGTGAGATCGCCGGCCAGAGCAGCCAGGCTGACCGCGTACAGACGCTGATAGGGATCAGGCCGGACTTCGGCCAGCCCGCGGTGAACCTCCACCGCTTCCTGAGTCACCGCCAAAGCCTCGTCTTTACGGTGGAGGGCGTAGAGCAGGTTCTTCAGCTGGTCCAGCGCCTGAGCCAGTCGGAGTTGGGGCTCGAGGTTGCCTCCTTCGAGCGACCGAAAGAGATCGACGCTTTCGCGGAGCGTTTCGACTGCCTCGTCGAAACGGCCCCCGGACCGAAGGCGGCTCCCCAGAACCTTGAGGCTTGAAGCGAGACCCGGCGCGTGAGCATTTCCCCACGTTTCGACCAGGTGACGCCGGAGCGACACTGCTTCCCGGATCGTTTCCAAGGATTCGTCCGGTCGGCCGAAAACGTCGAGATCGCAGGCCAGGTTGTGCAACTGGCGCGCGAGGTCGGCGGGGGCTACTTCGGGCCTTGCTGCAGCAAGTCGGCGAGTGAGGGAGACGGCCTCGCGGGCGGAAGCGAGCGCTTCGTCGTGGCGGCCCAGTTGGCCCAGGGCTGCTCCCAGATTGTTGAGCCCCGCAGAAAGCTCCGCGGCGAGGCCCCCGGGCTGCTCGGCCTCCAAGCTTCGGAAGAGATCCACCGCCTCTTGCGCATTCGAAAGCGCATCCTCCGCCTCGCCAAGGCTCGAAAGGTCGGAGGACAGGTTGCTCAGGCTTCGGGCCAGGGCCAGGCGGATCTCTTGAGAACCGGCCAGGGCCAGCGAGCGGAAGATTTCGATCGCTTCGTCGGCGGCCGGTATCGCCTCTTCGAGTCGATCCGCATCGCTGAGCCGCCTCGCCAGAAGCTCCAGATGGTCAGCGAGCGCAGGTAGGTAGATGTCCGGCTCCGCCGCTGCAAGCATGCGGTGATGCAAGACGGCCTGCTCCGCGGTTGCCAAGGCTTCATCGAAATGGCCCAGCTCCCAGAGGAGGCGAGCCAGAGATCCCTCGGTTCGGGCGAGGTCCGGCAAAAACCTTTCCGAAAATGCCGCCGTCTGCGCGGCACAGATCGCCAGCACCTGGCGGAGAGGCGCGAGGGCTTCCGCCGCGCGATCCGCCGCCATGAGATCTTGGCCTAGATTGAACAGGCAGGTGGCCAGCTCGGGCAGGAACGCTTGAGAGTTTGCGGCGGCGAGCTTTCGGAAGAGGGCTGTTGCTTCCTCGATCGCGGCGAGAGCCTTCTCCTTTTCCTCAAGGTCGCTCAAGAGCGCACTCGAATTGTTCAGGCAGCGCGCCAGCTCGGGCAGAAAACTCGCCGGACGTTCCTCCGCGAGCTTTCTGTAGTAGGCCAACGCTTCGTCGAGCACCGGCAGGGCTTCGTGCGACCGGCCGGCATCCCGGAGCCGGAGCGCCAGAGTATTCAAGCTCATCGCGAGGTCCGGAAGATAGACCTCCGGCCGTTCTGCCGACAATCGGCGCTCGAGATCGACGGCTTCCCGACTCGCCTCCAGAGCGCTCTCGAATTGCCCCAGATCGGCCACCATCGCGCTCAGGTTGTTGAGCGTGATGGCCAGGCTCGCCAGGTGGGCGTCCGGCGACGAGGCAGCGAGCGTTCGATGGTGCTCGGACGCTTCCGTGATGGCGGCGAGAGCCTCCTTGGAGCGCCCCAGGCCGCTGAGCGTCGCAGCCCAAGTCTGGAGGCACATCGCCAGTTCCGCCAGGTAGGTTTCCGGTTGGGCCGCCGCCAGCTCCCGCACGATCTCCACCGCCTCCCGGGCTGCCCGTTCCGCTTCGTCCCGGTGGCCTTGGTTGCCGAGGAGCAGGCCCAGGTTGTTGAGGCTCGAAGCGAGCTCCGGCAAAAAAGTTTCACGACGACGGGCGGCAAGGCTCCGGCGTATCGCAACGGCTTCGAGGGTGGCGGCGAGCGCCTCGTCGTTCCGTCCCTCTTTGCTGAGAAGGGCTCCGAAGCCGAGAAGGCTTTTGGGCAGATCCGGCAGAAAGGAGTCGGGGCGATCCGCAGCGAGCTCACGGCGAAGCTCCACCGCTTCCCGGGCCACTTCCAAGGCTTCTTGCGATCGACCCAGAGAATCGAGATCCCGGCTGAGGGCACTCAAGGCGGTGGCAAGCTCGGGTAGATCGGCTCCGCCTGCCTGCATCCGCAGCGCGCGATAGAGGAGGAGCGCTTCGGTGCTCGCCACAAGCGCTTCCTCCGGCCTTCCGAGGTCGAAGAGGTCGCCGCCGAGATTGAGCAATGCCCTCGCGAGGTCGAGCGAGTACGCATCCGGTTTCTCGGCCGCCAGTCGGCGGCGGATCTCGACCGCCTCGGTAGTCGCCGCCCGCGCCTCCTCGGCGCGGGCCAGGTCTCCGAAAGTGCTCCCCAGGTTCAACAGGTTGGTCGACAAGCTCGGGAGAAAGGCTTCAGGGCGAACGACGGCCAGCTCACGCAGGATCGAGACGGCTTCTCGGTGGGCTGCCAGCGCCTCTTCCTGCCGTCCGAGCTCGGACAGCCGGTAACCCAGGTTGTTCAGGAGAGACGCCCGAAAACTCGCTTTCTCGCCATCCGGATCGACTCCCTCGGCGCGAGCGTCTTCGAGACAGCGCCGCGTCGCCTCGAGCGCGACTTCGCGCAGGGGAAGAGAGCGGAGGTAATGCCCGTCTTCGCACTTCACGAAGAGGCTCCGAGCCAAGTCGATCGAAGCAACATCTCGGATCTTCTGCGCCAGGATCTGACCGATCGGATCGCCGGTTTCGACGGCGACATCCAAAGCCACGAACGCGAGAGCGTCCAATCTCTGCTCCAGGCCTTGGCCGAGCCACCGGCGGGCGCTCTCCTGCCGTTGGGCCAAGCGCGTCATGCAGGTGAGGGCGGTGCGGGGAGATTCGGGAGGCATGGCTCTCTGGCTGATAAGTTACCTGAAATCCCTCGCCGAACGAGGGGAGCTTGAGCTCCTTTAATCATGGCCCCTGTTTTCGACAACCCACACGCTACGCTCACTCTGCTGACGCGACTGGCGCGCCGGCAGCCTGAAGCCCGGAAGTGGCTCGGCGGTGCGCTACTCCAGAACCTGGAGAGCCTTGCCGAGATCGCCTTGGATGTGGCTGTCGAGACCGGAGACCCGATCGGGCAGGTTTTGGCGGAGAGGATTGGCCAGGGGGTGCCTCAGAGCCTTGCGGAAATCGTGATGGATCGGTGTGACAGCGAGATGATGACGCAGTCTGTGGCGCTCAGAGAAGTTGCGTTCCAGGCCACGAAGATCTCCATCGATCACCATTGTACGCAGGGTCTGCGCCCCGGCGAGGCCGAACGCAGGCGATTCGCAGGCATGCTCAGCAACCTGGCTTCTCGGTACAGCTCCCTTGGCCGTCACGAAGAGGCGATCGCCGCAGGCGAAGAGGCTGTCGATCACTTCCGGAGGCTCGCGAAGGGTTTTCCGAGCTCCCACTTCTCCGGCGTTGTCGCGGCTCTCAATACCCTGGCGCTGGCGCTCAATGCGGTCGGACGCCATCAAGAGGCTCTGGAAGCTGCCCTCGAAGCGAGCGACACTTCGCGCAAACTGGCCGCTTGCCACGCGGCGAGATTCCTGCGTGAAACCCTGGTGAGCTTGAACAACGTCGGCAAGATCCGAGAGGAGCTCGGGCAGCCCGAGGAAGCCATCGCCGCCTATCGGGAAGCTATCGACCTCTGCCGGCCGCAGGCCAAAGTTGCTCCTGGGAGATTCCTCGGCATGCTCGCGCTGTACCTCTCGAATCTGGCGAAGAGTCTCAGCGCCATCGGCCGAGGATCGGAAGGCCTTCCAGCCATCGGCGAGGCGGTCGATCACTATCGGCAGCTGGCGGCGGCTAGGCCTGATTCTTTCGAACCGGGTTTGGCCATTGGTCTAACCAATCTGAGTGCCCATCTCGTCGAGAAGGGACGCCGGGGCGAGGCTTTGGAGGCTGCGCAAGAGGGAACAAATCTCTTTCGCCAACTGGCTTCTCGTCGGCCCGATTCCTTTCTTCCTCAACTCGCCACGAGCCTGCTGAATCTGGGCATGATCCAGAGTTCCTTGGGTCGATGGGAGCAAGCCTGCATTTCTGCAAACGGGGCCGTCAATCTCTACAAGAATTGGGCGACTCTCTTTCCCGAAGCTGCCCCCGAAGACTTGGCGGTAGGACTGCTCAATCTCGGAGAGGATCTGAGTCGTCTCAGCCGTAACGAAGAGGCTCTCGAGGTGACCCGAGAGGCGGTGACCCTTCTGCGCAAACTGTTCGCGACCCGCCCTAAAGTCGCCCGTCCGGACCTTGGCCTCGGTCTCAGCAATCTCGGGGTCATGTTCGACCGGGTGGGACGCCACGAAGAAGCGTTGGCTGCATCCGAGGAAGCGGTCGCTCTGCATCGCGAGCTCGCCGCCCTTTACCCGCAACGCTACACGGCGGATCTGGCCCGCAGTCTGACGAACTTCGCTGCTCAGATCAGCGAGGCCGGGTGGCGCAGAGAAGCGCTTGTTCTTTGCCGTGAGGCCGTGGACCTTCACCGAAGTCTGGCGGCGGCTAATCCTGAAGTTCTACCCGAGTTTGCCCTGAGCCTCAACAACCTCGGTGGAGGGTTGGGAGAACTTCGGCAGCATGCGGAAGCGTTCACGATCTTCTCCGAAGCTGTGGAGATCGAACGCCGGCTGGCGGATCTCTATCCGCAGGCCTTCCTCCCGGATCTGGCTCGAAGCCTCCACAACCTGGGCCTGCTCCTTTTCCAGATGGAGCGCTACCCTGAGGCCGCCGACAGGCTCAGCGAGGCGGTCACTATCCGCCGAGACCTCTGTGCCGAACATCCCGAGGCCAATACCAGTGCGCTCGCGGAGAGCCGCCAACTCCTCAGCGCCGCTGTACGAAAGGCGGAGTTGCACGAGGAGGGTCCAGCGTCCTGAAGACAGTATGGGGGCGAGACGTCTCCTCTACCCACGCCCGGCAAAACTCCCCAGCGCCGCCAGAACGCCATCGATATCGGCCGGCGTATGGTCCGCCGAGACCTGGAATCGGATCGACTCGTCCCCCTTCGGAACCACCGGAAACTTCAAGCCGGTCGCAAGAATGCCGTTTGCCCGAAGATGGGCGACAAGCGCGGTGGTCTTCGCGGTGTCGCGGACCATCAGAGGGACGACGGGGTGCGTGCCGGGGATCGTCTCGTAGCCAAGACGGAGGAGCCCTTGTTGGAAGCGCTCGGTCATCGCGCGCAGGTGCTTGAGGCGCTCGATGCCGGCGGGGCTGTCGAGCAGGTCGAGGGCGCGTTGGGCCGCCGCGCATTCGCCGACGGTGATCGGGTTCGAGTAGATGTAGGTGGGGGAGGTCTCGCGCAGGAAGTCGGTGAGGGTCTTGCTGCCGACGACGTAGCCGCCGTTCACTCCCAGCGCCTTGCCTAAGGTTGCGAGCAGGATGTCCGATTGCGGCGCTCCGGTAGCCTCCTCCGTGCCGCGTCCGGTGGCTCCGAAGGCTCCGACGCCGTGCGAATCGTCGACCAGGACCACGACGTTTTCCGGGAAATGCTCGTCGTGGCGGCGGGCGATCTCCAGGATCTTGGGCAGGGGGGCGTTGGCGCCGCGCATGCTGAAGATGCCGTCGGTGACCAGGATGACCCGGCGGCAGGTGCCGGCAACCGAGGTGAGCTTGGCGTCCAGGTCTTCTAGGTCGAGATGGCGGTAGATCTTCTTGTCTTTGGGGCGCGCGAGCCGCATCGCGTTGATGATGCAGTTGTGGTTCAGCTCGTCGCTCACGACCACGGTTTCCGGAGTGATCAGCGGCACCAGGACCCCGATCATCGCGGTGTAGGCGCTGCTCCAGAGCATCGCGGACTCGCGGCCGTGAAAGGCGGCGAGGCGCGCCTCCAAGTCGGTATGCGCGGCGTAGGTACCGCTGATGAAACGGACCGCGCCGGGGCCGACGCCATAGTCGCGGCTCGCGTGCTCTTCCGCTTCGATCAGCTCGGAGCGCAGCGCCATCCCCAGATAGTTGTTCGAGTTCATTTTGAGGAACAGCCGGTCGCCTTCGCCCGCGAGGCGGTAGCGGGGGCCGAGATCGCCGGCGGCGGGGATGACGCCGACGATCACCGATTCGGCACCCTTCTTGGTGCCGCGCTGCTCCAATAAGTCGAGCTCCGCGGCAAGCGCGGGGAGGAAGCGGTCAACGGGCATGTTCGTCGATCTCCTGCTTGAGCTTGATTTCAAGGTTCACGAGCATTTCGCCGACCATCGCGGACAGATCGAACTGCGGCTGCCAACCCCATTCGCGGCGGGCGGCGCTGTCGTCGAGCGAGCGCGGCCAGCTGTCGGCGATCGCCTGGCGCACCGGGTCGATCCGGTAATCGAGCAGGAAGTCGGGGATGTGCTTGCGGATCTCGGTGGCCAGCTCTTCGGGCGTGAAGTTCATCGCCGTGACGTTGAACGCGTTGCGATGGACCAGCTGGCCGGCGTCGGCCTCCATCACGTCGATCGTCGCCTTCACCGCGTCGGGCATGAACATCATGTCGAGACGGGTGTCGGGCTTCAAGAAGCAGGTGTAGTGCTTGTGCCGGATCGCCTCGTAAAAGATCTCGACCGCGTAATCGGTAGTGCCGCCGCCCGGCGGCGCGCCGTGCGAGATGATGCCGGGGAAGCGCACGCCGCGGGCGTCGACGCTGAAGCGCTCGTGGTAATAGTCGCAGAGCAACTCGCCCGCGACCTTGGTGACGCCGTACATGGTGGTCGGCCGTTGCAGCGTGTCCTGCGGCGTCAGATCGCGCGGCGTGGTCGGACCGAACGCGCCGATCGAGCTGGGGAAGAACACCGCGCAGCGGTTCTGGCGCGCCACTTCGAGGACGCCGTAGAGGCTCCCCATGTTGACGTCCCAAGCGACCTGCGGCCGGCTTTCACCGGTGGCCGAGAGCAGCGCCACGAGATGGAAGATGGTGCCGATGTCGTAGCGCCGCACCATCTCCTGGATCTGGCGGGCGTTGGTGCAGTCGAGGAACTCGAACGGCCCCTCGGTGCGCAGCAGCTGCTCCCGGCTCATCATCCGGACGTCGGAGGCGACCACCTGATCGGGACCGTACAACCGGCGGAGGGCGGGCACCAGCTCGGAGCCGACCTGGCCGAGGGAGCCGGTGACGAGGATCTTGGTTTTCAAGGGCAGAGTGCTCCGTCCACCGGGTTCGCCGGGACTCAAGGGGCAGGCGTCAAGGTTTCGTCATTCGACGACGGATGTTATGCGGCCGGGCCGGGAGGGGACAAGGGCGGCGCGGCTCCCGGCCTTTCCGCGATCAGGTAGCGGACCTTGGGCGGCCCCGGTTCCGTCTGGAACGTCCGGATCCGCCGCTTCAGCTCGCGGTCGGCGACCGTCTCGCGCTCGTGCTGGCGGAGGTGCTCGATCCAGGAAGCGACAAGGTATTGCTCGACGTGGTGGTTCGGGGCACTCGCGTCCGTGAATAGACCCCATTCGTAGGCCCCGTCGCGGAGACGGGAGCGGCGCAGCTCGCGCATCGCGGCGCTGAACTCTTCGGCCTGCGCCGGATCGACCTCGTACTCGACGTTGACCAGGACTGGCCCGCGATCCGGCTCCGGTTCGTGGGCGACGATCGGCGCGGGCCACTGGCGGGAAGGGGCGAGGTTCAATCCCTCGCCGGAACGCAGATGGAAGCGGGCGGTCATGAGCAGGGCGACGACGGTGGTCGCCGCGGCCGCGGTGAGCGAGACGCGCAGGCCGAAATGGTCGGCGAGCAGCCCCCAGAGCGCGCTGCCCGCGGACAGGCCGGCGTAGAAGGTGAGCAGATAGACCGATAGCGCGCGCGCTCGGACCCAGGCGGGGAGAGAAGTCTGGAACGCCACGTTCATGCTCGACAGCGCCGAGAGCCAGGCGCCGCCCGCGAGCAGCATGGCGAACAGGATCAGCGGAAAGCTCCGTACGAACGCGAGCGCCAGCATCCCCCCGGCGAAGACCAGGGTGGCGACGATCACCACCAGATCGGTCGAGTTGTTCCGCTTGAGCCGGGGGAGGACGAACGCCGCGGTCACCGCGCCGACTCCGAGCAGGCCGAGCAGCAGGCCGTACGCCCCCGGGCCACGCCCCAGCTCGACGCGGGCGACGACGGGCAGGAGCGCCCAGAGCGCACTGCCGCAGAAGACGAACGCCGTGCCGCGCCAGAGCACCGCGATCAGCTCCGGGGCGTGGCGCACGTAGCGAACCCCCGTCTGCATCGCACCGAAGAAGCGCTCGGTGGGAAGCACCGACTCCTCGATGGGGCGCTTCCAGGAGAGGAGCACCGCGAGCACGCCGAGAAAGGAGACGGCGTTCAAGGCGAACGTGGCGGTCGGTCCCGCGGCCGCGACGATCAGGCCGCCCAGGGCCGGGCCGGCGGCGCGCGCGATGTTGAATCCGACGCTGTTCAAGACGATCGCCTCGGGCAGCTCCTCGCGCGGGACCAGCTCGGGAAGGATCGCCTGCCAGGCCGGTCCGTTGAACGCGGTGCCCAATCCGAGCAGGAAGGTGAACAGGAGCAGCAGCCCGGGAGTCACCCCGCCGAGCGCCGAAACCAACGCGAGGCCGGCGGCCGCAGCGAGCATCCAGCTCTGCGTCACCACCAGCAGCCGGCGGCGGTCCATCACGTCGGCGAGCGCGCCGGACGGCAGCGCGAGCAAAAACATCGGCAGGCTGGTCGCCACCTGGACCATCGCCACCTGGGTGGAGGAGGAGGTCAACGTCGTCATCATCCACGACGCCCCGACGCTCTGGAGCCAGGTGCCGACGTTGGAGGCCACGCTCGCGATCCAGAGCGAGCGGAGCAGCGGATAGCGCAACGGGCGCCAGGGGGATTTGGGGGGCGGGCTCATTGACGAAGGGAAGCCTCCAGAGGTCCGTCTCCCCCAGGATATCGCGCACTCGCTGTTTCGGTCAGGGCACGCGCTTGCCGCGTTGCCGTCCATTGCGGGAGAATGACGTTCGCTCGCGCGCGCTTCCCCTTACATCCCCTCGATGCTCGAAACCCTCAGTCCTCAAAAAGCGCTCCCGCACAGCGAGGAGTCCGAGCGGGCGGTGCTCGCCGGGGTGATGCTCGACCAGGCGCTGCTGCCGACGATCTCCGGGCGGCTCCGGCCGGAGGACTTCTACAGCGAACGGCATCAGATCCTGTACCGGGTGATGCTGGAGCTCCAGGAGGCGCAGGTCGGGATCGACCTGCGCACGGTCCAGGCGAAGCTCGAACAGCAGGCGCAGTTCGAGAAGGCGGGCGGGATCTCTTATCTCGCGAACCTGGATCTCGACCTGCCCGACCTTGGCCGGCTCGACGCCTACGTCGAGATCGTCAAGGAGCGTTCGGTCCGTCGCCGCCTGATCGACGCCTCGGGCAAGATCATTCGCGACTGCCTGGACGGCGGGGTCGAAGCCGCCGCGGCGCTCGGCCGGGCGGAGCAGGCGATCCTCGGGTTGGGGGAAGAGGCGGTCCAGCGCGGCTTCGTCGCGCTCTCTCACGTCTTCCACACGACCCTCGAAGAGCTGGAAGAGCGCCCGGGCTCGACGCTGATCGGCGTGCCCACGGGTTTCACCGATCTCGACCGGATCACCCACGGGCTGAACAAAGGGAACCTGATCATCATCGCCGGCCGGCCCGGCATGGGCAAGACCAGCATTGCGCTCAACATGGCGCAGCACGTGGCGATCCGCGAGAAGAAGACGGTGGGCGTCTTTTCGCTGGAGATGAGCCAGCAGGAGCTTGCCCTGCGCATTCTCTGCTCGGAGGCCGACGTGTCGTTTTCCCGCTTGCGCTCGGGGACGCTTTCGCACCAGCAGTGGACGCGGGTCCACTCGGTCGTCCGCGCGACCTCGGACGTGCCGCTCTTCATCGACGACTCGCCGAACCCGACGCTGCTCGAAATCGCTTCGAAAGCCCGCCGTCTGAAAGCCGAGAAGGGGCTCGCCCTGGTGATCCTCGATTACCTCCAACTGATGCAGGCGGGGGGTAAGTACGAGAATCGTAACCTGGAGATCGCCGCGATCAGCCGCGGCTTGAAGCAGCTCGCCAAAGAGCTGGAGCTGCCGGTGATCGCGCTCTCCCAACTGTCGCGACAGCCCGAGCGGCGGGGGAGCGATCATCGGCCGCAGCTTTCGGACCTTCGCGAGTCGGGCTCCATCGAGCAGGACGCCGATCTGGTCGCGTTCGTCTACCGCGACGAGGTCTACAACCAGGACGACCCGGACAAGAAGGGGCTCGCCGAGCTGATCATCGCCAAGCACCGAAACGGCGAGACCGGCACGGTCGATCTGGTCTTCCTGGGCGAAACCACCAGCTTCCGCAACCTCGACCGCCATGGCCTCGATCACTCTGCCCCGTTCTGAGCCGATGGCCGAGACCCCGGCGACCGAACGGCGGCCGAGCGAGGCGGAGCTGCTCGCCTCGGCGCTGCGGCCGGCTTGGGTGGACGTCGATCTCGACGTTCTCGACCGGAATCTCGCGGCGTTGCGCGCGAGGATGGGATCGGCGCGCATCCTGGCGGTGGTCAAGGCCGACGCCTACGGCCACGGAGCGACGGGCGTATCGCGCGCGCTCGAAGCGGCCGGGGTCGATTGGCTGGGCGTGGCGTTGCTCGAAGAGGGCGCCGAGGTTCGCCGCGCGGGAGTCGATCTGCCGATCCTGGTGCTCGGCACCGCTCGGCCGGAGTGGCTGGCGCTTTATCGCCGTTACGAGCTGACCCCCGCGGTATCGAGCCTCGCCGAGCTGGCGCTCTGGCGGGAGTGGAGCGCGGGGAGCGCCACCGGCGCGCCGCAGGCGCTGCACTTGAAGGTCGATACCGGCATGGGCCGGTTGGGCGTGCCGCTCGCCGACGCGGGACGCGCGCTGGAGATCATCCGCTCCTCGCCGCAGCTCAAGCTCGCCGGGCTGCTCTCGCACTTCGCCAATGCCGACGACCTGACCAACGCCAAGAACGACCGGCAGGAGAGCCGCTTCGAGAGTGTGCTCGCCCAGCTTACGGCGCGCGAGCGCGAGACGATCGAGATCCACATGGCGAACAGCGCCGCGGCGCTTCACCGGCCGTCGTCGCGCAACACCCTGGTGCGCATGGGAATCGGCCTCTACGGCATCGATCCGGTCGACCCGGCGACGACCGGGGATGAAACCGGACTCGCGCCGGTGATGTCGCTGGTGGCCCGGATCGTCCAGGTGCGCGAGGTGCCGGCGGGCACCCAGCTCTCGTACGGCGGGCGCACGATCACCGAGCGTCCGAGCCGGATCGCGGTGGTCCCCGTGGGCTACGCGGACGGTTACGCCTGGCGCCTGACCGGCAAGGCCGAGGCGCTGGTTTCCGGCCGGCGGGTGCCGATCGCGGGCTCGGTGACCATGGACATGACGCTGCTCGACATCACCGACACCGACGCGGTGCTGGGCGACGAGGCCGTGCTGCTCGGCCGTCAGGGCGACGAACAGATCACCGCGGTCGATCTTGCGCGCCAGGCGGGGACGATCTCCTGGGAGATCCTCTGCCATCTCGGCCTGCGCCTGCCGCGGCGCTACTTTCGCGGCGGCAAGCTCGACCACATCGTCTCGCGTTTTTCGAGGGAGGACTGACGTGGCGAAGGCGCTCCCGCAGCCGGTCGAGAATTTTCTCCTCGAGCTCGGCCGATTCACCCAGCTGGTCGGCCGGCTGTTCGCCTGGACGCCGCGGCCGCCGTACGACGTGCGCGAGCTGTTCCGCCAGATGGTGCGGGTGGGGCTCGGCTCGATTCCGGTCGTCCTCTTGACCGCCTTCTTCACCGGCGGCGTGATGGCGCTCCAGACGTTCACGGTGCTCCGGCGCTTCAACGCCGAATCGTACGTCGGCACGCTGGTTGGCCTGTCGATGGTGCGCGAGCTGGCGGCGGTTCTGTCGAGCTTGATCGTTGCGGGACGTTCCGGCTCGGCGATGGGCGCGGAGCTGGGTACCATGCGGGTCACCGAGCAGATCGACGCCCTCGAAGTGATGGCGACCGACCCGGTCCACTACCTGGTGGTTCCCCGGGTCTGGGCGACCGTGCTCACCCTGCCGCTGCTCGTGGTGCTCGCCGATGCGCTGGGCGTCGTGGGCGGCTACGTCGTCTCGGTCCCTTTGATGGGTGCGAACCCGATCAGCTACCTCCATGCAAGCTTCCAATTCATGGATCTGAAAGATCTGTTCTCGGGGCTGATCAAGGCCGCCGTGTTCGGCTTCCTGATCGCGGTCATCGGCTGCCAGCAGGGGTTCTACACGACCGGCGGCGCGGAGGGGGTCGGCCGCTCGACCACCAAGGCGGTGGTGCTCGCGAGCATCGCGATTTTGATCTCGGACTTTTTCCTCACCCGGATGCTGTTCTAAGGCACGCCCGTGACCGAACCGAAACCCACGAACCCATCCGCCGCCGTTCGGCCCAACGGTGATGCCGTCAAGATCCACATCCGCGGTCTGACGAAATCGTTCGGACCCAAGCGGGTCCTGGACGGCGTCGACCTCGATATCCGCAATGCCGAGTCGCTGGTCATCATCGGCGGCTCGGGGACCGGCAAGAGCGTGCTCTTGAAGCACATCATCGGCCTGCTCAAACCGGATTCCGGAACGGTCGAGATCGACGGGGTGGCGATCGAAACCCTCTCCAACCGCGAGCTGACCGAGTTCCGCCGCCGCTTCGGCATGAGTTTCCAAGAGGGCGCGCTATTCGACTCGATGACGGTGGGCGAAAACGTCGGCTTTCCGCTCACCCGCCAGACGCAAATGACCGCCGCCGAACGGCGCGATCGGGTGGAGGAGTGCCTCGAATTGGTGCGCTTGTCGGGGGTCGCCGACAAAGTCCCTTCGCAGCTTTCGGGCGGTATGCGGCGGCGGGTCGGCTTTGCCCGGGCGATCGCGGTCGAGCCCGAGATCCTGCTGTTCGACGAGCCGACCACCGGGCTCGACCCGGTGACCACCGCGTTGATCGACGAGGTGATCATCGATCTCAACGACCGTCTGCATTCGACGACGATCACGATCACCCATGACATGGAGAGCGCGTTCCGGATTGGCGATCGGATCGCGATGATCCATCAGGGCAAGATCGTCGCCGAAGCGGCGCCCGCGGAATTCCGGCAGCACGCCGACCCGCGGGTGCAACAGTTCATCCATGGTATTGCCGACGGCCCGCTCACGGTTGAGAGCGCGGCCTTCTCGAAGAACTAGGAGCTGACGATGGGCAACGTCATCCGCGTCGGGCTGTTCACCGCGATCTGTCTCGCGATCCTCGGGCTGTTGATCTGGAAGATCGAGGATTGGAGCCCCTGGGGGGCGAAAGGCAAAGAGGTCTCCGCGGTCTTCGATTCGGTCGCCGGGCTGGACGACAAGGCAGCCGTGCGCGTGGCCGGCGTCCGCGTCGGCCGGGTCGACGGCATCGGTCTAGAAGGACGCCAGGCAAAGGTGCGGATGGTGCTCGAAAAGCCGCTCGACCTGACCGAAGGAACGACCGCCACGATCGCGAACCTCGGCCTGCTGGGCGAAAAATACGTCGAGCTGATCCCCGGGCCGGCCGGCGCGCCGCCGTTGCCGCCGAATGCCGTGCTCCCCGGAACTACGCCGATCAGCTTCGACCAGGCGATGGCGAAGATCCAGGCGATCGGCGATTCGATCCAAGGCATCACGGGCTCGCTCTCCGGCGCGCTCGCGGGGGAGACGGGGGGAGTGAGCTTGGGGCAGCTGATGACCAGCCTGGCGCAGACCAGCGATGAGATCCGCCTGCTGGTGGCCGAGAACCGGGCGCAGGTCGGCCGCACGATCGGCAATTTCGAGCAGGTGGGCGCGAGCCTCGCCTCCGAGCTGCCGCGCCTCTCCGCGCAGTTGCAAGAGACCGCGCAACAGATCTCGGCGATCCTGGCCGAGAACCGCGGCAACTTGTCGGGAACGATGCAAAACGCCCGGAAGGTGAGCGCCGACATTCAGGTCTCGGTCGACAACCTGAACAAGATCACCGACAAGATCGCCTCCGGCCAGGGGACGATCGGCAAGCTGGTCAACGACGAGACGGCGCACGACAAGCTGGTCTCCACCCTCGACTCGATCGAAGGGGGAGTGAAGTCGCTCAGCAGCTCGCTCGGTGCGCTGCAGAAATTCAAGCTCGATCTCGACCTTCAGAGCTATTACCTATCCGATCCGAAAGAGTCGCAGTCGACGTTTCGCCTCGACATCGAGCCCGGCGAAGGCAACAAGGTATACCGGGCGGCCCTTTCGAACACCCCGGGCGGCAAGCTGCGCACGAAGACGCAGGTGTTCACCACGACGAATCCCGACGGCTCGCGCGAGGTGAAGACGGTCGAAACCCTCACCCGCGAGGATACCCGCGTGGCGTCCGCCCTGTTCGGCTACAAGGCGCCGAGCAACCTGCGCATCTGGGCCGGATTGATCGAAAACACCGGCGGCGCCTCGGTCGAGCTACCGTTCGACAAAGACAAGTTCCTCCTCTCTTTCGACGCGTTCGACTTCAACCGGGAGAACGATCAGAATCCTCACCTTCGCCTTACCGGCCGCTGGCAGCTGCATCCGAACATCTACCTGGTCGGTGGGCTCGACGACCCGTTGGAGAATGAATCTCTCTTCCTCGGCGCGGGCGTCAAATGGCGCGACGACAACTTGAAGTACCTGTTGGGGTCGGTGCCGAAGTTCTAGGGGGATCAAGGGGCGCCCCGCGTCCGAATCGTGAGGGGCGCCAATCGTGCTGAAATTGATTCTTCCTTTCATGTTGTAGTTGCAAGGACCCTTGTAACTTCCTCGCTCGATCTCTCGCCAGTATGGAGGCCGATGGCGGAGTCCAAGGGTGAGCAACTCGGGGAGGGCTCCGCTCCAATCGGGCGCACGGCACAATGCCCGCGCCATGCAGAAGGCTCGCATCGAGCCCAGGGAAGGAGCGTCTCATGAACAGGAAGTCTCGTCCGATCGTCGTCATCATCAGCCTGCTGGTTGGAGCCACGGGAGCCTTGCTGGCTCAGGATGTGGAGAAGGATGCCGAGAAGGCGAGGAAGGACACGAAGAGCGGCGTGGTGCTCGGCGTCGCCCCGAAGGGTGCGGTGGCGGCGGTGGCGACCAGCTGCAGCCTCACGGTCTCGCCGAATCCGGCCACCAACGGCACGGTTCTCGGTTTTTCGATCTCCTACAGCCCGTGCGACAGCCAACCGCACAAGGAGACGTTCTGGTTCAACTGGCCGACCAACCTCGGTGGATTCGTCGAATCGACCACGCGCCAGAAGATGTGGACCGCCACCGCCGGCTGCGTCTCGAGCTCGTTTGAAAACACGCTCGTGCCGAGTGCCTTGGCGGTGAAGGGCAGCACGACGGTCACCGTCGAATCGCGCAACACGACCACCAACGCTCTCATCTGTACGGCTTCCGCTCCGCTCACGATCAACTGAAGCGACCGCCTGACCTCCGACACGTCGGCGATCCGCCGCCGACGTGTCGGATCGCGAGTCGCCCGTCGCGAACACTGACCTTCTCCTTGTTTCCTGCGCGATCGACGCATCCATCGTCGGTTCAATCGCCCCTTGGCTATGGCATGTGGGTTGCGCTCTTGCCTTCGCAGCTCGCGGAATTACGCCGCGCGTTGCATCGCCCGGGCGGAACGAACTGCGCCGGGCGGGAGGAGATGACGATGTCGGATTTCGAAGCCACGTTCATGGTGAAGCCCGTCCCAGTAGTTGACTCAGTCTCGACCTCGACGGGATCGAACATAGGGCTTCACGTGCCTGGCAGCGCTGTGATCACTTTGACGACGACCCCCAGCGAATCAAATCCCAGCGATAAATTTACGCTTACCTTTGGCGCAGCGCCTGGCTTGACATTCCAAAGTCAACCGTGGGCAACCACTAGCAATGGTGATCCATTGGGAATTACATTTGAGGTGGGCGAAATCGGCACGACCGGATTCGAGCTATCGGTGAGCGTAGTCAAGAGCGAAGCCAGTTTGCCGCAAACCGTCCATTCCAATATCTTCACCAACTTCGGATCTCATGATCCGTCGATCGTGATCGATCCTCCTCCTCCTCAGTCGGATCGTAAGCCGCGGTAGCGAAAGGATCGGTCGCCCGATGCGGCCGGCAGCTTTTGAAGCTCGGGTCGCACCAGCTTGGGCTGATGAAAAGGTTTCACTAAAGCGCAAACCACGCACGGGCATTCCGCCCGCACGCCAAAGACTTGGCCCTTCAACGGCGCCGAGCGAGGAGGTACTATGAGTGGCCTTACGGGAACCGCGAGCTTTTTTGTCGGCGAAGATGGGATCAGTTTAGAGGCAACAACCATTCCAGAGCTCAGTTTCGAGGACCACACGATTTTCCTTCCTGGAACGGATGGGGCAAACTACGTCCTTACGTTCTTCAGCGTGCCCCTTCCGGAGGCATCGATGACCGGCAGTGCGCCGCCCAATACGACGATCACCGCAAGCGGAAATGCTATCTTGGTTCAGATCAACGGAGAGATCACATCGCAGCAATCTCCCGATACGTTCAGCGTTATCAATAGCAACTTCGGGCATGACGACCCCTCAATCGTGATCGACCCTCCTCCAATGTAAACCAAGCCGCGATAGCGAAACGATCAATTCTCGGACGCGGCCAGCAGCTTTTGAAACTCGGGGTCGTGTCGCAGCGGCTCGAACCAGGGGAACGAGAACCACACCGGTTCGAGGCCAAGGGCACGGGCACGTGAGGCGGTGGCGATCGCGGAGAGGCGTTCCCCCACCAGGGTGTAGACGAGCGAGGATTCGTAGGCGACCTGGGGGCTCTTCGGCGCGAGCCGGAGGGCCTCTTGGACCGCGGCGACCGCCTCGGCGCCGCGCTCCAGGTGGGCGAGCGCCTGGCCGCGGACGGTGAGCAGTTGCGGGTTGGTGGCCGCCGCCGGATCTTTCGCCACGAGATCGAGCACGGTTCGATAGCTGGTCTCGGCTTCGGCGCGTTTCCCGAGCAGGAAGCGCGCATCGGCAAGATTGAGCCGGGCGACTTGGTTGTCCGGCTCAAGCTTCGAGGCGCGCTCGAAGGCGTCCTCCGCTTCGGCGTAACGGCCGAGCAACAACCGCGCGACGCCGAGATTGGTGAGCGGCGCGAAGCGTGGCGTCCTCCGGACGAGCTCGGCGTAGAGCTCGGCCGCGCGCGCCGTGTTGCCGTTCGACAGCTCCAGGTAGCCCAGCTGCGAAAGGCCGTCGGTATGGCCCGGAGCGCGCCCCAGCAGCTCTTCGAGCGTGGCACGCGCGGCGGCGGTCTCCCCCTGCTGAACCTCCAGCCAGGCCAGGCTGTACAGCCTGCCGATTGAACGATGGCTTGCCGCCGCAGCGCGCGAAAGGCGGAGCGCCTCCTCGGGCCGGCCGCGGGCGTGCGCCACCATTGCTCGTTGGCCGAGGACCAGCGGGTCGCCGGGCGACAGGCGGTCGAGCGCGTCGAGCGCGGACTCTGCGACCTCCAGCCGCCCGCCGCCCAGCGCTACGGAGACCGCGAGGGAGAGCGGCCGGGGGTCGCCTGGGGCAATCCGCTGCGCTTCCTGATCGCTCGCGAGAGCACGTTCGAGGTCGGCCGGATCGCGCGACAGCACAAAGCGGTAGCGGGCGATCTCCGCTTCGAGCAGCCGAGCTTCGAGGAATTGCGGTGCGCGCGAGGAAAGGGCCGCGACCTCGTCGAGCAGCGCGCCGAGGTTGGCGGCGCGACGCTCCCTGAAGCGGGCCGAGAGGCGCAGAAACTCCGCGAAGTCGCGGCTCGATACCGATAGGTCGCCGCTCCCGGAGCGCGCTTTGCGTTCGGGATAGAACGATCGCACCCGAGCCGCTACGGCGCGCGCCGCGAGCAGCGGATCGTCGGTACGCACGGAAAAGCTCGCGGAGTCGAGCAGGTTGGCGTCGGCTCCACGGATGCGTTGGAGCGTAACCTGGCATTCCTCTTCGCGGCAGGCGAGCCGGGTAGCGATCAGCTCGTCCGCCGCGAGGGCTTGCGCTACCTGCCGCAGACCGCCGGTGGCGCTGTCGATTTCCTCGGGGGATTTCGCGGCGACCCCAGCGAGGCCTGAGATCATCTGCAACTCGGCGACGCGCAGGCCGGCGGTCAGCAGAGCGGAATCGCCCGCGCCGGTCGTGCCGCCCAGGCTCGGCGCGAGCACGGCGATTTCGAGCGGCGCCAGGGGGGGCCGAAGCGCGAAATAGGCGCCGAGGCCCCCTGCGAGCACGAGCAAACCAACGAGCGCCGCGTACAGGCGTCGGCGGGATCGCTGACCGGCAACCGGCGCCGCGGCGCCTTGGGTCGAGGGGATGGCTGCGGACGCCGGTCGGCCTCCTACCCAGGTCGGCTGGTCGTCGCCGGAACCCGGCGCATCGGCCCAGGCGGAAAGCGCTGCGGCGACCTCGGCGGCGCTCCGCGGTCGCAGATGCGGCTCCTTGGCGAGCAGCCGATGAACCAGATCGGCAAACTCTTTCGGTGCCGTGGGCACGGCGAGGGCGAGCGGCTCGGGCTCGCTGTGGAGGATGCGTTGCACGGTGGAGAGCTGGTTGGCGCCGGCGAACGGCGACCGGCCCCCGAGCACCTCGTAGAGCAGGACGCCGAGAGAGAATAGGTCGGAGCGGAAATCGACCGGCTCGCCGCGCGCCTGCTCGGGCGACATCGAGCGGGTGGTGCCCATCACCATGCCGCTCGCGGTCAGCTCGTCGCCTTCCTGCTGCCGCTTGGCCACTCCGAAGTCGGCGATCTTCGCCCGGCCCGCGGCGGTCACCAGGATGTTCTCGCTCTTCAAATCGCGATGGACGATGCCCTGGCGGTGCGCCTCGGCGAGCCCTTCGGCGATGTCGCGCCCGAGCGCCGCGGCGCGCCCTACCTGGAGCGGCGACGAATCCACCAGCCGGCGCAGCGTCGTCCCCTCGACGTATTCGAGCACCAAGACCTCGTCCTCGCCCTCGGCGAGCACGTCGTAGATCTGCACGATCGAGGAATGGTTCAAGCGGGCGGCGAGCCGCGCCTCGCGGCGGAACCGCTCGCGGCGCTCCGGAGATGAACCGCCGGTCGAGCGGATGCGCTTGAGCGCCACGCGGCGGTCGAGGCGCTGGTCGATCGCGAGGTATACCTCTCCCATCCCGCCGACGCCGAGGCGCTCAACGAGCCGGTACGGTCCCAGCTGTTCGCCACCGATGAAATCCATGGATCTTGAGCATTGTAGCGACGTTTTGGGCGGTTGGCAGATCGGGGAAACCCGTCCGACGCGTCGCCGACGCGTATCCGACGCGTCGGACGGGTACCCTGGGCACTCTTCCGGGGCAATTTTCCTGGCATGCCCTTTGCCATTTCTCCGAGTTGAACCCGAAGAATCACCGAGCGGTTGCGAGCCAAGATCCTACGCGGCAGGCTCGGAACCGAACCGGCAATCAGTACTAAGGCTCAAGGAGAACGCCATGGCCATGCCCCTGATGGTGGAAACTCTGACCGGAATTCTCGACGTGCAGATCGATACCGGCCCTGAGGGTCGGTTCATCTATGAGACGCAGTACGCCTCGCCCGACATCCAGTTCAACGACGCGACGCGCGCAGGGAGGATCTCCGACTACGGCACGTTCGACCTGAACTTCATGACCGATTTCAAGCTCGCGGTCCCGGCGATCGGTTTTCCCAAGGGCCAGCCCGAGAACGTGACCTGGGTGCAGAGCGACGCCTCCTTCACCGTGACGATCGACGTGCCATACGAAGGGGTCAAATATCCCCAGATCGTCGAGTTTCTGGTCCATCGTGCCGACGGCGCGATCAGCGATCCGACCATCCTGGTCGATCCGCCGAACGTCTGAGGCGCTGCGTTCTCTGAAGTCTCAATATGGCGGCGCCGTCCGGCGCGGAGGGATGGATCATGAGCCTGGAAGGACCGGATCCGAGCAACAGCCTGACCGTCGTCGTCACGATCGTGAAGGCGTCTCGGGTCTTCACGCCCCAGCCGACCCGTTCGAAGAGCTTGAGCTGGAACGTCGATCACCGGCGGCTCGACATCGCCGAGCCCGGCCGGTATTTCCTCATCCTGGCGGCCCAGGACTTCACCCTCGACAGCCCGGCGATCGAGTTCAAAGGGCGGCACCACGGGATCAGCGTCTACGAAGCGGATACCACTCAGGTGACGATCCTGATCGCGACCGATGCGACGGCGGGCGAGCGGGCGGAGTTCTGGCTCATCGAAAAGGGCGGGGGAACCGTGGATCCGACGATCCTGGTCGACCCGCCGGGTTTGATCGACAGGCCGGCGTTCTTGAACTCTGAGTTTCAGGAGGAATGAATCATGAGCACTCTTACCATCAAGGTCCACCCAGGCGAAGAATACCAGTACGCCTACGCTGTGAAGCTAACCGAGGCGCCCCTGGGCGTGGCCACCTCGATCTTGACGGCGACGGTCGAAGACTACGGCACCCACACGATCTTCTTCGACGCCTCATTCGATCTCGCAAACCCCGGGATCACGTTTCCCAAGGGTCAACCGGACTACATCACGCTCGCGCAGGATGGCAACACGGTCGCCCTCACGGTCCAAGTGGACCGGGGCGGACCCTGGCCGGCCACTGTAGACTTGAAGATCGAACAGTCCGAACACCTGCGCGGCGACATCCCGAACGAACCGACCATCCTGGTCGATCCGCCGGGGCACCTATAAGCCCCAAGTCAGGGCGCGCTTGCTCCGCGCGCGAGCAGCGCTTGGAAATCGGCGCGGGCGCGCAAGCCGGCAAACCAGGGGAAGCCGAACCATCGCGGTTCGTAGCCGAGCGCCAAGGCGCGGCGGGCGTGGGTGAGCGCCGAGGATTCCTCCCCCAGCAGGGCGTAGACCAGCGCCGCCTCGTAGGCCACCTGAGCGTTCTTCGGCGCCAGGCGGATCGCCTCTTGAATCGCCTCGACCGCTTCGGGACCGCGGCCGAGGTGGGCGAGCGCCTGGGCGAGCGTCGAGCGGTACTGGGGGTCGGTCGCCGTGGCGTCGCTGGAGATCGTGGTGACCACCTGCGCGTACTTGGCGGTCGCCTCGGCGCGCCGGCCGAGCAGCGACAATGCGTCGGCGAGATTGAGCGCGACGAGCGGATTGGCGGGGGCCAGCCGGCTCGCCTGCTCGAAGCTTTCCGCGGCTTGGCCGTGCCGGCCGAGCAGCATGCGCGCCAGCCCCAAGTTGGTGAGCGGCACCAGGCGTGGCGACGCCCGTACGATCCGGGCATAGAGAACTTCCGCGCGCGCCGGATCGCCGCTGCCCAACTCGAGCCCGGCCAAGGTCGAGAGCCCCTGCGGGTCGTTGGGAGCCTCGCGCAACAGCTGGCCGAGGTGCGCCCGCGCCGCCGCGATTTCCCCCTGCTGCGCCTCCAGGAGCGCCAGGTTGCGCAGGCGCTGGAGAGAGGGATAGTCGTGCACGGCGGCGCGCAGCTTGGCGAGCGCCTCGCGCGGCTTGCCCTGGGCATTGGCGACCAGCGCGCCGAGCTCTGTGGCCCGCGGGTCGCCCGGAGCGCGAGCGACGAAGCCGTCGAGCGCTCGCGCCGCCCGCGCCGTTTCGCCTCCGGCCAGGGCGAGCAACACCTCGAAGCGGTACGAATCCGGGCTTTCCGGGTCGATCTTGCGCGCCTCTCCAATGCGGTCGTAGGCGGCTTCGAGATGGCGCCGCTCCCGGGAGCGGACGAAGGCGAGCCGCTCGGCGTTGGCCTCCAGCAGATAGGCGTCGACGAAGCGCGGCGCCCGTGCCCGCAGCGCCGCGGCGCGGACGAGAACCTCGTCGAGCCCGGGACCGGCCGGCGCAAAGAGCTCCGTGCGAAGACGCAGCAGCTCGGCGAGGTCGGCGCTCTCGGCGCCCAGCTCGGGACTTCCCTTGCGCGGCCGGCGCTCGGGGAAGGCACGCGCCACCTGGCTCGCGACCGCGTGGCTCGCGAGTGCGAGGTCTTCCACCGGCAGGTCCAGGCTCTCGGCGGCGAGCAGGGAACCGTCCGTGCCGCGAATGCGCCGGAGCGTCAGGCGGCAGCTCGACGATCGGCAATCGAGGCGCGAGGCGATCAGATCGGTCGCCGCGACGGCGCGCGCCACGGTGCTGGCCGGACCTTCGACCGCGTCCACCTCCTCCGGCGCCTTGGGGGCCACCCCTTCGAGCTGGCCCAGCTGGCGCAACGCCGCGTCGCGCACCGCGGCGGCGAGCAGCTCGACCTCCGGACGGCCCTTGCCGGTCGGTCCGATCTCGGGCGCGAGCACCGCGACTTCGAGCGGCGGCGGCGGTGTCTGGACCGCGAAGTAGATCGCGAGGCCGCCGCCGAGCGCCAGCAACCCGGCGAGCACCGCGACCAACCGTCGGGGCGGAAAGGTCCGGCTGGACGGGACGGCGGAGACCTCCGCCGGTACCGATGTAAGGGCCGTGACGGAGCGGCTCTGCGGCGACTCGATCCAAGTCGGCTGGTCGTCGCCGGAGGGGCTCGGCTCGGCCCAGGCGGAAAGCGCCGTCGCCACCTCGGTGGCGCTCCTCGGGCGCAGGTGGGGTTCTTTGGCGAGCAGTCGATGGACCAGATCGGCGAACCCCTGCGGCACCCCTGGCACGGCGAGGATGAGCGGCTCGGGATCGTGGTGCAGGACGCGCTGGAGGGTCGAGAGCTGGTTCGCGCCGGCAAACGGCGAGCGGCCGCCGAGCGCCTCGTAGAGCAGGATGCCGAGGGAGAACAGATCGGAGCGGAAATCCGCCGGCTCGCCGCGCGCCTGCTCGGGTGACATCGAGCGGGTGGTGCCGACCACCATGCCGGTCGCGGTCAGGTCGTCCCCTTCGAGCTGGCGTTTGGCCACCCCGAAGTCGGCCACCTTCGCGCGCCCCGCGGCGGTTACCAGCACGTTCTCGCTCTTCAGATCGCGGTGGACGATGCCCTGGCGGTGCGCTTCGGCGAGCCCCTCGGCGATGTCCTTGCCGAGCGCCGCGACGCGACGGGGAGGCAGCGGCGTCAAATCCACCAGCCGCCGCAGCGTCGCCCCCTCGACGTACTCGAACACCAGGATCTCGTCGTCGCCGTCGGACAGCACGTCGTAGATCTGAACGATCGCGGGATGGTTCAACCGCGCCGCGAGCCGCGCTTCGCGCCGGAACCGTTCGCGCCGATCGGGAGTGGCGTCGCCCGTCGTGCGGATGCGTTTGAGCGCCACCCGGCGGTCGAGCCGCTCGTCGAGCGCCAAGAAGACCTCGCCCATGCCGCCGGCCCCGAGCCGCGAGAGGATCTTGTAGGGACCGACCCGCCCGGCGGTCGAAGCCCGCTCGTCCGGCTCGTCGTTGCCGGTCACGCCCCCGCCTCGGGCGCGCCGCGCGGCAGGAGGCCCATCTCGCGCAGCCGGCGTCCGAGCGCGCGCGGCGACACTTCGAGCCGGTCGACCATGGCGTCGAGATCGCCGTCGCACTCCGCGAAGGCGGCGGAGATCTCGGCCGCGGACAGATCGCTCGCGGTCCGCAGCGTCGGGTGCGCCGCGATCCGTTCGTACAGGGAGGGGCGCGAGATCCCCAGCTCGGTGGCGGCCGCTTGCAGGTCGAAACGATGGGCGCGCAGGGCGCTCTCGACCTCCGCGTCCGGAATCTCCGAGCCGCGCCGTTTGCGAAGGGCCAGAGGCGCCAGGGGGCGCGGGGGGGTAGCGCCGGACGCGCGCGCCGCGCCCGAAATGGCGGTCGGCGTCTCGGCGAGCAGCCGATTGACGGCCGGCGTCACCTCGATCCGGTCGCGGCCACGGTTCGCGATCACCAACTGGCGCGCGACGTTTCGGAGCTGGCGGACGTTGCCCGGCCAGTCGTGGCGTGCGAGCCGGGCGACCAGCGCCGCCGGAATTCGCTCGCCATTGCCTTGGCTGCCATGACTCTCGTCGCTCCCGGCGACCCGTGCCAGCTCTTCGGCCAGGAAGTGGTGGAATAGGCGGCCGAAATCCTCGCGCCGTTCGGTGAGCGGTGGAAGCCAGATCACGTAGCCGCCGAGACGGTGGAGCAGCGGAGCGCGAAAATCGCCCGTCCGGGCGCGCGCTTCGAGGTTCGAGTCGGTCGCCGCGAGCACCCGGACGTCCACCCGCTGCGCCGACTGGCTGCCCACGGAATACAGCTCCCCGGTCTCCAAGACGCGCAGGAGCATCGCCTGCACTTCGCCGCTCACCTCGCCGATCTCGTCCAGGAACAGAGTGCCGCCGTGGGCCCGGCGAAAGAACCCGGCGCGCGGCTCGACCGCGCCGGTGAACGCGCCGCGCACGGCGCCGAACAGCTCGGAAGCCGCGAGCGAAGGGGGGATCGAACCGATATTGACGCCCAGAAAGGGGCCGGAGCGCCGCCGGCTCGCGGTGTGGACGGCATGCGCAACCAGCTCTTTGCCGGTTCCGGTGTCGCCCCGGACCAGCACCGGAACGTCGAGGTCGGCCACCTGGCGAATGTCGAAACGGACGCGGGCGATCCCCTCGCTCGCGCCGACCAGGCCGAACGTCTCGGCCTCGAAGCTCGGCAGGGAGGTGCGCCAATGAAGCAACAGGACGATCCGCTCGGCCAGCTCCAGCACGACCCCGCGGACCAGCCGCTCGCGGGAGAACAGCGCCTCTCGTTCGATCGGCACGCCGTCGGCCTCGACCCGCGTCCTGCTGGTTCCGACGGTGATCCGCACGGAATTCTCGGGAGCTTCGGACAGCTCCAGCGGCTCGCGCGAGATGTGCTGATCGGCAAGCGGCCGGCCGGCCGGGCTCCCGGGAGCGGCGAGCTCCGGCGTCAAGCGTCCGAGCCGGGCCGTGCCGCCGTGCACGATCTCGGCGAGCAGGGCGACCTCGCCCACGCGGGAAAGATCCGGGTGGTGCAGGATGGTCAAGGCGGGCACGGCGCGACCCGGCCGCGTCGAAGCCTCGCGGCGGACTCCGGCCAAGCCGATGGTCGAGCCGTGACTGCCGGTGATTCCCATGGACGGGGAGCATTGTAACGAGTTCCGGGCGGTTCGGTCCCCTGGTGAAAAACGACGGTTCCGCGCGGCGCGGCGCAATCTTTTCGTGTGATCGAAGACGGCGTTCTCGCGTCTGACGGAGCGGGTCTCTGAGGACCGGAAGCCGCGCAGAAAACCGCCCGACCCAACGCGAGGGGCGCTCAAGCCGCCCGGCGGAACGGTAAAGTCGCCGCGACGAACGCCGAGGCCACCCGGCGGAACGGTGAAGCCACCGCGCCGAACGCTCCCGCCACAGAGCGGAACGCCGAAGCCACCGAGAAATTCACTGAAGCCACTGAGAAAATCGCTGAAGCCACTGAGAAATTCACTGAAGCCACCGAGAAAATCGCTGAAGTCCCCGAGAAAACCACTGAAGTCCCCGAGAAAATCACTGAAGTCCCCCAATCGACCGGATACGCCGGTGAAACGACCAGTCTTTCCGGCCACTTTGGCGCATTCCTCGGTGGCTTCGGCGGACGACTCGGTAATTTTTGCCATTTGGTGAGTGGCTTCAGCGGCGGAGTGCGTGGCTTCACCGACTCCGAGCGTTGCTCCGCCGCTCAACTCGGTGGCTTCAGTGATTTTCTCAGTGGCTTCCGCGAATTTCTCGGTGGCTTCGCTGGCCAAGCGACCGATTTGGGCGCTTTTGCGTTGCTTCAGCCCCGTTTTGCGTGGCTTCGCCCCCGAAACTGCGTGGCTTCGCGGGGAAGCCTCCGGTGGCTTCGCGCGACGCTACCCTGCTCGCTCCGGACGGGAACGCCTGATTCGGACCGCCGGCTTCGGCTGGCGGGACATCGACCGGCTGATCCACAAGAACGGCGGCTTCACCGCGCACCTGGGTCTCGAAACGGGAAGGGCAGCCGCTCAACGAGTTGCTGGAGATCCTCGGACGTGATCGACGTCAAGTGAGGCTCTCGCTCACCGCTGGACCGTGCGCGAGCTCAAATGCCAGCGCGATTCGATCCTGTTCGAGCGCGCCGGCCTGTCGCGCGACCGCGAGGCCGTTCTGGCCCTCGCCAACCAGGGACGGCTGCTCGACATCGCGACCGCGAATGTCCGCGACCTCTACGTGCTGGAGTTCCTCGACCTGCCGGAACGACCTGCGTACTCGGAGGCCGACCTGGAGAGCGCCTTGCTCCACCACCTCCAAGACTTCCTGCTCGAGCTCGGCAGCGACTTCGCCTTCGTGGGACGGCAATATCGCATCACCGTGGGAGGCCGCCATCATTTCATCGACCTCCTCTTCTTTCATCGCCGCTTGCGTTGCCTCATGGCGATCGACCTCAAGATCGGAGCGTTCGGCCACGAGGACGCGGGCCAGATGAACTTCTACCTCAACTATCTGCGCGAGAATCTCTCGCTGAAAGAGGAGAACCCGCCTGTCGGCATCGTGCTGTGCGCCGACAAAGATGCGGAAGAGGTGCATTACGCCACCGGCAACCTCGACCACCAGATTTTCGTCTCGCGGTATCTGACCCGACTGCCGACCGAACAGCAGCTTCGCGCCTGGCTGTCTGAAGAGCGGGAATTGTTAGCGCGTCAGTCTGCGTCGAAGGAAAACGGGTCGAGAGCGTGACTCGTTGGACGTCTTCTTGCTCTCCGTCGAGTGATAGTATAGCTGGTTTATGAGGTCAGCATCTCTAAGCACGTCTAAAGTAGATACGGTAAGAGCCTCACGCGATGGCCACGAGTTCCACGAGGCATGGACTGCGCGAAGGTCAATGCAGCTCTTATGGCCAGAGTGCGATCTCACTGCAATCGCTGTTGAGGGTCTTTCTCCAACCGACCAGCCGAAAGCTTCCCCGGCCGCTGTGGAAGTGGCAGACATTACTCTCTATTACGGCTCCGTGGAATTCAGACAAGCCAGGCGCACGACAATCGCGCAATTCAAATACTCGATAGCCAAAAGCACGGACGCTTTTCGAGCCGCCGATGCCAAGAAAACGATTACAAAATTTGCAAAGGCATACCACGATTACACCAAGAACTACGGACAAAAGGCAGTCGAGGCCAAGCTTGATTTCGAGCTGATAACAAATAGGCCAATCTACCTGCCCCTGCTCCAAGCGATAGAGGCCTTTTCCAAGGGGCTGCCTTGTTCCGGAGAAGTTGAAAGGCAAGCAAACCAGTTCAAAATCGCCTCTGATCTTGATGGAAGACAGCTCGCGAACTTCGCTCGGAAGTGTAGGTTTGTAGGTTTGACCGGTACCCTCGTCCATTCCAAGGATGAACTTGCAGGCCTAATCGTTGATTGGTCCGCCACTACCGATTCACTCGCGACAGCGCGCCTTGGGCAGCTCCGGCAATTGGTTCGCGATAAGGCAGGCAGTAGCGGGATGCCTCATAATCTCATCAAGAGGACAGACATTTTAGCGGCGCTTCAGGTGAGCGATCAAGAGGATTTATTGCCATGTAAGCCTGCAATCCCAGTCGTGGGAGAGATTGTTGAACGTGAACAACTCGCCGCCGCCCTGGTCCGCCTCTCTGGGCTCTCGGTACCGCTCCTCATTCACGCGGCAGGGGGGGTTGGGAAAACAGTCTTCATGACAAGCCTGGCCAGTGCGATGCGCAATGAGGGTGAAGCAGTCTTCTTTGATTGCTTCGGCGGCGGTGCTTATCGTTCGCCTGAGGACGCTCGCCACTTAGCCAAGCGTGGACTTATTCATATCGCAAACACACTTGCCTTCCGTGGGTTGTGTGATCCCATTCTACCTGGCAGTACAGATACTCAAACTCTCCTGACTACGTTTAGGCGACGGCTCGAACAAAGTGTGAAGATGCTCAATATTGCGACTCCGGGACAAGGAGTTACGCTCTTCCTAGATGCGATCGACAACGCGGCCTTGATCGCAGAGGAGCGGAGCGAAGATGCATTTCCAATTCTCCTTCTAAAGAGCTTCCAGCTCAAGCCGCTTGCCGGGTTCACGCTGGTAGTTTCATGCCGAACTGAGCGCAGACCTTCAACTGGTGTACCGCTTGAGGAGTTCCCGCTTCGTCCCTTCTCACTGGACGAAACAGAAGCATACTTACGACCACGCCTACCTCGTGTTTCTCAAGGAGAAATCACGGTAGCACACGCGCGATCGGGAGGAAATCCACGCGTACTGGAGCATCTCGTCAAGAGCGGTCGGGGTCTTCTTGACGAATCCGAGATCAACAAGAAGGTTCAATTGGATGACCTGATTCAACAGCGAATCGATGATGCGGTCGCCACAGCCTGGCAGCGAGGCTATCCACCAAAGGGCATCGATTTATTCTTGGCGGGGCTCGCCGTGTTGCCCCCACCGGTACCGCTTGATGATTATGCAGGAGCTCACGGGTTAGTATTAAGTGCAGTAGAGAGTTTTGCTGCCGACCTAAGCCCATTGCTGGAGCGGACGAATCAAGGACTGATGTTTCGGGATGAACCCACGGAGACGTTGGTACGTGAGCGGTATTCCTCCCTTCCAGACGCGCTACGCCGTGTCGCTGACAATCTGTCAGCTCGCCAGGACTCGTCTGTGTATGCTGCGCGGGCGCTTCCAGGTCTTCTACACAAGCTCGATGATGGTGATCAACTCTTTCAGCTTGCCTTTGATGATCGGGTACCGGCGGCGATCACAACCACAGTTGGGAGGCGAAACATTCGCTATGCACGACTTAGGGCGGCGGTACTCCATGCAGCGATCAAGAACAATCATAACTACCTTGTTCAACTACTCGTAGAGCTAGCGACTATAGCGGCCGTCGATCAGCGCGGAGCTAATCCGTTGAGAGTTCCCCCGGCTCTGCCGGGGAGGCAGTAGAAGTTTGACGATTCCGTAGGTGTCCATCGCAGAGACTTCCGATCGTGAGCCGCCAAGCACGCGAAAGGAAGGTCCACGATGGACAAGTTGGAGAGTT